>JBJOKR010000088.1:0-18165 GCA_046045995.1 Pseudomonadota bacterium | reverse complement strand
CAGCACATCCAGGTGGGCGACACGGTGCTGGTCGGGCGCAAGCCGACGGGCACCCTGCTGACCGACAACCTGACGCCCGGGCGCACCCTCTATCTCTTCTCCACCGGCACCGGGCTTGCCCCGTTCATGAGCCTGATCCGTGATCCGGAGATGTATGGGAAGTTCGAGCGCGTGATCCTGACCCACACGGTGCGCTGGGCATCCGAGCTGGCCTATCACGACCTGATCACCCGGGACCTGCCGGAGAATGAGTATTTCGGCGATCTGGTGCGGGACAAGCTGGTCTATTACCCCACTGTCACCCGCGAACCCTTCCGCACCCAGGGCCGCATCACCGACCTGATCCGGTCGGGGAGGATGGCAGCCGATCTGGGCCTGCCCGACCTGGACCCCGCCCTGGACCGGGCCATGATCTGCGGCGGGCCGGACATGCTGACCGAACTGAAGGACCTGCTGGAAGCCCGCGGCTTCAAGGAAGGATCCAGCAACGACCCCGCCGATTTCGTCGTCGAAAAGGCCTTCGTGGAGAAGTGAGGACGGGGGTTCCGGCCTTCTTTCGCGGGGCCGGTGGGCGAGTTTTCCCCTCTCCCCTTGAGGGAGAGGGAGGGACCCAAGCCGTCAGGCTTGGGAGGGTGAGGGGTGAACAAGGGTGGTGCTTGGGGACCCCTCACCCTCCCACCCTCCGCTGTCGCTCCGGGCGGGCCCCTCCCTCTCCCTCAGGGGGAGAGGGGTCGGTTGAAGGGGAGAGGGGCGCCTGCATCCGCGCTGCGGATGCAGGGGCGCAATAAGGCGTATGGCGGGGGCGGATCGGCGGCAAGGGTTGGGGCGCTTTTGGCGCCTATACGAAAGAACCGAACCCGGCACTGATCGGGAGGGGCTGCCCAGCCTTCCCGCCCGGATCACACAAGTCTCTGAAAAACAGACGTTTTCTCCAGCTTCGCTGCGCCATTGGCGGGCGGGCGGCGGAATTGTTGGGTCGTTTGACCCGATTGTTGACCTGTGTCAATGACCACACTCGGCATAAGGGCACTATCCTGCCCAAATCCCTGAAATGGGCAAAGCAGGCCCGGAGACCCCAGCGGCGGACAGCCGGCCGGTTCCGGGAGCGGTGGGGTCACCCCCCGCATGCGGTCATGACACAACGCCCGGGCCCACCCGGGCATCCGGAGGAGATGCACCCGATGAAGACGGAAGCGGAGACTATCCTGAGCGATCCACGGTTCAGGCAACTTGTCCAAGAACGGTCGCGATTCGCCTGGGTCCTGTCGGCTGTGATGCTGGCGATCTATTTCGGGTTCATCCTGCTGGTCGCCTTCGGGAAGGATTTCCTGGGCACGCGGATCGGCGACGGGGTCACCACCCTGGGCATCCTGATCGGGCTGGCCGTGATCATTTCGGCCTTTGTGCTGACCGGCATCTATGTCATCCGCGCCAACGGTCGGTTCGACGCGCTGACCCGCAATCTGATGGGGGACCGGTGATGGCCCGCAAGATCCTGCTGACAGCCCTGGCGGGCGTGGCGGCCGCGGCTGCCGCTGGCGCCGCCTATGCGGCCGGTCCCGACATGGGGGCGGTGGCGAAGCAGTCGCTGAACTGGACCGCCATCATCATGTTCCTGCTGTTCGTGCTGGGAACGCTGGGCATCACCTACAAGGCGGCGATGCAGACCCGGTCGGCGGCTGATTTCTATGCCGCCGGCGGCGGCATCACCGGCTTCCAGAACGGGCTGGCGATCGCGGGCGACTACATGTCCGCCGCCTCCTTCCTGGGCATTTCGGCCCTGGTCTTCACCTCCGGCTTCGACGGTCTGATCTATTCCATCGGCTTCCTGGTGGGCTGGCCGATCGTGCTGTTCCTGATCGCGGAACGGCTGCGCAACCTGGGCAGCTTCACCTTCTCCGACGTGGCGAGCTTCCGGCTGAGCCAGACCCCGATCCGCATCCTGTCGGCCACGGGCACGCTGGTGGTCGTCGCCTTCTACCTGATCGCCCAGATGGTCGGGGCGGGCAAGCTGATCCAGTTGCTGTTCGGGCTTGATTACCTGTACGCCGTTGTCATCGTCGGGCTGCTGATGATCGTCTATGTCGCCTTCGGCGGCATGAAGGCGACCACCTGGGTGCAGATCATCAAGGCGGTGCTGCTGCTGGCGGGTGCCACGGTCATGTCCCTGATCGTGCTGTTCAAGTTCGGCTTCAGCCCGGAGGCGATGTTCGCGTCGGCCACCCAGATCCACCCCAAGGGGGAGGCGATCATGCGCTCCGGCGCGCTGGTCAGCGACCCCATCTCCGCCATTTCGCTGGGCATGGCGCTGATGTTCGGCACGGCCGGGCTGCCGCACATCCTGATGCGGTTCTTCACAGTGGCCGATGCCAAGGCGGCGCGGAAATCCGTGTTCTATGCCACAGGCTTCATCGCCTATTTCTACATCCTGACCTTCATCATCGGCTTCGGCGCCATCACCTACCTGATGACCGACCCCACCTTCTATACGCTGAACGCGGAGGGCGGGTTCGACAAGATCAAGGACTTGATCGGCGGCACCAACATGGCGGCGGTCCATCTGGCCAATGCCACCGGCGGATCGCTGTTCCTGGGCTTCATCTCCGCCGTCGCCTTCGCCACGATCCTGGCGGTGGTGGCAGGCCTGACCCTGTCCGGCGCCTCCGCGGTCAGCCATGACCTCTACGCCTCGGTCATCGCCCGCGGCCGCACGACAGAGGCGAAGGAGGTGCGCATCTCCAAGATCTCCGCCATCTGCATCGGGCTGGTGGCGATCGCGCTGGGCTATGTGTTCGAAAAGCAGAACATCGCGTTCATGGTCGGCCTTGCCTTCTCCGTGGCGGCCAGCACCAATTTCCCAGTCCTGGTCATGTCCATCTTCTGGAAGGGCACAACCACCCGCGGCGCACTGGTGGGCGGCTTCCTGGGCCTAGTCAGCGCAGTCGGCATGGTGCTGCTGAGCAAGGCCGTCTGGGTCACCACCTTCGGCTTCGAGAAGGCGCTGTTCCCCTATGACAACCCGGCCCTGTTCTCCATGACCATCGCCTTCTTCAGCATCTGGCTGGTGTCCCGCCTGGATGCGTCCAAGGCGGCAGGGGCGGAAAAGGCGCTGTTCGATGCGCAATATGTGCGCTCCGAAACCGGCCTGGGGGCCACGGGCGCCCACGCCCATTGACCGGGTGATCGCGGCGGGAAAGGATGCGGGCGGGACCTCCGGCAAAGGGAGCCCCGCCCGTTTCCGTTTCGGGAGGCCCAAATCCGGGGCCAATGACCGGGGCTAATGATCGGGGCTAATGATCGGGGCTAATGATCGGGGAGAATGGTGGATGCTGTCGCAGTCGGTTGAGGCGATGGGGGTGGTCCCGGCGGTGGCGGAGGAGGTCGCGGCCTTCCTGGCGGCGACCGCCCCCTTCGCCCTTCTGCCGGAGGGGGAGCGGCACCACCTGTCCACCGTGATGGGCCAGGGCGCCCTGGCCGCCGGCGCCGTGCTGATGCGGCCGGGAGAGCGGGTGGAGGCGTTGAGCCTGGTCCGCACCGGTGCCCTGGAGACACGGTCGCCGGAGGGGCACCTGCTGGCCCGGCTGGCGGAGGGGGATGCGGCCGGCCTGCGCGCCCTGCTGGCGGGCGGCATCGCCGTCAACCGCATCACCGCCCTGGAGGATACGGTGCTGTATCTGCTGCCGCGGGCGGAGTTCGAGCGGCTGCGGGCTGAGCATCCGTCCTTCGCCTACTTCTTCGCGCCCCAGGGGGGCGACCGGCTGCGCGGGGCCAAGGCCGGGCCGGTGCAGGACCGCTGGGGCCTGAGCGGCCAGCGGGTGGCCGACCTGCTGAAGCGCGACCCCGTCACCATCGGCAGGGACGCCACCATCCGGGAGGCGGCGGTGCTGATGTCGGAGCATCGCATCTCCTGCCTGCCGGTGGTGGTGGAGGGGCGGCTTTGCGGCATCCTGACCGACCGGGACCTGCGCTGCCGGGTGATCGCCGCCGGCCGATCGCCGGAGGAGCGGGTGGAGGCGGTGATGACCCCCGATCCGCGCAGCATCGATGCAGGCGCCTGGCTGTTCGAGGCGATGCTGCTGATGTCCCGCCATTCCATCCACCACCTGCCGGTGGTGCGGGGCGGGCGGGCCGTGGGCGTGGTGACGGCGACGGACCTGCTGCGCCCCCGCTCGCGCTCCCTGGTCTATCTGGCCGGCGACGTGATGCAGCGGGACGATCCCCACGGCATCGCCGATGCCCTGCGCGCCGTGCCCGACATGGTGAACGAACTGGTGGAGGGCGGCGCATCCGCCTATTCCATCGGCCATGCGGTCAGCGCGCTGTCCGATGCGGCGACCCAGCGCCTGATCCAACTGGGGGAGGAGGCGCTGGGACCGGCCCCGGTGCCCTATGTCTGGCTGGCCGCCGGGTCCCAGGGCCGGAATGAGCAGACGGCCCGGTCCGACCAGGACAATTGCCTGCTGATCGACGATGCCTTCGACCCCGCCCGCCATGGGGAGTGGTTCGAGCGCTTCGCCAATTTCGTCTGCGATGGGCTGGACGTGGCGGGCTATGTCCACTGCCCCGGCGGGATCATGGCCAAGACGCCGCGCTGGCGCATGACCGTGGGCGAGTGGCGGCGGACCTTCGCCGGCTGGATCCACCAGCCGGAGCCGGAGGCGCTGATGTACGCCTCCGTCTTCTTCGACATGCGGCCGGTGGTGGGGGCGACCGCCCTGTTCGACACACTGCAGGAGGCGGTGCTGCGCCAGGCCAAGGGCAGCCGCCTGTTCCTGGGCCATCTGGTGGGCAATGCCCTGACCCACCAGCCGCCGCTTGGCATCTTCCGCAACCTGGTCCTGATTTCCGGCGGGGAGCATGACCGGACGCTGGACCTGAAGATGACCGGCATCGCCCCCATCGTGGATCTGGCCCGGGTCTATGCCCTGGACGGCGGGCTGGCCCCGGTGAACAGCCATGACCGGATCGAACAGGCCGCCGCCGGCGGGGTGGTCAGCCCGGACGGCGCCCGCGACCTGCTGGACGCCCTGGAATTCCTGGCCCTGGTCCGCCTGCGCCACCAGGTCCGGCTCATGCGGGCGGGCCGCAAGGCCGACAACTTCCTGACCCCCGACGAATTGTCCCCCTTCGAACGCGGCCACCTGAAGGACGCCTTCTCCGTCGTCAAATCCATGCAGCAGGCGGCGGTGGCATCCTATCGCGGGGGGCGGATCTGATCCCTGCGGAGCGGTCGCTTTCACCACGGGGGCACGGGGATTCCGGTGAAGGGGGAAGGGCCGGTGTTCACAGCGCGGTGGGGCGGGAGGGCGGTGGTACTTCCTGCTCCGTCCGGCGCCTCGGGCAATGAAGAGAGCGCCGAAGGCGATAGGGGTTGGTGCGCTTCGCGCGGGGTGGACACCAAGGTCACCAAGATCACCAAGGTGGTCCTCGGCAACCGTTGTGGAACGCCGTGACCGCCGCGCCGCCGTGGTGAAAAGGTATTTCAAAACACGCTTTTAACCCGATCAATAGCACCACCGCCATTCACGGGCCCCTTGGTGACCTTGGTGACCTTGGTGTCCAATCATCATGCCGCCTCAATCACCAAGGCCCCACCGTGCGACCCCGTGCTACCCCGTGTCCCCGTGGTGAACTGTCTACCCCGAACAGGGAAACGGGGCCGGTCAAGGCACCTTCCCCCGCTCAGAACCCCCCGTCGGCGATGCCGACCAGGGTCAGGGCGACGGTGTCGGCCAGGTCGGTGGCGATGCGGCCATAGGCGTCGTTGGTGAAGTGGATGCCGTCCAGGTGGCGCCGTCCTGCCGTATCGGCGCCGAGGAAGACCAGGGGGTCGGCGTCGATGATCTTCTGCTGGGCCGCGCGCACCCGGTCCAGTGCCCCCACCGGCCCGTCCAGCCACGCCCCGTCCTGGGGGAATTCACCCAGTTCCTGGATGAAGATGGGCAGGTCCCGGCCGAACTGGCCGCGCAGATGGGCGAAAACCTTGGTGGTGGCGGTGGTCATGTCGGCCAGGACACGGGAGGCGTTGGAGAAATCGTCCCGGATGGCCTGGGCCTCATCCTCCCCCTGCGCCCAGATCAGACCGTCCAGATCCTTGCCCCCGGCCAGACCCGCCTTGATCCGGCTGACCGCGTCCAGCAGGGCCGGGCCCGGCTTGTTCTGGCCCAGGTTCCACCAGTAGTTCCCGGAATCGACCCGTTCATTGCTGGCACTGCCGGATGTGGCGGCGTTGATGGCGCTGACCGATCCGCCCAGCTCCGCCCCCAGGGCCCGTTCGAAGATGTCGTTGCCGAGACCGCTGCCGGAGGCATCGCCACCGCGGCGGTAGAAATGCCCGGCCGCGTTGGACTGGCCGGCGAAGGCGAAGGCATCGAAATCGGCCTTGGCCAGGCCGCCGCCCGGGGCGGGGGTGGGGGTGGGGTTTGACGTCACCGGGGCAGCACCCGTGGGGTCCAGGCGGATCCAGTCCAACCGCGCATGCTCCCCCCCGTCCTGGCGGCCGCTGACGGCGATGACATCCCCCGTTTTCAGCGTCACCGGCAGCGACCGGGTGGTGGTCGTGGTGGTGGCGGCGGCGGACGTGGTCCACCCCCCCACTTTCGACCCGTTCACCAGCACGGTGAAGGTCGATTGCCCGTCATTTTCATCCAGATACCGCAGGGACAGGCTATAGCCGCCCGAGGGCCCGTTGAAGCTGCCCGCGGCGGTGCCGGTCCCCGTCGCCTTCAGCCAGCTGCCGCCGGAGGCGGCGGTATGCGTTTCCCGGGCATAACCGCCGGACAGGGACAGGCTTTCCGCCTCCGTCAGGCCGACCTGCACCTTGGCGCCGCCGGAAGGGGCAGGGGAAGGAGCAGGGGCCGGAGCCGGTGACGGGCCCGGGGCGGGGCTTGGCGCCGGGGCGCCGCCATCCGCGGGGTTCAACTTCAGCCAGTCGATACGCGCGTGTTCCCATCCCTGCTGGGTGCCGGTCAGGCTGACCACATCGCCCGGCTTCAGGGACAGGGTGACGGATTTCGCCTCCACCGCCCCGGTGCCGCCGGTGCCGGTCCAACCCCCGACGCGGGTCCCGTTGACCTGGACCGAAACGGTGGACGCCCCGTCATTCTCATTCATGAACCCGCTGGTCAGGGTATAGGTCCCGGCCGCACCGTCGAACCGGGCGGCGGCCGTGCCGGTGCCGGTCACCTTGATCCAACTGTCGCCGGAGGCATCGCCGTTCCCCTCCCGGGCATAGCCGCCGGACAGGGTCATCGCCTCCGCCTCGGTCAGTCCCGGTCGGATCACCGCGCCAGGGCCGGGCGTTGGCGACGGGGCGGGCTTCACCGGGGGGGCGGATGTGTCCGGGCTGGGGCTGGGGCTGGGGCTGGGAGCCGCTCCCCCCGCCTTCACCAGATCCAGCCGGGCCGCGAAATCGGACAGATAGGCGTTGCGGTGCTCATAGACCGTCTTGGCGCCATTATAGCTGCCCAGCCGGTCGGCCCCGGCGGTGCTGTCGGTCCAGTAATTCGGCGCGCGGCCGTTCTGGACGAAATCGCCCCCCCAACTGTCCGCCCCCGGATTGTTGTTGTCCACCCGGTCCAGGAGATAGAGCAGCGAGGGGGTATCCCCCATTTTCAGCCCGTCCACACTGCCGGGTCCGTACAGGTCGGTGGTCATCTTCACGAAGTAATCGCCCAGCGCCCCATGGCCGCGGGCATTCGCGTCGATCCAGGCCTTGTGGATGCCGGGGTCGTTGGCCCCGCTGCCGGAGACATACATGCCGCGGAAGGTGGAGTTGTTCTCGATCCACCAGAGCTTATGGAAGGGTTCGCCCGCATCCATGTTCTTGTGGATATAATTGCGGGCCGCTGGATCGAAGGTGGTGTTGGTGGCCCCGATGGAGATCAGGCGCACCTTGTCCACGATGTCCGGCGCATCGCGCAGGGCCTGCGCCACGTCGGTCAGCGGCCCCCAGGCCAGGATGTAAAGCGGATCGGCGGTGGAACCGTCACGCGCCGCTTCCACGATCGCCCGCGAGCCGGCGGTGGAACTGCTGTACCCGGCGGCGGGCTGGGGATTGAGCGATCCCTGGTGCGTCACCGATTTCAGGTAGGAGGGGCTTGGGAATCCACCAAGCTTGGCCGACAGGGCGGGATAGTCGCGCGCATAGACATCGATCACCTCCAGGATGTCCTTGGCCCGCCCACCATGGGGCGGGGGGGAGGAGACAAGCCCCTCGATCTGGAGTTTGTCGGCATAGAGGAGAAGGTGGACCAGGGACTGGTCATCGTCCTTGTCGCTGCCGCCGATATCGGTCGAGATGAAAACGCGTGGCTTGGTCATGGGTCGGTCCCGTTTCCGCGGATCCAGGGGGATCCGTCGCTGGCTCCTGCGCGAATGGGCCGGCGAATGATCGTCGGCCCGCGAACGGGAGGGAGCCTGACCGGCCAATCGTTAACGCACCAGTTAACGGCGGCCGTTGTTACAGCCCTTTCGGACAATGTACCCCAATATGTTTCAGGCAGCGTGCGCGTGCCCTGCCAGTGTCACAGGAAACCCTGCGCGTGAAGCAGACTTTCCCCCGACGCCGCTGGCCTTGTGTGGACGCCACCTTGGATGCGGTCGGGACCTTGATGATCCTGGACATGGCGTCGGGTTCAGTCCGGCCACTGGCATCCCGCGCGCCGCTGCGACCTGCCCGTGGGGCCAAGGGCCTTGCCCATGTCCGACCGAAGGCGTCACGGCGCCAGGAATTCCCGGGTGGTGCGGATGGCCTCGGCCAGGCCGACCTTCTGCACCTCCACCCCCTCCGGGAAGGCGCCCTTAAGGCGGGACGGCATCATCGGGTCCAGCAGGACGAAGACACCCACATCGTCGGCCCGGCGGATCAGCCGGCCGAAGGCCTGGCGCAGGCGCAGGCGGGTGATCATGTCGTCATAGCGCCGGCCGCCGGCGATCTGGTCGAAATGGGTCCGGCGCGCCCGGTGCAGGATGTCCGGCCGGGGCCAGGGCACCCGGTCGAAGACGATCAGGCGCAGGGCCCGGCCCGGCACGTCCACCCCGTCGCGCACGGCATCGGTGCCCAGCAAGCAGGCGTTCTGTTCGCCCCGGAAGATATCCACCAGGGTGGAGACATCCATCCCGTCCAGGTGCTGGGCCAATAGGGGCAGGCCCGCCTGTTCCAGGGCGGGGGCGATATGCTCATGCACGGCGCGCAGACGCTGGACCGCGGTGAACAGGCCGATGGCCCCGCCGCCCGCCGCCAGGAACAGCTCCCGATAGGCGGCCGCCACTTGGCGCAGATCGTCCTTGCGCACGTCGTTCACCACCAGCACCCGGGTCTGGGCCGCATGGTCGAAGGGGCTGGGCACGGCGGCGCGCAGGGGCGGGCGCGGCAGGTGGATGGCCCCGGTACGCATGGACGCGGCGTACCAGTCGGCGGTGGGATTGCCGGTCCCGTCGGTCAGGGTGGCCGACGTGATGACCATGCCATGGGCCTGGGCGCCGACGGTGGCGGCGAAGGGCACGGTCGGGTCCACCCAGTGGCGGTACATGCCCACATCCACATCCCGGCCCTGGTCCCGCTCCACCCCGAACCAATCCACATACTGGGGCGGGGTCTCCTCCTGCAACGCGGCCAGCATCTGGCGCCAGGCGCCCACCTCCGCCTGGGCGCGGCGCTTGATGGAGCGGGAGATGCTGTCCAGCCGCCGCCTTGTCTCGCTCTCCATCTCCTCCGCCTCCTCATCCAGGATGGCGTCCAGGCGCTGGGCCAGCTTCTCCATGGGATAGGCCAGCGCCTTCAGCGCCACGTCCAGGGTGGCCGCCGCCTCCAGCAGCCCGTCCACGGGGGGCCGTGTCTCCGTCTCCAGGCTGTAGGGGTTGTCGGGCCCGTGGGCGCGGGCATAGACCTGCTCGCGCACCCGGGCCAGGAACGCCTCCGTCGGGCCCTGGACCATGCCGCCGCCGATGCGCTGGGACCAGGCATCGGCGGGAAGGGCCCGGGCCGCCTGGACGATGGCGTCCAGCAGGTCCATGGCGTCCCCGTCCCCGCCCACCAGATCCTCCACCCGGCGTTTCAGACCGCGGGCCCGGCTGCGCCCCTGCACCTCCGCCCCCACCAGCCAGCGGCGCAGCTCATGGGTTTCATAGGCGGTCAGGTGCCCGGCGAAGGCGGCGTCCGCCGCGTCGAAGACATGGTGCCCCTCATCGAAGACGAAGCGGGTGGGCACATAGGCATCATCGCCGCCGCCGATGGCCGCCTGGATCATCACCAGGGCATGGTTGGCGACGACGATATCGGCCTTGCGCGCCCGGCGGACCGATTTCTCGATGAAGCATTTCTGGTAATGGGCGCAGGCGGAGAAGATGCATTCCCCCCGCCGGTCGGCCAGGCCCAGGGTCCGCCCGATGCCCAGGATATCCACCAGCCAACCGGGGAAATCGCCCCCCTGCATGTCGCCGTCCCGGGTCACCGCCGCCCAGCGGGCCATCAGCCCGACGGCGGGCATGAAGGTGGGCTGGGTCTGGGCGATGCCCACCGCCTCCTCCAGGTTCAGCAGGCAGAGGTAATTCTCCCGCCCCTTGCGGATCACCACCCGCCGGGACTTCTTGTCCGGATCGGGGTGAAGCCGGTCCAGCTCCTTGTCGATCTGGCTTTGCAGCTGGCGGGTATAGGTGGAAATCCAGACCGGGCCCTTGTTCTTTTCCGCCCACAAGGTGGCGGGGGCAAGGTAGCCCAGGGTCTTGCCCACCCCGGTCCCCGCTTCCGCCAGGACCAGGTTAGGCGCACCTTGGGATTCCCGGGGGGTGAAGGCGGTGGAACAGGCGCTGGCATAGTCCGACTGCTGGGGCCGCGGCTCCGCGTGCTGGCCGGTGGCCACCAGTTCGGCCAGGCGGCGCCGCGCCTCCGTCGGTTCCACGGGCACCTGGCCCGGTGGGGCTTCCGGCGCGTCGGCCTGCCATTCCTTCATCTGGGCCCAGACCATCAGGGGCCGGCGGCTGTCCCCCGGTTCCCTCCCCTCGGGCCCCCCGTCGGGGCGGCCCAAGGCTGCCAGCACCGCCGGGCCCCAGCCCCAGCCGGCCCGGCCCATGGCGAAGCCGATGCCCGCCGCATCCGACCGCTCCACCCGGTGCGGGTCCATCAGCTCCGTCAGAAGCGCGCGGGCGGCATCCACCAGGGTGATCGCCTGCCCCTCCGGATCGGTGGGCGGGTCCAGGCCCAGCACCGCCGCCAGCCCCTTGGCCGTGGGCAGGCAGAACCGGGCGGGCCGGACGAAGGCGAACAGCTCCAGCACGTCATAGGCGCGGAAGGGATCGGTGCGCAGCCGCCGGGCCACGGCCCGGGCATGGCACAGGATCGGCGGATCGTCGCGCAGGCGCCGCGCCGCCGCCTCGGGCGACAGCACCTCCACCTCCCCGTCGGGGGTGACCAGGGTCGCCATCCGGGCGCCCACCACCAACGCCGGGGCCGGCGGCAGCAGCAGGCGCGGCGCGGTCCGGCCGGAGAGGGACAGACCTTGCCCGGAGTGGCCCTGTGCCGGGGGACGGGAGGCGGGATCGGGTGGCTTCATGGCGGGCGGAGTATAGGTGCTGCACCCGCGCCGTCCATCCGGAAAGCGGCGTACCGGAAAGCGGGGAGATTCCAGGTCGATCCCTTATTGTTCTGGTTTCATTCCTTATATGATCCAAAAACGACAGCGACTCGGGCCGAATCGGAGCGACTCGGGGCCCGACGCGCCGACTCGATCCCCAGGTTTTCGAGTCGCTGCGGCCGATTCCGAACGGACCCGGAACGTAACGGAAATGCAATGCGGACAGGATCGGAGCGCCCGGATCGGGGTGCCCGGATCGGGGCGGACGGCAGTGCCCGAAAAGGTCACATCCCGATCGCGGGCACCGGCGCGAGGATCGGAGGACCTCCCTGTTCTAGGACATGAACCGCGCAACGCGGTGCGACCAGCGGGTCGGTGACCGGCATGCCCGGACAACGCCGGCCTTGAGAACGAAGGAAGGACCATCATGAAGTCGAAGCTTCTCGTCACGACCATCGCCGCCGCCGCCCTGTTCGCCGGCGGTGCGCTGGCCCAGTCCTCCGGCGGCTCGACCGGTGGTTCGACCGGCAGCAGCCCCGGTTCGACGTCCGGATCCACGACGGGCTCCACCACCGGTACGGGCTCCTCCAGCGACACCATGGGGTCGGGCAGCAGCAGCACCGGCAGCAGCAGCACCGGCATGCCGGGCCAGACCTCCGGCTCCCGCGCCGGCACGCCCACGACCGGCAGCACCGGCTCCGCCACGGACACCATGGGCGGCACCGGCTCGTCCGGGTCCAGCGGCTCGACCGGGTCCACCGGCACGTCCGCCGGCGGCTCCTCCATGGGCGGGACCGGCAGCACGGATAGCAGCACCGGCACGGGCGGCAGCGGGTCCGCTTCCGCCGCCGAGGCCCAGGCGCCGTCCTTCAATGGCCAGCCGGTGACCGCCGATCAGGTGCGCCAGATCCAGCAGGCCCTGTCCGATCAGGGGCAGCAGATCCAGGCCGACGGGGTCTGGGGTCCGAACACCAAGGACGCCCTGCGCAGCTTCCAGCAGGGCGAAGGGTTGGACGCCACGGGTGAGCTGACGTCGGAAACCGTCTCCGCCCTGGGTGTGGACATGGACTCCGAAGTGGGGCTGGGCGGCGGCTCCGCCACCGGCGGCACCTCCGGCAGCAGCACGCCGGGCAGCATCGGTTCGGGCAGCAGCGGTTCGGGCAGCAGCGGTTCGGGCAGCTCCTCCGGCATGTCCGACACCGGCACGTCCTCCACGTCCGGCCAGCCCCGTCCGTCCAAGCCGTCGGACCCGACCGCGCCGGCCACGTCCACCGACAGCCGGACCGGCAGCGGCGGAAACTGATACCAGCCCCTCTCGGGGTGGAAAGGAACCGGCCTTCCCGGCCGGGCAAAAGGGGGCCGCTCCATCGGGGCGGCCCCTTTCCATTGTCCGTCCCCGATCATCCGCGTCAGGAGAAGGATTTCCGATCGTTGGTATGACCCTACCGCCGCTGTGATAATGCCTGCTTCACAACCGCCCCCGGAGCGTAGCATCCTGGTGCCGGTCCCCGTATCCGACGGCTGCACCCTCCGCCCAGCGGGTCTTCGCGTAACGGGCCGATGACTTTTGTAACGGAATGGTCAATCCGGGCGACACAGCCGTCGGCCCGGGCAATATGGGGAACAGGACAGTGACGACCCGCAGGACCCGTTCCATGAACGCCAGCACCGATGCCGCCGGGATGGATGCCCGGCCCCCGTCCCGCTTTGACCGGGTGGAAATGGACCGCCCCCGCCTGAAACCCGGTGTTCCGGCGGGCGGGATCCTGGCGATTGCCCTGTGTGGAGTGATGGTGGTGGCGGGGCTGGTCTCCAGCGGCGGCGATCGCTCGGCGTCCGTCTCGGTCTCCTTCATGGACCCGCCGGCCCCGCCCGCGCCGCCGCACGCCCCCGAAGCCCCCGGCCACGGCTTCCATGTGGAGGTGGATGCGGAGGCGATCCGGCGGGAGGTGATGGCCGCGGTGGAGGAGGCCCGGGCGGAGGTGGAGGCGCACCGCGCCGAGATCGAGGCGGCCCAGCGCATGGCGGAATCCGCGCGCGACGCGGCGGAGGCCCGGGTGGCCGCCGCCGATACCCTGGATGCCTGGTTCACCGCCACCGCCGGGGTGGAGCTGACCCAGATCCAGGGGGAGCTGATCGTCCGCGGTGGCGAGGCGGGCAAGGTGCGGGTGCTGGTGGATGAAGGGGCGGCGGGCCTGCGCCCGGTGCTGGAGGATGGGGTGCTGCGCATCCGCGGCGACCATGGCGGGACCATGCCCACCATCGTGCTGGAGATGCCGGACACGGTGCCGCTGACCCTGCGCGGCTTCCAGGGCGATGTCCGCCTGGATGATGGCTGGGACGGCATGCTGGAGGCGGAGATGCAGCAGGGCGATCTGATCGCGGCCCGTCTGGAAGGCGGCACCATCCGCCATTTCGGTAGCGGCGACATCAGCATCGGCCGGGTGGCGGAGCAGTTGAACCTGTCCATTCTGGGGAATGTGGATGCCCGGATCGGCGAAGCCCGGGCCCTGTCCCTGGACCTGCCCGGAACGACCGACGTGACCGTGGGCAAGGTTCGCGACCTGGCGGTGAACGCGCCCGGGTCCACCGATGTCCGCGTCGGCGTGATGGATGGGCCGGTGCGCGTGACCTTCCCCGGCACCGGCACGGTCACCATCGGCACCGGCCGGTCGGAGGATGTGACCGTCGCCCTGACCGGCGACGGCGAACTGGTGTTCAACGCCACCGCCGTGAACCCCCGGATCCAGGCCGGCGGCGCATCGACCGTCGTCATGCCCAACATCGAAGGCGAAGCCCGGGTCACCAAGACCGGAGCGGCCACGGTCGTCACCAACCCCTGAGGCTTTTCGACAGTGCGGCGTGCCTGTCGGCTGCCCGGTTTCCCAGGGGGCACGGGTCACACAGGCTGTCACCGGGGGGCCGGGGTCCCTTGGTGAGCCGTGTTGAAAGCCGGCCCGTCCCCCGGCACGGAAATCCCCGAGAAACCCCATGCCCCCGTGCCCCCGTGCCCCCGTGGTGAGCAACCCTGGCGCCGAACGGCACCCACCGGCGACGGCGGGGTAGCCCCGGCCCCCGTCAGCCGGGCCGGGTCAGGATGGTCAGCATGTTGTCGTCGGTGGGCAGCCGGCGCATCAGCGGCAGGCTGACGGTGAACCCCGCCTCCTCCGCCAGCCGGGTGAGGGAGGGCGGATCGAAATAGTTCACATGGTCGGGCAGCCGGAACCCGCACCAGTTCGCCCCCATCACCTTGCGGTTCAGGCAGCCATAGTTCGGCACCTTCACCGCCACCAGCCCGCCCGGGGCCATGCGGCCGGCCAGCGCGTGCAGCACCTCGCGCGCTTGCCAGTCATGCTCCAGGTAGGACCGCAGCAGGGCGGCGGTGAAGAACCGTTCCGGGAAGCGGGTCAGTCCCTCCGCCGATGATGCCTGGACCACATGGCCACCGCGGGCCCGGGCCTTGCCGTCCGCCTCCGCCGCCAGGTGCTTCGACACCTCCACCCCATAGGGGATGAAGCGGTCGGCGAATTTCATCAGGTTGCCCCCGCCGCCGCAGCCCAGGTCCAGGGCGGGGCCGCTGGCGGCCCGCCGGTTCAGGATGTCCACCCCTTCCACCCGCGGCAGGATGTGCAGGCGCCAGCGGGTCTTGGCGTCCAGCCATTGCAGCACCGGCTGGGTGCGCTTGCGCCGCACCGCCTCCGCCGCATAGGTCTTCTCCCAGGCCAGGGTCTCCTCCAGTTCCACGGTCTCCGGCACATCGCGCAGGTGGACGAAGCCACAGGTGTCGCAGTCGATGACGGCCCATCCATCCCGGCTGTAACGCCCGGGCGGGGTCGCCGCGTTCACCGACCCGCAGACGGGGCAGGGCCGCGGCCGGGTGCGGATCCCGGAAGGAGCGGGTGCGGCGGCCGGAGAAGTGGGCGGCATGGCGGTGGGCGGCATGGCGGTGGACGGCATGGCGGTGGACGGCATGGCGGGGCTCCGGTTCGCCGCGATCGGCCCGCCAGGGTGTATCCGACCGGAAGGCCCAGGGCAACAGCCCCGCCCCGGCCCGCACCCGGCCAACGCGTTCACCACATCGCGGCGACCCCGATTCGCGAACCGCGATCAGTCTCAATACCGATGGGACAGGGCGTCCATGGTTTCGCGGCCGACCTCACGGACCCGGGCCGCCAGTTCACGGGCATGGGGGGCCGTACGGGGGAATTCCTTCAGGTGCCGCTCCAGACGCAGGGCAGCGCGGGACAGGCGGCACAGGCCAAGGTTCCCGCAGAACCCCTTCAGGGTATGGATATGGCGCCGCGCGCTTTCCAGATCGCCCTTGGCCAGGGCGGCGTCCAGGCGTTCCAGCTCATCCGACACCGACCGGGGCACAAGGGACAGCATGTCAGAGACGACAGCACGCCCCAGCGTCCGTTCCAGATCGGAAAGGGTGGCTGCGTCCAGCAGCGGATCGCTGCCGGCGACCATGGTGATGGTCGAGATCTCGGACGATAGGTTCTGCACCGGAAACCCTGCGGCGGTGTGACCATGGGGACAGTACCATGGTCGCCGGAGCGTCCTTCCAGGTGCAAAAGGTCAGGGCGGTCGATCTTTACGATGTTCCGCCCTGTTCCGGCCGACAGCCGCCCTCAATCCAGGAAGAAATCGGGCATCAGCGCCTCTCCCGGGACCAGGGCGTATTTGTCCAGGTCGGTGATGCCGACGGCGGCCAGCACCTCGTCATCGATGAAGAAGTTGCCCGTCACCTCCCGCGCCGGGGCGGTCAGGATCAGGTGGGCGGCATCGGCCATGATGTCGGTGGTGCGGCAGCCCTTCGGGATTTCCCCCCCGCCCAGCATGCGCATCGCGGCGGTGGCGATGGCCGTGCGGGGCCAGAGCGCGTTCACCCCCACCCCCTTTTTCCGGAATTCCTCCGCCATGCCCAGCACGCACATGCTCATGCCATACTTGGCCATGGTGTAGGCCACATGGTTCTTGAACCAGTGGGCGGCCATGTTCAGGGGCGGCGACAGGGTCAGGATATGCGGGTTCGCCGCTTTCAGCAGATGGGGCAGGCAGGCCTGGGAGCAGGCGAAGGTGCCGCGGGCATTGACCTGGTGCATCAGGTCGTAGCGCTTCATCGCCGTGTCCAGCGTGCCGGTCAGCTGGATGGCGCTGGCATTGTTCACCAGGATGTCGATGCCGCCGAAGGTTTCCACCGTCGTCGCCACGGCTTGCGCGATCTGCGCCTCCTCCCGGATGTCCACCTGCAGGGCGAGCGCCTTGCCCCCCGCCGCCTCGATCTCCGCCGCGGCGGAGAAGATCGTCCCCTCCAGCTTGGGATGGGCCTCCGCCGTCTTGGCGGCGATGACGACATTGGCACCATCGGCGGCGGCGCGCAGGGCGATCGCCTTGCCGATCCCGCGGGAGGCACCGGTGATGAACAGGGTCTTGCCGTTCAGGCTGCCGCCGGGGGTGAATGCGGTCATGGGCTGCGTCCTCCTGATGTGTCGCGCGGCCGGATTGTTGGTGGACCGGGCGCGTTCTGTTGGTTTGGGTGCGGTGTGTTCCAGGGCGCCGGCCCGACAAGCGGCCCGGTCGTCCCGCCTTGAATGGCGGCCGCGGGTGGGCAGCAGCCGGACCGCACGAGCGTTCGTTTTTCCAGCCTACCCGATCCGCCCCCGCTGCTCAATCCACTCCCGGTCCCCTGCGCCCCCACACATGGCGCCAAAGGGCTGGCTCCAAGAAACGGGTTGGAAACCCACCCCCGTGCCGCTAAATTCCCCCCGCGTGGCCCCGTAGCTCATCAGGATAGAGCGCGAGTTTCCTAAACTTGAGGCAGCAGGTTCGAGTCCTGCCGGGGTCACCACCTCTCCCACTCCCCTGCGATTTGAATGCCGGCCCCGCCCCGATCCGGCGGGCGGGATTGCTTGTCCCGGTAACTGCCCGCGGGACGACCGGCACCGGTGTCCAGGAACAGAGGGGTGGGCGGATGCGTTCCCCCCGCCTGTCCCCCTTCCCGCCACGGCGATCCAGCAGGGACGGGCCGCGACCCGGCGGCTTCCGCCCCCCGCGGGGCCGGGCCGTCCGCAGCCGCGCCCCCCGCCGACCGTCACCGGAGTATCCCTGCCATGGCCTATATCGTCACCCGCTTCCCCCGCCTGTCGGAACATTGGGGCATCCATGACCGGCAGAAGGGCCGCTGGTGCCCCGTGCCCGCGGGGGAGGCGGCAGCGGTCCGGGTGTGCGAGCGGCTGAACGGCGGGGAGAAGGAACCACCCCTGCCCTGGATCGAGGTGCCGGCGGACCAGCACGGCGCCACGGATTCCCGCAGCTACCGCGGCGCCGGGTGAGCGGCGTCCGCCCCAGGCCCGGCCCTGTCCCGCCCCGGCCCTGTCCCGCCCCACCCCTGCCCCGTCAGCCGTAGCGGCGCTGGGCCTCGATGGCGAGGCCCAGGCCGACGGCGCCGAAGCGGTCGCCCTCCACCACGCGCGCGTCGGGAAGGGCGGCGGTGACCGCCTGACGCACGGCGGGCAGCAGGGTGGTGCCGCCGGTGAGGAAGACCGTATCCACCTGCCCCGGTGCCAGCCCCGCCTGCACCAGGCAGGAA
>JBJOKR010000087.1:0-18363 GCA_046045995.1 Pseudomonadota bacterium | reverse complement strand
TTGCGTGCCAGCAGGCTGATATGGGACAGGGCGAACAGATAGGGATGCGTCTTGCCGCGCAGGGCATAGGGGTTCAGGCTGTCGAAGGTGCCGGTCATGCTCTCCCGCCGCTGCCCGCCCTGGGGTGCTTCGGGATTGGTATAGGGGAAATGGGCGAAACCGGGGGGCAGGGCCGGGTCGCCATGCATGGCGATGCCGGAATGGTCGATCAGGTCGGTGGGTGCCGGTTCCGCCTGGCCTGTCGCCGTCGGCTCCGCCTGGGCCGGCAGGACCAGCGTCAGCAGCAAAAGCACAAGCGGGACCGCCGCCCTGACGGCGCGGCCGTTCCCCGCATGGCTGCTGCGGCGCATTTTCGCGGGGGCCTCTCCCTCGGGTGACTTCATTTCGCAGGTGCACTCGCGTAGACTCGTCGCGACAGCGTCTGTCGCCCGGTAGCCGCGGATCGTCCCGGACCGGGCCGCCACTTTGCCAGCAACAAGAAGGCTGAGCCATGGACATCACCAAGATCCCACCGGGCAAGAACCTGCCGTGGGACATCAACGTCGTCATCGAGATCCCCCAGGGCGGCCAGCCCGTCAAGTACGAGCTGGACAAGGACAGCGGCGCCCTGTTCGTCGACCGCTTCCTGCATACCGCCATGTTCTACCCCGCCAATTACGGTTTCGTGCCGCATACCCTGGCGCTGGACGGCGATCCGATGGACGTGATGGTGGTCGGCACCACCCCGGTGGTCCCGGGCGTGGTCCTGCGCTCCCGCCCCATCGGCGTGCTGATCATGGAGGATGACGCCGGCGTGGATGAGAAGGTGCTGGCCGTCCCGGTGGACAAGCTGCACCCCTTCTATTCCAACATCGCCAGCTACCGTCAGCTCCCCTCCATCCTGGTGGAGCAGATCGCCCACTTCTTCGAGCACTACAAGGATCTGGAGCACGGCAAGTGGACCCGCATCGTCCGCTGGGGCGAGGCGGACGAAGCCGCGAAGCTGATCACCGAGGCCTTCGAGCGCGCGAAGGAAAAGGACGGTGCGGCGGGGTGATCCCCTAGCGCCCATCGCAGATGTGGAACGGGGCCCCTGTCGGTGGGCCCCGTTTCTGTTTGGGGCCGTGAAGCTTTTGATTGACTTGGCCGGGATACAGGCACAATGTCAGGACATTGTCTTGACATGGGGCGTATCGATGGCCACGGCCAAATCGGAAAAGCTCGATCTCCGTCTGTCGGCGGATGCCAAGCGGACCTTGCAGATGGCTGCTGCCGCCACGGGGCGGTCGGTCAGCGATTTCGTGCTGGAGAGCGCGATGGCCCGGGCGGAGGAGAGCCTGCCCGACCGGCGCTATTTCACCCTGTCGCCCGAGCAGTGGGAGGCATTCCAGAACGCCCTGGATGCACCGCCGCGGCCGATGCCCCGCATGGAGCGGCTGCTGAGGACGAAAAGCGTGTTCGAGGATGACGGGGAGTGACCAGCGTGCCCCGGCGTGGCGGGCTTGTCATCGAAAGGCTGACCCGCGACCACCCGGTTGAGACTTTCGACTGCGCTGTCGAGCCCTTGAACCGCTTTTTGGTCCGCTACGCCCTGTCAGCCCAGCTCTCCGGATCGTCCAGAACCTATGTCGCCCTTTCCGGGCGGCACGTCGTCGGGTACCACACGCTCACCTTCGGGGCCATCGACCCCGACAATGCACCCGAGCGTATCCGCAAAGGCTTGCCGCAGCACCCCGTGCCGCTGATGGTGCTGGCACGGCTTGCCGTCGATCTGGGGTGGCAAGGCAAGGGCCTGGGTGCGGGCCTGTTGAAGGATGCCATGCTGCGGACGATCCAGGCCGCGGAGATCGCGGGGCTTCGCGCCATGGCCGTCCATGCCAAGGATGAGGGCGCCCGGCGCTTCTACCTGCATTTCAATTTCGTGCCGTCGCCGATCGATCCCATGCACCTGTTCCTGTTGGTGAAGGATGTCAGGGCCTTCGTGGCCGATTGATCACCTGAACCTTTCATGACGGTCGGCCGCCCCGCCCCTCTGTTTTGACCCACATCATCGCTGCGGCGCAGCAATCGGCTACCCTGTCGCCCATGACGGATCGGCGACCCATCTGTTCCGTCAGCGAAGGGAGCCTTGACCGCCATGACCATCCGCAATCTGGACCATCTGTTGAAGCCGACCTCCATCGCCCTGATCGGGGCCAGCCGGCGGGAAAGATCCATCGGCCAGGTGGTGGCGCGCAACCTGTTCAATGCCGGGTTCGACGGGCCGATCCTGCCCGTGAACCCCAAGGAACGGGCGATCGAGGGCGTGCTGGCCTATCCGTCCGTCGCCGATCTACCGATCACCCCGGATCTGGCCGTGATCGCCACCCCGCCCGCCACGGTCCCCGGCCTGATCGCGGAGCTGGGGCAGCGGGGGACCCGGGCCGCCATCGTCATCACCGCCGGCTTCGCCGAACTGGGGGAGGAGGGGCGCGCCCTGCAGCAGCAGGTGCTGGATGCCGCCAAGCCCCATCTGCTGCGGGTGATCGGGCCCAACTGCCTGGGCGTGATGGTGCCGTCCCAGGGCCTGAACGCCAGCTTCGTGCATGTGCCGCCCCTGAAGGGGGACATCGCCCTGGTGGCCCAGTCGGGTGCTGTCGTCACCAGCATCGTCGATTGGGCCACGCCCAAGGGCATCGGCTTTTCCCATCTGATCTCGCTCGGGTCCATGGCGGATGTGGATTTCGGCGATCTGCTGGATTACTTGGCCCAGGATCCGGGCGTGCGTGCCATCTGCCTGTATGTGGAGGCGGTGACGGAGGCGCGGAAATTCATGAGTGCGGCCCGCGCCGCCGCCCGCGCCAAGCCCGTGATCGTCATCAAGGCCGGCCGCAGCGAGGAGGCGGCGAAGGCCGCCAGCAGCCATACGGGCGCGCTCGCCGGGGCGGATGATGTCTATGACGCCGCCTTCCGCCGGGCGGGCATGCTGCGCGTGTCGGAACTGGATGAGCTGTTCGACGCGGTGGAGACGCTGGCCACCGGCGTGAAGATTGAGGGGGACCGGCTGGCCATCCTGACCAATGGCGGCGGTATCGGCGTGCTGGCCACCGATGCCCTGATCGCATCCGGCGGGCGGCTGGCCCGGCTGGCGCCGGAGACGGTGGAGAAGCTGAACGGCGTCCTGCCCGCCACCTGGAGCCACGGCAACCCGGTGGACATCATCGGCGACGCCACCGGCAAGCGCTATGCCGACGCACTGAAAATTTTGCAGGAGGACAAGGGCTGCGACGCCATCCTGGTGCTGAACTGCCCCACTGCCGTGGCGGACAGCGAGGAGGCGGCCCGCGCCGTGGTGGACACCCTAAAATCCCGCCCGCCCGCCGGCGGGGTGAAGCGGCCGCCGGTGCTGACCTCCTGGCTGGGGGAATACGCGGCCGCCGAGGCGCGGCGCCTGTTCGCCCAATCCCGCATCCCCGATTACGCCACCCCCAACCAGGCGGTGCGCGCCTTCATGCACCTGGTCCGCTACCGCAAAAGCCAGGAACAGCTGATGGAAACCCCGGCCAGCGTGCCGGAACAGTTCGACACCGACGGGGAAACGGCGCGCAGCCTGATCCAGGCGGCCCTGGCGGAGGGGCGGCCCTGGCTGTCGGAGTTCGAGGCGAAGGAGGTCTTGCGCGCCTATGGCATCCCGGCCGTGCGCACCGTTGTCGCCGCCACACCGGCGGAGGCGGAACGGGCGGCCAAGCGCCTGGGCGGGCGCATTGCGCTTAAGATCCTGTCGCCGGACATCCTGCACAAATCCGACATGGGCGGGGTGGCCCTGAACCTCTCCCCCGCCCAGGTCTGGCAGGAGGCGGAGAACATGCTGGAGCGCATCCGCGCCACCCTGCCCGATGCCCGGATCGACGGGTTCACGGTGCAGGAGATGGCCCATCGCCCCGGCGCTCATGAGCTGATCGTCGGCATGGTGGATGATGTGCTGTTCGGGCCGGTGATCCTGTTCGGCCAGGGCGGCACCTCGGTGGAGGTGGTGGACGACAAGGCGCTGGCCCTGCCGCCCCTGAACATGAACCTCGCGCGGGAGATGATGGGGCGGACCCGGGTGCACCGGCTGCTCCAGGGCTATCGCAACCGCCCGGCCGCGGACATGGACGCCATCGCCCTTGCCCTGATCAAGGTCAGCCAGCTGGTCGCCGATTTCCCGGAAATCGCGGAGCTGGACATCAACCCCCTGTTCGCGGACGAAGCGGGCGTGCTGGCGCTTGATGCCCGCATCCGCGTGGCCCCGCCCAAGCTGGCGCCCAAGGCGACCAGCCGCCTGGCCATCCGGGCATACCCGAAGCGGCTGGAACATCCGGTGACCCTGAAGGACGGTCGTACCTTCCTGATCCGCCCGATCCGGCCGGAGGATGAACCGGCGATCCACGACATGGTCGCCCATACGGCCATGGAGGATCTGCGCCTGCGCTTCTTCGCGCCCATGAAGCGCCTGTCCCACCAGATGGCCGCCCGCCTGACCCAGATCGATTACGAACGCGAAATGGCCCTGGTCGCCGCAAGGCGGGAGGTGATGGAGGATGGGCGGGAGGTGGACACCATCCATGGCACCGTCCGCATCACCGCCGATCCGGACAATGAACGGGCCGAATACGCCGTGCTGGTCCGCAGCGACATGAAGGGCCAGGGCCTGGGCTACAAGCTGATGCGCGAAATCCTGGCCTATGCCCGCGACCGCGGCATCCGGGAGGTGTTCGGCGAGGTGCTGCGGGAGAACACCAGCATGCTGGGCCTGTGCCGCGAACTCGGCTTCCACCAGCACGACAACCCGGACGATCCCGGCATCGTGGAGGTGAGCTACCGGTTCTGAGGGCGGGGGCCGGCCTGAAAACCCCCCTCAGGGAGAGGGAGGGGCCCGCCCGCAGCGCAGCGGAGGGTGGGAGGGTGAGGGGTCCGGCATCACCGGCTTTCACAACCGGCTTTCACACCGGGCGGGAGCACCGCCCCTGGAATACCCCTTGCCCTCCCATGCTCCGCCTGGGCCCCTCCCCCTCCCCCAAGGGAAAGAGGCGCCCATCCCCGCCCTTGTGTCGCACCCGGATTCGGTTGACTCGAGGCCGGATTCGGCGATGATGAATCGATGCTGATCGGATCGCCCCTCCCGCCGCCGACCGCCGCCACGGCCCCGGCCTTCAACACCAACGCGCAGAGCAATGCGGCGCTGGCGTCGGCGTCGGTCAATGCCCAGACGATCACCCGGCCGGTGGAAACACAGACCGTGCGCGCCCCCGCCCCCGTCGGCCGCGCCGATCCGGGTCGCCCCGGCCAGTCCGCCACCTTCGTCGGACGCAGCTATGATGCGGAAGCCGGCGTGGTGGACCAGCGGGCCAGCCGGGGCCTGAAACTCGATATCCGGGTCTGAGCACCCAACAGGGCCGTGTGTCACGACGGGGTGGAAGCCTGGGAGTGATATTCCTTCGCGGCGGGTGACTGTGCTGTTCCGGTAAGCGGACTTGTCCAAATTGGTGAGGGCGGCGGGATGGTTGAAACACGGGCGACCGGGGGCTATGGCGGCGGGATCGGCGGCGCGCGCCCCGATGATGCGGTTCCCGATGGACGGCGCAGCGCGCCCATCACGGGAACGCCGCCGGTCGGAAAGCTGCCGCCCCTGGGCCGTCCCGGCAACCGCTGGCCCAACCCGCGGGAACTGGCCGCCTTGATGGTGAACGGCATCCTACGCCTGCCCGCCCGCTACCGCCGCGGCATGTTCCTGGACGTGCTGGCCTGATACCCGCCCTGCCGGATCGGCCACGATCAAGGGTGGCTTCTATTCCCCCATACCAGCCACCATTCATCGTGACCGATCAAAGGCGGCCTTGTTTCCCGCGGTCACCGGGTGGCCACCGCGTGAACTGGTGCAGCGATGCTGACAAAAGATACTCTTTTGTCGGCTGAATCGCTGCACTACCGCATTGATCCTACTGCGATTCAGACGCAGGCAATCGGTGCCGATTGTCTGCGTCACCGCACTGGGGCGGCGCCCCACCGGGGGAGCTGCGGCGGTCGCCGCCGTACCAACGGGCTTGATCGCTCGCCATCGCCATGAAACCGCCCGCTACCGCTGCGTCAGGCGGGCTCCGGCTCCAGGTTTGCCGGTTCCTCCGCCGCGTCCATCCCGGCCAGGGTGGTCTTGGCCGGATAGCGGCATAGATCGGCGACCGTGCAGACGGCGCAATCGGGCTTGCGGGCCTTGCAGACATAACGCCCGTGCAAGATCAGCCAATGATGGGCATGCAGGCGGTAGGCGGCGGGCACCGCCTTCTCCAAGGC
The DNA here is from genome assembly GCA_046045995.1 of Pseudomonadota bacterium. Taxonomy (GTDB): domain Bacteria; phylum Pseudomonadota; class Alphaproteobacteria; order Azospirillales; family Azospirillaceae; genus Indioceanicola. Next base: position 12,075 of record JBJOKR010000087.1, on the reverse strand, counting down.
CAGTTCCACCGCCAGCACATCCTTGCCGGGGGCAAGACCGGTGCGGTTGGATACGCGGAAGATATGGGTGTCCACGGCGATGGTCGGTTCGCCGAAGGCCACGTTCAGCACCACATTCGCTGTTTTCCGACCGACGCCGGGCAGCGCTTCCAGCGCCGCGCGGGAGCGGGGAACCTGTCCCCCATGTTCCGCCAGGAGGATCTCCGACAGGCGGATGACATTGGCGGCCTTGGTCCGGAACAGGCCGATGGTCTTCACATGGTCGCGCACCGCCGCCTCGCCCAAGGCGACCATGGCGGCGGGGTGGTCGGCGGCGGCGAACAAGCCGCGGGTGGCCTTGTTCACGCCCACATCCGTGGCCTGGGCGGACAGCACCACCGCCACCAGCAGGGTATAGGGATTGCTGTATTCAAGCTCCGTCTGCGGTTCCGGCAGGCGCTCGGCCAGCCGGGCGAAAAACGCCTCCCGCTCCGCCGGCTTCATCCGCGCGACCTTCACGGCCTTGGCCGGCTTCGGCGCCTTGGTGGCCTTGTCCGGAGCGGCCTTTGTCGACAGGGCCTTCGTCGGGGGGGCCTTGGCCGGGGAAGCCTTCGCCGGGGGGAAGGCCTTCCGGACGGGTGTGGTGGGAACGGTCGGCAGGGCCGGTTTCGGCTTGGCGGGCACGGGGCGGTGGACCCTTGGCTGGAACTCACAAGGATTTAAGTCTAACCGCCCGCCCCACCCCCGGCAATCACCGGTCATGGGCATGCCTGGGCGTTCACCGGCAGGCGCCAACCAAGGCTTGGGGCGCCGTTGCCCCGGATGGCGGATCGGTTGGCGCTGTTTGGATGCGCGGCAGCCGAAGCGGTGGGAGCGCGGCACCAAGGCGATCCGCGATTGTCGCAGAACCGGCCACGGGCATCTTGCAACCGGGTTGCATTTCTGTTTCCATCTGCCCGCCCCGCGGGGAGGGGATCACCATGGAACACGGTGTGAAGCGGGTCTTCTGTCTGGCCCTGCTGATCGGTGTATGTCTGGTCTGGGCCACCAACCACCTGTCGGTGCGGTTGGCGGGCGGGCTTGCGCCGGCGGCGCCCAGCGGCAGCGCTGTCAGCCTGGATGATCATCTCCGCGTCGCGGAAGCCCTGACCATCCGACTTCCCGATGCCAGCCTGATGCGGGTGGGGGATCTGCTGGCGGCGCGCGTGACCGTGGTCCTGGTCCAGTGGAACGGGCCCCTGTCCAACGGCTTGTCCGTGCTGGACCGTATCGCCCGGGAGGCGGCGACCCGCCCCACCGGCCGGGTGGTGGTGATCCCCCTGATCAGCCCCGCCTATTGGACCCAGACCAAGGCCAATTGGCCGGCCCTGGGCTATTCCTTCCCGCCCGCCCTGACGGCCGATCAGCGGCCGGAGGATCGCAAATCCCTGCGTTATCTGGGCGATCCCGATACCGGCCTGCGCAGTCAGGCCCTGCCCCTGGTCACCGTGCTGGTACCAGGCGGGCGGCACCGGGTGGATGTGGGCGTGCCCGGTCCCGGCTGGACAATCCCCCTGGCGGCACCCGCCCTGTAACCATCACCGCGGCATCAGCCTGATCCGCCGTGTCATGCGGACCGGCCCTGGCCCACCTCGGCCGCACTCGCCGCGGGCGATTTCTGCCGCCGCGTCGGGCCCTGTCAAGGAACCGCGACGGGATGTAAAACACCCTTGACAGATGTAAAGGGGCCTTGTCATATGGTCTTGCATCGTTGACAGGGGGTTCGGCCGGTTCATCCGCGCCACCCCTGCGGCGGGCACCAGACGACAGGAACCGTACAACCGACCACGGAGAGGGGGATGGACATGCGCGATCAATTGGACGCGACGCAACGGACCGACCGGATGAACCGGGCCGTGCGGATGATCCTGGGCACGCTGCTGCTGGTCGGCAGCGGCTTTGCCCTGGGAACCCTGTTGGCCCGCCTTACCGCCACCTTGTCCTGACGGGAGGGGATGATGGCGGAGATCACGGCCGGGGGTCTGTGGGTGCGTTGGTCCAGCCTGACCCGGCGGGACAAGTGGGAGTTCGCCCTGTCCATGGGAATGCTGTTCACCAGCGGATTCCTGACCGGTTTCGCCGCCGGCTGGTTCAAGGGTGAACCGGCCGCGGTGACGTCGGATCGCATCCTGGTGGGGCTGGCGCCGATGCTGCCCCTGGTGCTGGGCGGGTGGCTCTACCTCCGCTTCGTGCTGCGCCAGGATGAACTGTTCCGCCTGTTCCACTTGATCACCAGCCTGTGGACCCTGGTGGGGGCCATGCTGGTGATCCTGCCGGGGATGACGCTGGAACGGGTGCTGGGCATGCCCGTGGTGTCGGTTCACCATGTCCTGTACGGGGCCGCCCTCTTCTCCATCCTGGGGGGGATCTGGGCGAGCCGGAGATATCTGTGATGGAAAACCGCCTGCATGTCCTGCGGGCCGAGCGGCGATGGTCGCAGGGGGATCTGGCCGAACGGCTGGGCGTATCGCGCCAGACGGTGAACGCCATCGAAACCGGGAAATACGATCCCTCCCTGCCGCTCGCCCTGAAGATCGGCCGCCTGTTCGCCCGCCCGGTGGAGGAGATCTTCCTGCTGCCGGCCGAACCGGTGGACGGAACCGCCAGCGCCGCCTGACGCCCCTGTCTTGAACACCTTTCGTCGCCGACATGTCCGCCGCCGCACCCCGCGGTCGGCAAATACCCCCGGCTTGCCTGGAGCAAACCCATGACCCGGCCCCTGTATCCGACTGGAGCCCTGTATCCACCTGGAGGAAGACCGATGACACGATTGCGTTACCTGCTCGCGGCCGGGGTCTGCGCCCTGGCGCTCGGCACCGCGGGCCCCGCCAAGGCGGAAGGGACGGGGGGCGCCGGCACCCCGTGCCATGTGCCGCGGGTGGAGGATCTGGCCACCTGCCACCGCATCCCCGTGCCGGAGGACAGGGCCAAGCCCGACGGGCGGATGATCGACCTGCATGTCGCGGTGCTGCCCGCCCGCGGCGGCGGCCAAGGGCCGACCCAGGCCTTCTTCCTGCTGGCGGGGGGGCCGGGCCAGGCGGCGACCCAGATGGGGCCCCTGGTGGATGCCTTCCTGGACGGGGTGCGGGAAACCCATGACATCGTCCTGATGGACCAGCGCGGTACCGGCCACAGCAACCCGCTGGCCTGCCGCCTGGATGCGGATGCGGAAGCGGCCATGCGCCTGGACCGGGCGGCGATGGTGGGCGCCGTCACCGCCTGCCGCAACGGCTGGGACGCCGACCTGGCGCGCTATTCCACCCTGGACGTGGTGGAGGATGTGGAACTGGTGCGGACCCGCCTGGGCTATGACCGGCTGGACCTGTGGGGGGGATCCTGGGGGACGCGCACCGCCCTGCTGTACATGCGGACATATCCCGGATCGGTGCGCAGCGCCGTGCTGGACGGGGTGACCGCACCCAACGATGTGCTGCTGCCGGGCGAGCCCGCCCATTCCCAGGCGGCACTGGACGCGACCCTTTCCGCCTGCGCCGCCGATGCCGATTGCGCCGCCGCCTTCCCCGATCTGGAGGGGCGGTTCGACGCCTGGTTCGCCGGTCTGGACCAGGCCCCGCCCGCCGCCTATGCCGACGGGGCGGAAGGGCGGGTGCGGTCCCTGCCCCTGGACCGGGACGGTGTGGCCCAGGCGATCCGCGGTGTGCTGTACAGCCCCAATGGGGCGGCCCGGCTTCCCTATGCCCTGGACCGGATGATGGCGGGGGATGCCACCGCCCTGGTGCCCCTGGCCCTGGGCAGCGCCACGGTGGTGCGGGACACCATGTTCCTCGGCTCCACCCTTTCCTCCCTCTGCCGGGAGGAGGTGCCGCGCGCGGCGGGGATTCCCGTGCCCGTCAGCTTCACCGGGACAAGCTGGATCGACACCTGGCGGGCCCTGTGCGACGGGTTCCCCGCCGATCCCCTGCCGCCCGGCTATTCCGATCCGGTGACGGTGGATGTGCCGGTGCTGCTGCTGTCCGGCGGGCTGGACCCGATCACCCCACCCGTCAGCGCGGAAAAGGCGGCGGCCCATCTGCCCCGGGCGACCAACCTTGTGGCGCCCGCCGCCGGGCACATCACCCTGACCCATGGCTGCACCCGCCGGCTGGTGGCGCAGTTCGTCCGCCAGGGGAATGCCGACGGGATCGATCCCGCCTGCCTGACCGAACGGGGCCGCCCGCCCTTCGTCACCGGCCCCATGGGCCCGAACCCTTGATCGCCCGGCCCTGAAATCCCAGCCGCAGACAGATCGGCAGAGGAGAGAGACACCATGATGAAGATCGACGGACTGGTGAAGCGGTTTGGCAAGGTCACCGCCGTGGACGGCGTGGCCTTCACCGCCGCGGACGGCCAGATCACCACCCTTCTGGGGGCGAACGGGTCGGGCAAGACCACCAGCCTGCGCTGCCTGGTCGGGCTGCTGACGCCGGATTCCGGCACCGTGGCCGTGGACGGCATCGCCGTGGCGGCGGACCCCCGGACGGCGCGCAGCCGCCTGGGCTGGTTCCCGGACAGCTTCGGCCTGTACCCCCGCCTGACCGCGCGGGAGCATCTGCGCTACTACGCCCGGCTGCACGGCATGGGCGGGACGGCGATGGAAGCGGCGATCGACCGGGTCATCGCCGACCTGGCGATGGAGGATATCGCCGACCGCCGCACCGACGGCTTTTCCACCGGCCAGAGCATGAAGGTGGCCCTGGCCCGCGCGCTGGTGCACGGGCCGCGCAACCTGATCCTGGATGAACCGACCCGCGGCCTGGATGTGATGAGCATCCGCCTGCTGCGCGACACCCTGCGGGGCTTGCGCGCCCAGGGCCGCTGCATCCTGCTGTCCAGCCATGTGATGGCGGAGGTGGCGGAACTGTCCGACCGGGTCGTCTGCATCGCCCGCGGCCGCACCGTGGCCGAGGGCACACCCGATCAGATCATCGCGATGACCGGGGCGCCGACCCTGGAAGACGCCTTCATCAAGCTTGCCGCCTGAAAGGGGACGGGACGATGCGCAGCCAATTCCTGACCGTACTGTCCACGGAACTCAAGGATCACAGCCGCGACCGCCGATCGGTCATGGCGGCCCTGGCCTATGCCCTGTTCGGGCCGGTCCTGCTGCTGGCCATGTTCCACATGATCGCCTCCCAGATCGAAAGCCGGGTGGCGGGGGACAAGCCGGCCATCCTGCATGTCATCGGGGCCGCCAACGCCCCCATCCTGGTGGCGGAGCTGGAGCGGGCGGGGATCGCGGTGACACGGCGCGACACCCCCGCCGCCACAGCCGCCGCCGCCGCAGGTGGTGACGGTATCCCCGGGGCCGTGCCCGCCTTGGACGGGGCCGATGCCCTGCTGCTGATCCCGGCGGATTACCCGGAGCTGTACCGGGCGGGCGAACCGGCGGAGGTGATCCTGTACCGCGATGAACGGCGCCAATCCTCCACCCTTGCCGCCTCCTTCGTCGCCCGGGCGATCCAGGCCCACGGGGCGGAGGTGGCGCAGACCCGCCTGATCGCCCGCGGCGTGGCGGCGGAAACCCTGATGCCGCTGCGGGTGGTGGATGCCAATGTCGCCGGGGTGGGGGGCATGACCCTGCAGATGGCTACCCTGCTCCTGTACTTCTTTGTCATGGCGCCCTTCTTCACGGGCATGAGTGTCGCCATCGATACCGCCGCCGGCGAGCGGGAGCGCAAATCCCTGGCCCCGCTGCTGGTCCAGCCGGTGGACCCGCGCACGGTGATCCTGGGCAAATGGCTGAACGCCTCCCTCTTCTCCACGGTCGGGACATTGCTGACGGTGGTTCTCGGCATGAACCTGCTGAAACTGGCCCCGCTGGAGAAGCTGCAGATCACCCTGCCGCTGGACCTGGTGACCCAGGTGCAGATGGTGGCCGTGCTGGTGCCGCTGGCCCTGGCCATCACGGCGGTGCAGGTGACCCTGGCCCTGACGGCGAAAAGCTTCAAGGAGGCGCAGACCTACATCTCCTTGATGTCCATCCTGCCAGTGGCGCTCAGCTTCGGCGGCTCCATGGGCGGGCAGGAGCCGGAGGGGGCGATCCTCTTCGCCCCGGTGCTGGGCCATATCGAGCTGCTGCGCGGTCTGGTCGCCGACGGGGTTGTGGACCCGGTGCGCACCCTGGGGGTGGGCCTCACCTGCTTCGCCATCGTCGCGCTGGCACTCTGGCAGTGCACCCGGGTGCTGAAGAGCGAACGGGTTCTGGGGGCGGCGTGACGGCTGGATTGGGGGGGCGGTGATCCGCGTGTCGGATCAAACCAGTGGCATGGGATCATAACCCATGCCGCTGGATTCCTTCGACCGTCGGCCCGCTGGCACAAGGGGCGCGCGCGGATACCAACGGTCGGGATTTCCGACCGTTGGTATTACACGTTGAAGCGGAAATGGAAGATGTCGCCGTCCTGGGTGACGTATTCCTTGCCTTCCATGCGCATCTTGCCGGCTTCCTTGGCGCCCGCCTCGCCGCCCAGGGCCACGTAATCCTCATACGCGATGGTTTCGGCCTTGATGAAGCCGCGTTCGAAATCCGTGTGGATGGCGCCGGCTGCCTCCGGGGCCTTGGCGCCGCGGCGCACGGTCCAGGCGCGGGCTTCCTTCGGGCCGACGGTGAAGAAGGTCAGCAGGTTCAGCAGGCCGTAGCCCGCCCGGATCAGCCGGTTCAGCCCCGGCTCCTCCAGCCCCAGGCTGCCCAAGTATTCGGCCTTGTCCGCCTCGGGAAGCTGGGACAGCTCCGCCTCGATCGCGGCGGAGATGATGACCGTGGCCGCCCCCTGCCGTGCCGCCATCTCCGCCACCCGGGCGGACTGGCTGTTGCCGGTGCCGGCCGAAGCCTCCTCCACATTGCAGACATAGAGCACCGGCTTGCCGGTCAGAAGCTGAAGCTGGCGGAACATCTCCGCCTCCTCCTTCGCCACGTCGACCGTCCGGGCGGGCTTTCCGTCGCGGAGTGCTGTCAGGATCCGCTCCATCAGGTCGACCTGGGCCTTGGCGTCCTTGTCGCCGGCCTTGGCCTTCTTCTGCAGGGGGATGACCCGCTTCTCAAGGCTGTCCAGATCGGCCAGCATCAGCTCCGTCTCCACCGTTTCCGCATCGCGGACGGGGTCGATGGAGCCTTCCACATGGGTGATGTCCGTATCCTCGAAGCAGCGCAGGACATGGACGATGGCGTCCACCTCCCGGATATTGGCCAGGAACTGGTTGCCCAGGCCCTCGCCCTTGCTGGCGCCGCGGACCAGGCCGGCGATGTCCACGAATTCAAGCTGGGTCGGGATCACCTTGGCGGATTTCGCCATGGTGGCCAGCGTCTCCAGCCGCGGATCGGGCACACCCACACGGCCCACATTGGGCTCGATCGTGCAGAAGGGATAATTCGCCGCCTCCGCCGCCGCGGTGGAGGTGAGCGCGTTGAAAAGCGTGGACTTGCCGACATTCGGCAGCCCGACGATGCCGCAATTGAAACCCATGGGACGTGCTTCGCCTGGAGTGTGGACCGGTCTGGCCCGAGGTTATGGGCGATGCGGGCCGGCTTGTCCATCCCGGGGCGGGTCTTTCAGTTCACAGCGCGGCGGGCGTTTGGGCGGAAGGGCGCCGGATGTGACTGATTGATCAAGCGCCGCAGGCGGTAAGGTTTGATTACGTGTCGCGGCGCTACTCACGCAGTGCCTTGCACGCCCCGACCGCCCATCGCCCAACCGCGCTGTAACACCCCTGGCGGCAGGGCCATTACCCCTGTCCGCCCGGCTTGCGCGGGGTGGGGCGCCAGTCGGGTGGGGCCAGTTCGAATTTGTCGAACAGGAAGGCAGGCGCGACGGTGCAGCCGACCAGGGTCCAGGCACCCAGGCTTTCCGCCGTCTGCCAGTGCCCGGCGGGGACCACGTGCTGGGGCCGCTGGCCGGCCAGCAGGTCCGGGCCCAGGTGGTGGGCGCTGGCGTCATGGCCGTTGGGGCTGACGGTAAGGACCAGCGGGGCGCCCGCATGCCAGTGCCAGATCTCATCGGCGTCCACCACCCGGTGCCAGTGGCTGTACTCCCCCGCCTGAAGCAGGAAGTAGATGGCCGTGCCGGTGCCGCGGGACCCGTCGGCCGGGTTGTGGCGCCAGGTCTCCACATAATGCCCGCCCTCCGGATGGGGCTTCATCCCCAAAAGGTCGATGATCCGCCGGGGCGTCAGGTCGCCATGGGACAGGGGGCCGAAGGAGGACATGGGGCCAAAGGACATGGGGCGTCTCACTCCGTCGGTGGGGCGGTGCGGCGGAAACTGTCGCGGGCGGCCATGCCCTCGAACCAGCGGGCCAGGCCGCCGCGGCCCTGGCGCCAGCCCTCATGCCCGAAGCGGAAATCCAGATAGCCCAGGGCGGCGGCCACGGCGATGCCGCCGATATCGGGCGCGTCGGCGGGGGGTAGGCCCTCCACCTCCTCCTCCAGGGTGTCCAGGGTGCGGAAGACGGCGCGGCGCTGGCGCTCGCTCCAGTCGGCACTGCGCAGGCTTTCCGGCCGCATCCCCTCCAGCCGGCGCAGGACGGAAGCATCGCAGATTCCGTCCGCCATGGCCTGTTGGCGCAGGGCGACCCAGCGGGCCCGGCCCGGCGGCGGGAACAGGGGGCGGCCCCCGTGCAGGCTGTCCAGGTATTCCGCGATCACCGGGCTGTCGAACAGGACCAGCCCGTCCTCGGCCACCAGGGAGGGGATCTTCGCCAGCGGATTGTCCCTCACGATCGGGCTGTCCGGCGCCCAGACATCGGTCGGCACCAGTTCGATCCGGTCGGCCAGCCCCCCTTCATGGGCGACCATCAGGACCTTGCGCACGAAGGGGGAGGTCTGGCTGTAGCGGAGCTTCATCAAGGCGGATCTCTTCGGATGGGTAGGGGCGGGGGGCGGGATCAGCCGCGGAACACGTCCTTGGCCTGGCGCAGATGGGCGAAGACGGCGACGGGCGGCTGACCGGCCAGGCCCAGCCGGGCGGCCAGATCGGGATCGTCGGCCCGCAGGAAGGGGTTGGTCGCCCGTTCCAGGGCGATGGTGCTGGGCAGCGTGGGCCGGTTCTGCTGGCGCAGCCGCTCCACCTCCGCCGCGCGGGCGGCCAGATCGGCATTGCCGGGATCGATTGCCACGGCGAAACGGGCATTGGCCCGCGTGTATTCATGCCCGCACCAGACCCGCGTTTCCCCCGGCAGGGCGCGCAAGATGCACAGGCTGTCCCACATCTGCGACGGCGTCCCCTCGAACAGGCGCCCGCAGCCCAGGGAGAACAGGGTATCGCCGCAGAACAGGTCGCCGGAATCCCCATGGCCCGGTTCCACATGGCCCGGCTGAACATGGCCCGGCTGAACATGGAAGGCGATGTGCCCGCTGGTATGGCCGGGCGTGTCCAGGACCGTCACCCGCCGGGCGCCCAGGGCGAAGCCCTCCCCCCCGGCATAGGCGCGGTCGATCTCCGGAATGCGGGCCCGGTCGGCGGCGGGTCCGATCACCTCCGCCTGCCAGCGGGCCTTCAGGTCGCGGTTGCCAGCCGTGTGGTCGGCATGGTGGTGGGTGTTCAAGATCAGCGACAGCCGCCAGCCCAAGGCATCCAGCATCGCCTGCACCGGCTCCGCCTCCGCCGGGTCGACCACGGCGACCACGCCCGTTTCCGCATCGCGGATCAGGTGGATGTAATTGTCGGCCAAGGCCGGGATCAGGCGGACGTCCAGCATGGTCCCAACTCTATCCCACCCCCGCCCCCGCCGCCATAACGTCGAACGGGGCGGGCCGGCTGTCGCATGGGGGATGGGCTCCATGAAAACGCCCCCGGCAGGGGTTCTGCCGGGGGCGTTCCTTGTCAGCAGGACCGGTGGGGACCGGTGCGGGGAGGATCAGACCTCCAGCAGCATCCGCTCCGGGTTCTCGATGCATTCCTTCACGCGCACCAGGAAGGTGACGGCCTCACGCCCGTCGATGATGCGGTGGTCGTAGGAGAGGGCGAGGTACATCATCGGCCGCACCTCCACCTTGCCGTTCACGACGACGGCGCGGTCCATGGTCTTGTGCATGCCGAGGATGCCCGACTGCGGCGGGTTCAGGATCGGCGTGGACATCAGGGAGCCGTAGACCCCACCATTGGAGATGGTGAAGGTGCCGCCCGACAGCTCGTCCATGGACAGCTTGCCGTCGCGGGCCTTCTTGCCCAGGTCGCCGATGGTCTTCTCCACGCCGGCGAAGCCCAGCTTGTCGGCATCGCGCACCACCGGAACCACCAGACCCTGGGGCGTGCCGACGGCGACGCCGATGTCGTAGTAGTTCTTGTAGACGATGTCGGTGCCGTCGATCTCCGCATTCACCGCCGGCAGTTCCTTCAGCGCGACGATGCAGGCTTTCACGAAGAAGGACATGAAGCCCAGCTTCACGCCGTGCTTCTTCTCGAACTGGTCCTTCAGCCCGTTGCGCAGCGCGATCACATTGGTCATGTCCACCTCGTTGAAGGTGGTCAGCATGGCCGCGGTGTCCTGCGCCTCCTTCAGGCGCTCGGCGATGCGCTGGCGCAGGCGGGTCATACGCACCCGCTCCTCCTGGGCGGCACGGGGGCGCGGGCCGGAAGCGACAGGGGCCGGGCGCGGGGCCGGAGCGGCGGCAGGGGCTGGGGCAGCGGCCGGGGCGGCCTTCGGCTGCTCCAGGTGCTGGATCACGTCACCCTTGGTGACGCGGCCGTCCTTGCCGGTGCCGGCGATGGCGCCGGTATCAACGCCGTGGTCGGCGGCCATTTTGCGGGCGGCGGGCATCACGCCCGCCCCCTCCACCGGGGCCGCGGCCGGAGCGGCGGCAGCCTGGGCCGGAGCGGCGGGAGCGGGAGCCGGGGCGGCGGCCGGAGCGGCGGCGGCGGCGACCCCGCCCTCGCTGATCAGGCCCAGCACGGCGTTGACGCCGACATTGGCGCCTTCCGCGGCCACGATTTCCGCCAGGACACCGGCGGCCGGGGCGTTCACCTCCAGCGTGACCTTGTCGGTCTCCAGCTCCAGCAGCGGCTCATCGGCCTGCACGGCCTCGCCGACTTTCTTCATCCAGCGGGCCACGGTGGCTTCCGACACCGACTCGCCGAGCGTGGGGACCTTGATTTCCGTCGCCATGGGATCGGACCTTCGTCTCGTTTGGGGCTTCCAGGGATCGCGTGTGAGGCGGGATTCTTGCAGGGATCAGGCGGTAGGGATCAGACCGTCAGGGCATCATCCAGCAGCTTCGCCTGCTCCTGGTTGTGGCGCTTCAGCAGGCCTGTGGCCGGGGACGCCGTGGGGCCGCGGCCGGCATAGGACGGCCGCCGGGCCTTGTGGCCGATGGCCGTCAGCACGCCTTCGATCCGGCGGTCGACGAAGAACCACGCACCCATGTTCTCCGGTTCCTCCTGGCACCAGACCACATCGGCGTTCGGGTACTTGGCCAGTTCCTCGCCAAGCGCCTTGTCCGGGAAGGGATAAAGCTGTTCCAGCCGCAGGATGGCCACATCCTTCAGTCCGCGGGCATCCCGCTCCGCCGCCAAGTCGTAATAAACCTTGCCGGAGCAGATGACCACGCGCCGCACCTTGTCGCCGTCCACCATCTGCACCCCGTCCTCATACAGGACGCGGTGGAAGGTCTGGCCATTGGTGAACATGTCCAGGTTGGAAACACACGCCTTGTGGCGCAGCAGGGACTTGGGCGTGAACACCACCAGCGGCTTGCGGAAGTCGCGGCGGATCTGGCGGCGCAGGGCGTGGAAGTAGTTGGCCGGCGTCGTGCAGTTCACGATCTGCCAGTTGTCCTCCCCGCACATCTGCAGGAACCGCTCCAGCCGGGCGGACGAATGCTCCGGCCCCTGGCCCTCGTAACCGTGGGGCAGCAGCATGACCAGGCCGGACATGCGCAGCCACTTGGACTCGCCGGAGCTGATGAACTGGTCGATGATGACCTGGGCGCCGTTGACGAAATCGCCGAACTGGGCTTCCCAGATCACCAGGGCATGGGGCTCCGCCAGGGAATAGCCGTATTCAAAGCCCAGAACGCCGGCCTCCGACAGGGGGCTGTCATGGACGTCATAGGTCGCCTGGTTGCC
>JBJOKR010000086.1:0-18426 GCA_046045995.1 Pseudomonadota bacterium | reverse complement strand
CGGGCCCGGATCCCTTAAAGGCGATGGGATGCCACCGGGTCTTGCGCCATTATTTTTATATGAAACTTAACCATTGGGGCGTCGAATACCCAAAACGATGGGAGGAGCGGGCCATGGCGGACGGGGGAATGCTGCACGCTGCGGCGGAAGGGCGCCGCCAGGGGGAAACCATCACCGCCCTGGCCCGGGAGGTGGGGGAAGTAGGGGTGGCCATCGCCGATGTGGCGGGCCATGTGGGTGATGTCTCCACCCGGTTGACGGAACAGGCGACCGTTCTGGCGGACCTGCGTGCCGATGCCCATGGCATGACCCGGGGCCGGGACCGGATCACCCAGGCCCTGGACGCATCCCGCGCCGTTTCCGACCGGACCCAGGGCCAGATCGCCGCCAGCCGGGCGGAGGTGGACCAGGCACTGGACAGCATCCGCGCCCTGGCCGCCGACGTGACCGCCATCGAACAGCGCCTGGGCGGGCTGCAGGACGCGCTGGGCAGGGTCGGCAAGGTGGCGGCGGAGATCAATGCCATCGCCAAGCAGACCAACCTCCTTGCCCTCAACGCCACCATCGAGGCCGCGCGGGCGGGAGAGGCCGGGCGCGGCTTCGCCGTGGTGGCGACGGAGGTGAAGGCCCTTGCGGCCAAGACGGCGGAGGCGACGCAGGAGATCGACGCCACCTTGCGGCTGCTGACCGAGCAGACAAGGGAACTGGCCCGCCAGGGGGCGGCCGGTGTCGCCAAGGCGGGCACGGTACGCGAAGGCACCCGCCATATCGGGGAGGTGATGGGGGCCGTTGCGGAGGCGATGGCGGACATGGACCGCGAGCGCAGCCGGATGGACGCGGCGGCCGGCGACCTGGGCGCCAGCATCACCCGGGTGGACGGGGGTGTCGCGGGCCTGGCCGATGGGGTGGGGCAGTCCAGCCGCAGCCTGGCCCAGGCGGGCGAACGCCTGACCAGCCTGATCGGGGCGAGTGAGCGGCTGATCGCCCATACCGCCGACCTGGACGTGGAGACGGTGGACACGCCCTTCATCCGCGCGGTGCAGGACACGGCCGCCCGCATCGCCGCCGCCTTGGAACAGGCCCTGGCCGATGGCGCGGTGACGGAGGCGGATCTGTTCGACCAGGAATACCGCCCCGTCCCGGGCAGCGATCCCCAGCAGGTGACGACCCGGTTCACCACCCTTACCGACCGGCTGCTGCCGCCGATCCAGGAACCGGTGCTGGGCCTGTCCGACCGCATCGTGTTCTGTGCGGCGGTCGACCGGAGCGGCTATCTGCCCACCCACAATACCCGGTTCAGCCAGCCCCAGCGCCCCGGCGATCCGGTCTGGAACGCCGCCAACTGCCGCAACCGCCGCATCTTCAACGACCGGGTGGGGCTCGCGGCCGGGCGCAACACCGCCCCCTTCCTGCTTCAGGCCTATCGCCGCGACATGGGCGGGGGCCAGTACGCCCTGATGAAGGATGTCTCCGCCCCCATCCAGGTGCGCGGGCGGCATTGGGGCGGGGTGAGGCTGGCGTATCGGGTGTGAGGCTGGCCGGGTGTGAGGCTGGCCGGGCGGCAACGGACCCGCTGTGGACAGGCGGCCCGGCTGTCTGCGACAGTCGGTGCCCCAACCCTCCGCCCACGAAGACGGGACCCCGCCGATGATCCGACCCGACCGCAACTCCCCCGCCGCCACCCGCCTGCTGACCGCCGCGCTGCTGACGGGGACGCTGATGACGGGGACGCTGATGACGGGGACGCTGATGACGGGGACGCTGTTGGCAGCGCCTGCCGTATTGGCGGCGGAAGACAAGGCGACGGTGAAGACCGTTTCCTCCGTCATCGCCGCCTCGGGTCCGGGCGATTGGCGCGGGCTGGTGGCGGAGGATACGCTGGTCATGCGGCTTGCCGGTGACCGGGTGGTGGTGATCGAACTGGCCCCTGCCTTCGCCCCTGCCCATGCCGCCAATATCCGCACCCTGGTGCGGGAGGGGTATTTCAACGGCCTGGCCGTGGTGCGGGTGCAGGACAATTACGTCGCCCAATGGGGCGACCCGGCGGAAGACGGCAGCCCGGAGGTGAGGCCCCTGGGCAGTGCCAAATCCGCCCTGGCCCCGGAATTCCATGCCAAGGCGGCGGCGGTGCCCGCCTTCACCCCCATTCCCGGGCCGGACGCCTATGCGCCCGAGGTGGGGTTCGTGAACAGCTTCCCCGCCGCCCGCAACCCGCTGACGGGGCAGGTGTGGCTGACCCATTGCTATGCCAGTGTCGGTGTCGCCCGCGGCGCGCCTGACAGCGGCAGCGGCGCCGGGCTGTATGCCGTGATCGGCCACGCCCCGCGCCATCTGGACCGGAACATCACCCTGGTCGGCCGGGTGGTGCAGGGGATCGAGCATCTGTCCGCCCTTCCCCGCGGCACCGGGCGGCTGGGCTTCTACGAGCAGGCGGGGCAGCGCACGCCCATCCTGTCCGTCCAGGTGGCGGCCGACTTGACGGAGGCGGAGCGCCCGCGTCTGCAGGTGATGCGCACCGACACCGCCGTCTGGGCCGAATATGTGGAGGCGCGGCGCAATCGCCGGGACGACTGGTTCTTCGAGCCGCAGAACGGGTCGGATGTCTGCAACACCCTGCCCATCATCCGGCCGGTGCCCGCGGGCTGACGGGCGGGCCCCGCGCCAGCGGGAGAGTAGCGGCCTTGCCGTCTCAGCCCCCGCGTGCAATACTCAAGAATGGTTTGATCGATCCAGCGGATGTACCGATGATGGCTGCCCCCGCCCCCCTGCCCGCCGCCGATGCCCCGGCCACCCGCCGCATGGTGATGGAGGGGTTCGAGGTCATGGGCGGCAAGATCGACTCCATGGATCGCCGCCTGACCGCCGGGCAGGAGCGGATGCAGGCGGACATCAACACCCTGAAATCCGACGTATCGACCCTGAAATCCGACGTATCGACCCTGAAATCCGACGTATCGACCCTAAAATCCGACGTATCGACCCTGAAGACCGATGTGGCGGAGCTGAAGACCGATGTGGCGGAGCTGAAGGCGGATGTGGCGGAGCTGAAGACCGATGTGGCGGAGCTGAAGGCGGATGTGGCGGAGCTGAAGGCGGATGTGGCGGAGCTGAAGGCGGATGTGGCGGAACTCAAGACCGACATGCGCACCCTGACCGGCCGGGTGGACCGGATCGAGACCGTGATGGTGGAAAACCATACCGACCTGAACCGGAAGCTGAACGCCATCATGACACATCTGGGCATCCGCGGCGCGGAATAGGCGGGTCCACAGCCCTGTGTTCCCCGCCCCCACCGCGGCTGGAATCAGCTGTCCCGCCCCGGCTCCCCCGCCCGGTACCAGTGGCGGGCCACCGCCACGGCCAGGGCCGCATAGGCTACATAGCCCAGCAGGGTCAGCAGCGTCTGGATCGGGCTGAACATCCCCTGTTCCCCGATCAGCAGGGACAGCAGCAGCGGCGGCACCAGAACCCCGTAGATAAGCACCGTGCCATACCCGGCCGCGGGTTCCCCCTTGGTCCAGGCCTTGCCCAGGGCCGCCGGCCGGTCGAAGGCGATGGGCACCAGCCCGGGCATCAGCCGGGCCAGGGTATAGGTGACGGCAGCATAGCCGATCAGGGTGCCGATGATCGCCATCACCACGGCCCCCGTCCCCCCACCGGCCGCCATGTCGCCCGTGCCGATGCCGAAGGCGACGGCGCCGACAGCGCTGAGCATGGCGACGATCACCATCATCAGCAGGAAGGCCGGCAGGGTCGCCACCCCCAGGACGAAGGACCAGCCGAGCCAGCGCAGTTCACGCAGGCCGAAGCCGGGATCGAGCAGGCCCACCCCGTCCTCCCCCCCCACGACCCAGCGGGTGGTCTGCACCATCAGCCGCACGGTCGACCAGGCGGTCAGCACGATCCAGACGAAGACGGGCCAGGTATTCGCCGCCACCCAGTCTGAAATGACCGCCATCTGCTGGTCCGGGGCCACGCCCTCCATGTCCGGCATGGGGCGCAGGATGCCGAGGGCGAGTTGCAGGCCCAAGGCGGCCACCATCGGCGCCCCGCCATAGCGCAGGAACCGGGCGGGTTCCGCCGCCACCGCCCCCCAGGCCAGCGCGGCCTCCCGCATGGCGCTGCGCACCAATCCCCCCTGCCCCGTCATGATCCCCGATCCCGCATGGCTTCCCTGCCGCGCAAGGTGGGGTGCCGGGGCCGGGGGATCAACCGGATTGTGCAGGCGGATTGTGCAGGTGCGACGGCAATACCGCCGGCGATGCCCGTGATCCCCTCCCGCTCCCGGGTGCAAGGCAATGCAGGTCCCTTGGCCCCCGCCCGGCGGATCGGCTAGGGTCGCCGCGACCGGCCGCCCCCTGGAGAACCGCCCCATGCCCATCCCGCCCCTGGATACGCCCGTGAGAACCCTGTCCGTCCGGATCGAGAGCTTTCCCATCCGGGGTGTCTTCCGCATCAGCCGCGGCGCCAAGACACAAGCGCGGGTGGTGGTGGCGGAGGTGGCGGACGGCACCACCATCGGCCGGGGCGAATGCGTGCCCTATGCCCGCTATGGGGAGGAGGCGGAGGGGGTGGCCGCCGCCATCGCGGGCCTGGCCGATGCGGTCGCCGCCGGGCTGGACCGGGCGGGGCTGCAGGCGGCCCTGCCGCCGGGGGCGGCGCGCAATGCCCTGGACTGCGCCCTGTGGGACCTGTCGGCCAAGCTGACCGGCGTGCCCGCGTGGAAGGAGGCGGACCTGGACCGCCCCCCCGGCCCGGTCATCACCGCCTTCACCCTGTCCATCGACACGCCCGGGGCCATGCGGGAAGCCGCGGCCGGGTCCGCCGACAAGCCCCTGCTGAAACTGAAGCTGGCGGGCGACGGGGCGGATCTGGATCGGGTGCGGGCGGTGCGGGCGGGGGCCCCGCAATCCCGCCTGATCGTGGACGCGAATGAAGGCTGGACCATCGACATGCTGGACCACCTGGCCCCGATCCTGGCCGATCTGGGGGTGGAGATGATCGAGCAGCCCCTTGCGGCCGCGGCGGATGACGCCCTGCTGGGTCGGCGCTACCCCATCCGCCTGGGCGCCGATGAAAGCGCCCATGGGCTGGACAGCCTGGATGCCCTGCGCGGCAAGTACCAGGTGGTGAACATCAAGCTGGACAAGACCGGCGGCCTGACCGAAGCGGTGGCCATGAAGCGCGCGGCGGAGGCGGCGGGGCTGTCGGTGATGGTGGGGTGCATGGTCGCCACCTCGCTCGCCATGGCGCCCGCCATGCTGCTGGCCCAGGGTGCCGCCTATGTGGACCTGGACGGGCCGCTGCTGCTGGCGACTGACCGGGATCCCGGCCTGCACTATCAGGGCACGGTGGTGCATCCGCCCGAGCCTGCCCTGTGGGGCTGACACGTCCGCACCCACCTATACCAGCGGCATGCGGCATGCTGGATCGACACATGCCACGGGCATCAAGCCGCCCCCCCCGCGACATCCCGCCAGCGCCACAGGGCGAAGGCCGCCAGCAGCAGGCCCAGCAGCAGCGATCCGTGAAGCAGCAGCATCACCGCCATGGCCGCCAGGCAGGCGACGGAGGTCACGTCCCAGATCTGCTGCTGGCCACTGCGGACCAGCATGGTGCCGGCCACGGCGCTGGCACCGATACCGATCAGCAGGGCGGTCAACATGGCGCCCAACCCCTGTTCCGGCGGCAGGGTCGCCACGCGCAGCAGCGTGGCCGCCAGAACGGCATCGCCCAGGATCTTGAGGGCGACCGGGTGGAAGGGGAAGGGGCGGTCCCCCGCCGGCATCTTCCGCTGCGTGTCGTCCTGATGGTAGCTCATCGTCCCGCTTCGTTCCTGTTGGCCCGTTCCTGTTGGCCCGTTCCTGTTGGCCCGTTCCTGTTGGCCCGTTCCTGTTGGGCCGTTCCTGTTGGCCCGTTCCTGTTGGGCCAGCCCGTACCCGCTGGCGGCCCTGTCCCGCCTTCGGGGGGTAAACCCGCGTGGGCGTGTGGTGCCACACCGACATGCCGTGATATGGGGCGGCCCCGCCGTTGCCGCAACGCCTGTCCCCCGACAGCCTGGCCGAAAGGGGTGCGCCCCCCCGCGGAAGGGTGGGCTTCCCACCCTGGCCGACGCAGGGCCGTTGCCGCTACCATGCCGCATGCGGGTCCGTATCCTTCCGCCCGCAGGAGGCAACCCGCGCCATGCCCATCCGGCTGCCCTGGACGGCCCCGCACCAGGGGTCCCGTGCGCTCCGCCATCCGGGCGCCGTGCCCGCGGGCCAGCGCCTGTATGCCGTGGGCGACATCCATGGCCGCAGCGACCTGTTGGACCGGTTGCTGGAGCGGATCCGCGCCGATGCCGCCGCCGCCCCCAAAGGCGTGCAGCACACGCTGGTGCTGCTGGGCGACTACATCGACCGGGGGCCGGACAGCCGCGGTGTGGTGGATCGCCTGTCTGCCGGGCCACCGCCCGGTTTCGGCCTGATCTGCCTGATGGGGAACCATGAGGAGACGATGCTGCGCTTCCTGGCGGAGCGGGGAACAGGTCCGGGCTGGCTGCGCATCGGCGGGGGGGACACGCTGGCCGGTTACGGCATCGATCCGCCCGCGACGGCGGACCTTCCCGAAGGCTTCGCCCGGGCCCAGTCCGCCCTGGCCGCCGCCCTTCCGCCCCGGCACATGGGCTTCCTGCGGGGGCTGCGCCTGTACCTGCGCCTAGGTGGATACCTGTTCGTCCATGCCGGGATCCGTCCCGGCGTGCCCCTGGAGCGGCAACGGCGGGACGATCTGCTGTGGATCCGCGATCCCTTCCTGTCCAGCTCCGTGGACCATGGTATGGTCGTGATCCACGGGCATACGGTGACACCTGTGCCGGATCGGCGGGCCAACCGGATCGGCATCGATACCGGGGCCTGGGCCAGCGGGGTGCTGACGGCCTGCGTGCTGGAGGGGACGGAGCAGCGCTTCCTGTCCACCTGAACCCCGCCGGCCGGAAGCGCCGTCCGCCGGTATGGAACGGGTGGGGGGAGCCGGACGGGCGGGGCGGCGAGGCCGGTTGATCTAGCCCTTTTGGCGCTCCACCGAAAGCATGACTTTCCACAAAAGACCGGAGGCGGTCAGATGCGCGCCCGATCGGCACAACCCAGGAGCCAGGTCCCGTGCGCAGCCTTCTCCGCACCCTGATGACGCCCGTGGGAGCCACCACCGGGGAAGGATCCGCCCCGATGCAGGCAGAGGCATCGCCGCCACCGCCCGCCGCCGCCAGCCACACCCCCGGCGGGGCGGACCAGCGCCCGGCCTCCGCCGCGGCCGGGGCCGCCCTGATCGCTGCTGCATCGCACAATATCCGCCAGCCCTTCCAGGCCAT
Organism: Pseudomonadota bacterium; assembly: GCA_046045995.1. Classification (GTDB taxonomy): domain Bacteria; phylum Pseudomonadota; class Alphaproteobacteria; order Azospirillales; family Azospirillaceae; genus Indioceanicola. The sequence goes on along the minus strand of JBJOKR010000086.1, from coordinate 11,078 downwards.
GCGGCTGTTCCTGCACCTGCTGGAAGGCCGGCTTACCGACCCGGCGGTGGCCCCGATCCTGATCCGGCTGACCCAGGCGGTGGAGGCGGGGGAGGGACAGGTGGATGCCCTGATGGCCCTGGCAGCGCTGGAGGCGGGAACGGTGGAACCGGTCCCCGTGGCCCTGGACCCCGCCCCCCTTCTGACCCGGCTCGGGGAGGAGATGGCGGTACAGGCGGCGGCCAAAGGCATCCGGCTACGGGTCCGGGTGCAGGAGACGGCCCGCGGGGAGCCAAGGACGATCCCGGCCGATCCCGCCCTGCTGGAACGGGCGCTGCGTTCCCTGCTGGCCAATGCCATCCGCCATACGGACCGGGGCGGCGTCCTGCTGGCGCTGCGGGGGCGGGGCGCGGGGGTGGAGATCCAGGTCTGGGACACCGGCAGCGGCATCCCGCCCGACCGGCTGGCGGATGTGTTCCGCCCCTATGAACGCATCCCCCCAGCCCCCGGCAGTGGGGCGGCAACGGTACCAGGCGGCCTGGGCCTGGGACTGACCATCGTGCGGCGGCTGGCGGACCTGGCGGGTTGGACCGTCTCCGCGCGATCCATCCCCGGCCGGGGTAGTGTCTTCGCCCTGCGGATCGGGGCGACGGGGGAGAGGCTGTCCACCGGCCCGGCACCAATGGTGACCCGGGGCGGTCGCCACGGCGGTGCCTCCACGTCCAGTTCCGCGGGACTGGTCGGCACGGTGGTCGCGGTGGTGGAGGATGACCGGCTGCAACTGGCCGCATTGGACGCCATGCTGCGGGAATGGGGGGCCATCCCCGTTCCCGCCGGCCATCCGGCGGAACTGACGGCGGCGCTGGAGCGGCAGGGGCTGGTCCCCGGGCTTCTGGTCACCGATTACCGCCTGCCCGGCGGCATCCCCGGCACGTCGGTGGCGGCGACCCTGCGCGACCGGTTGGGCCGGACCATCCCCGGTCTGCTGCTGACCGGGGACAGCCACCCCGAAACCCAGGAGGCGGCGCGGGAAGCCGGGCTGACCCTGGTGAGGAAGCCGGTCCACCCCCTGCACCTGCGCCGGGCGCTGGAAACGGCCCTGGCCGGGGGTGATGCCAACGGTCAGAAATCCCGACCGCTGGTACGGCGCTAACGACCGCCGCGCCACGCGCACGGCGAAGCCCAAGCCCACCAAGCGGCCGCCCGGCGGCTGGGGGAGCACCGAAGCGGCCGGCGCAGGGGCGCGGTCACCGGCCTCCGCGATCAGTCCCGGAAGTTCACGTATTGCAGGGGCTGTTCGATCTTCAGCCCCTTGACCATGGCGATGCAGGCCTGGAGGTCGTCGATCTTCTTGCCGGTCACGCGCAGCTCATCCCCCTGGATGGAGGCCTGGACCTTCATCTTGCTGTCCTTGATGGCCTTGATGATCTTCTTGGCCAGTTCCTGGTCGATGCCCTGCTTGACGGTGACCACCTGGCGCAGCGTGCTGCCGGCGGCATCCTGTTCCTTGCCCCAGTCCAGCGCGCCGGCATCCATCTTGCGGCGGGTGACATAGCCTTTCAGCATTTCCTGCAACTGGGCGAGCTTGGTCTTGTCCTCCGTCTGGATGGTGATCTCGTTCTCCTTCCGCTCGATGGTGGATTTCGATCCCTTGAAATCGAAGCGGTTGGCAACCTCCCTCAGGACGCCATCGATGGCGTTCTGAACCTCGGCCAGATCGGTTTTGGAGACGATGTCGAAGGACGGCATGGTACGGGCCCGTTCGCTGATTTAGGCAATGGGAAGGCCCCACCCTAGCACCGGCACCGGTCCCGGTGCATCCCCCGCGGGCGGCATCCCCGACCAGCATCAGAGGCAACATCTCGGGTCAGCTGCAGGGATCAGCATCAGGGGGGGGGCCGGCGGTTGATAATCGCGACACTCCCCCCACCTATCCCGCAAGAGCGGGGGAGGCCCCGCGATCGGGACGGGGGAGGACGGGACCATGCCCTTCATGGATCGCGACAGCTTCATCCAGCTTCTGGACCGCCTGGGCGATCCGGACGATGCCGTGGCCCTGGCCGCGGCGCGGGATGTGCACCAGCGCATGGTGGCGGCCGGGGTGGGCTGGGACGCCCTGCTGATCCCCGCCCCGGGAGCGGAGACCGCGGCGGAGGATGGGGACGACGATACCGTCGCCGCCACCCACCATGAGATCCCCGCCGGCGACGCCGCCGACGCCGCCCTGATCGACCGGCTGCTGGCGGATCACGCCCTGTCGGACGACACCCGCCTGGAGCTGCACGACCTGAAGGGCGATCTGGAGGCGGGCGAGTTCACCGCCGCCGACAGCAAATACCTCCGCGACCTCGCCGCCCGCCTCTCCCGCCGCAAGGCGGGGTAGGCGCCCGTATCGCAGTGCCCGCGCCGTCATGCCCGACACCCGCATACCCCACACCTCCCCTAAATCGCCGCCCCGTCGATCAGTAAGTCGTTGGTCAGCAGGCCGCGGCGTTCCAGGTCGCGGACGATGGAGACGGCGGCATCTTCCGCCGGGGTGGCGGTGGTGTCCACGCGGATGTCGGGGTCCAGCGGCGGTTCATAGGGGCTGTCGATGCCGGTGAAGTTCCGGATCTCCCCCGCCCGGGCGCGGCGGTACAGGCCCTTCACGTCGCGGGCTTCCGCCACGGACAAGGGCGTGTCCACATGGATCTCCAGGAATTCGCCGGGCGGCAGCAGGTCGCGGGCCAGCTGGCGTTCGCTGCGGAAGGGGGAGATGAAGCTGACCAGCACGATCAGCCCGGCATCGGCCATCAGCCGCGCCACCTCCGCCACCCGGCGGATATTCTCCACCCGGTCGGCATCGCTGAAGCCCAGGTCGCGGTTCAGCCCGTGGCGGACATTGTCCCCGTCCAGCAGGATGGTGTGCCGCCCGTCGGCATGCAGCTTCGCTTCCACCAGATTGGCGATGGTGGATTTGCCCGCCCCGGACAGGCCGGTGAACCACAGCACCGCCGGCTTCTGGCCCTTGGCGGCGGCGCGGGTGGCGCGGTCCACGGACAGGCGCTGCCACTGCACGTTCCGCGACCGGGCCGTCGCCCGGCGGAGCATGCCCACCCCCACCGTCTCATTGCTCAACCGGTCGATCAGGATGAAGCCGCCGGTGGTCGGGTTCTCCCAATAGGGATCGAAGGGGATCGGCCGGTCCAGCGACAGGTCGCACAGCCCGATCTCGTTCAGGGCCAGGGTCTGGGCCGCCAGCTCCGCCTGGGTGTTCACATCCACCCGGTGGCGGATCGCCATGATGGAGGCGTTGACCGTCGCGGTGGCGATCTTCAGCAGGTAGCGGCGGCCGGGCAGCAGTGCCTGTTCATTCATCCAGACCACCGTCGCCTCGAACCGGTCGGCCACGGCGGGGGGCGCATCGGCGGCGGCGATGATGTCGCCGCGGCTGGCATCCACCTCCTCCGTCAGGGTCAGGGTGACCGACTGGCCGGCCACGGCCACGGGCAGGTCGCCATCGGCGGTGACGATGCGGGCCACCCGCGTCTCCACGCCCGACGGCAGGATGCGCACCCGGTCGCCGGGGGCGATATGCCCGGCGGCGATCTGGCCGGAGAAGCCGCGGAAATCCTGGTTCGGGCGGTTCACCCATTGCACCGGCAGGCGGAACCCGCCTCCTGCCTCCCGGCCGCGCACATCGGCCGTTTCCAGGTGCTGCATCAGGGAGGGGCCGCGGTACCAGGGCATGGCGGTCGACCGGTCCACCACATTGTCCCCGCGCAGGGCCGACAGCGGGATCGGCGTGATGCTGGCGAAGCCCAGCGACCCGGCGAAGGCCTTGTAATCCTGAACGATCCGTTCGAACCGCAGCTGGTCGTACCCGATCAGATCCATCTTGTTCACGGCCAGCACCACATGCCGGATCCCGATCAGGGAGACAAGGAAGCTGTGCCGCCGCGTCTGGGTCAGGATACCACGACGGGCATCGATCAGAATGACGGCCAGATCGGCCGTGCTGGCCCCGGTCACCATGTTGCGGGTGTACTGCTCATGGCCGGGCGTATCGGCCACGATGAATTTCCGCCGGTCGGTGGAGAAGAAGCGGTAGGCCACATCGATGGTGATGCCCTGCTCCCGCTCCGCCGCCAGGCCATCCACCAGCAGGGCGAAATCCAGGTCCCCGCCCTGGGTCCCGACCTTCTTCGAATCCGCTTCCAAGGCTGCGAGCTGATCCTCGAACAGCATCTTGGATTCGTACAGGAGCCGGCCGATCAGGGTGGACTTGCCGTCATCCACGCTGCCGCAGGTGATGAAGCGCAGCAGATCCTTGTGCTGGTGCGCGTGCAGATACGCCGTGATGTCGGTGGCGATCAGGTCGGAGACATGGGCCATGATCAGAAATACCCTTCGCGCTTCTTCTGCTCCATGGAGGCGCCGGCATCCTTGTCGATGACGCGGCCCTGCCGTTCCGACTGGGTCGTGAGGAGCATTTCCTGGATGATGCCGGTCAGTGTGTCGGCGCTGCTGTCGATGGCCCCGGTCAGGGGGTAGCAGCCCAGCGTGCGGAAGCGCACCCGGCGCATCTCCGGCACCTCCCCCGGGTTCAGGGGCATGCGGTCGTCATCGACCATGATCAGGGTGCCGTCGCGCTGCACCACCGGCCGGTCGGCTGCGAAGTACAGGGACGGCAGGGGGATGTTCTCCAGGTGGATGTACTGCCAGATGTCCAGCTCGGTCCAATTGGACAGGGGGAAGACACGGATGCTTTCGCCCTTGTTCTTGCGGGCATTGTACAGGTTCCACAGCTCCGGCCGCTGGTTCTTGGGGTCCCAGGCGTGCTGGCTGCTGCGGAAGCTGAACACCCGCTCCTTGGCGCGGGACTTCTCCTCATCCCGGCGGGCCCCGCCGAAGGCGGCGTCGAAGCCGTGCTTGTCCAGCGCCTGCTTCAGCGCCTCGGTCTTCATGATGTGGGTATGGGTGGCGGACCCGTGGCTGAAGGGGTTCACCCCCGCGGCCAGTCCTTCCGGATTGGTGTGGACCAGTAGGTCCACGCCCAGCCGTGCGGGCAGCGCGTCCCGGAATTCGATCATCTCCCGGAACTTCCACTTCGTGTCCACATGCAGCAGCGGGAAGGGCAGGTGCCCCGGGTGGAAGGCCTTCAGCGCCAGGTGCAGCATCACCGCGCTGTCCTTGCCGATGGAATAGAGCATGACGGGATTTTCCGTCTCCGCCACCACCTCCCGCAGGATGTGGATGCTCTCCGCCTCCAGGCGCTGGAGATGGGTCAGCCGGGCCGGGGAAACGGCGTCCGAGGCGACCGGGGTCAGGGTGGGGGCTAGGTTCAGGGCGACAGACATCACTCAACTCCCGACGTCCGGGGGTGCCGACGCCGCGCCAGGAACTGCGCGACATCGACCCGCCCGATGCGAATCCAGGCCCGTTCATGGGCCCAGAACAGGCCGATCTTGGTGAAAAGCTCCATCAGCGCGATGGCCCCGGCGCCCTTGGCGCTGCCCGTGACCAACCAGCTGATAAGGAAGGTATCAATGCCGGCGGTCACCCGCCAGCTTACCGCCTTGGCCAGGGATCCCAGGTGGGATTTCAGCCACGGCGGCATTCCCCCCGGGGTGGGGGAAGTGCCAGGACCATCCGGAGCGCCGATGGGCGGAGCGGGGCCGTGCGGGATAGGGTCTTGCGGCATGGCGTTCCGTCCCGTCAGCGTCCGGCGGCGGACAGCGGCAGGTGGATGCCGCATTCCGTCTTGTCCTGGCCGCGCCAGCGCCCGGCCCGCGCATCCTCTCCGGGTGCGACCCGGTCGGTGCAGGGCATGCAGCCGATGGAGAGATACCCGTCCTCCTCCAGCGGGTGGCGGGGCAGGTCGTGCCGGTCCAGATAGGCGACCAGATCGTCCCGGCCCCAATCGGCGAGCGGGTTGACCTTGATCCGCCCCTCCGCCGCCTCGATCACCGGCAGGGCGGTGCGGGTATCGGCCTGGTAGCGCTTGCGGCCGGTGATCCACGCCCCGAAGGGCGCCAGGGCGCGGGCCAGCGGGCGCACCTTGCGCAGGTCGCAGCAGGCATTGGCATCGGCGCGCCAAAGCAGACCGGACGCATCCTCCCCCGCTTCCTCCACCCCGTCGGGGCGCTGGGTGCGGATATCGCTCAGGCCCAGGCGCGCCGCCAGGGTATCGCGGTAGCGCCGCGTCTCCCCGAACAGCTTGCCCGTGTCGATGAACAGCACCGGCACGGCCGGGTCCACCTGGGCCGCCATGTGCAGCAGCACCGCACTCTCCGTCCCGAAGGAGGAGACAAGGGCGATCCGCCCCCTCAGCTCATCGGTCAGCAGCGGCCGCAGCAGTTCCACCCCCTGGAGCCGGCCATAGCGGGCATTCAGGGCATCCACCCGCCCCTGGAGCGTGACATGGCTCATGACCCGACCCTCCGGGTAAGGGTGGCCGACACCGCCCCGCCGGCGCGGGTCTCCGACCCCCTCTCCCCTTGAGGGAGAGGGAGGGACCCATGCGCCCGCATGGGGGGGTGAGGGGTATTCACAAGATCCGGCCCCTGGGACCCCTCACCCTCCCACCCTTCGCTACGCTCCGGGCGGGCCCCTCCCTCTCCCTCAAGGGGAGAGGGGGTTCCGGCCGCAGCATTCACCGGGGCGAAGCGGCGGCGCAGCAGTTCGGCCGGGGTGGCGCTGTGGGGGGCGGGTTGGTAGTCCACCGTGATCTCGGTCAGGGCCTTGGCCCAGCTGTCCAGATTGGCCGTGTCCGGCACCACCACGGTGGTGAAGCCGACACGGGTCAGGAAGCGGTACTGGTCGGGGATGGTGTGGCCCACCGCCCGGATCTCGCCTGTGAACCCATAGCGTTCGCGCAGGGCCCGGGCGGTGGTGAAGCCGCGGCCGTCGCGGAACTTCGGAAAGTCCACGGCGATCAGGGCGACATCGTCCAGATAGGGGGCGACCGCTTCCGCCCCCTCATGGCTGGCCAGCCGCACCCCCAGATCCCGCCCCGACAGGGCATCGATCTCCGCCGCCAGGCGGGCCAGGGTGACGATCACCTTGCCGTCGGCCGGGACCGGGGCATCGTCGGGGATGAAGGTCCAGGCGTCGGGAACCGCCCGGCCATTCTCAAGCAGCGCCATAGAGGGCCTCCTTGAAGGGCTGGTGCCCGATGCGGGCAAGGGTGTCGATGAACCGTTCGGCCGGGTCGGACCGGTGGGACAGGTAGGTCTGCACCACCGTTTCCACCGCATCGACAATGCCGTGCTGGTCGAAGCCGGGACCCGCGATCTCCGCCAGGGCGGCCTTCGGCCCGGCATCGCCGCCCAGAAGGATCTGGAAGAATTCCTCCCCCTTCTTGTCCACGCCCAGGATGCCGATATGGCCGACATGGTGGTGGCCGCAGGCATTGATGCAGCCGCTGATCTTGACCTTCAGCTCCCCGATCTCATGCTGCCGGTCCAGATCGGCGAACCGGTCGGAAATGGCCTGGGCAATGGGGATGGAGCGGGCATTGGCCAGCGCGCAGTAATCCAGCCCGGGGCAGGCGATGATGTCGCTGACCAGCCCGGCATTGGCAGTGCCCAGCCCGATCGCCTCCAGCCCCTGCCACAGGGCGTACAGATCGTCCTTGCGCACATGGGCCAGGACCAGGTTCTGCTCATGGGTCACCCGCACCTCCCCCACACTGAACCGGTCGGCCAGATCGGCCACCGCATCCATCTGGTCCGAGGAGATGTCGCCCGGGATGCCGCCGATGGGCTTCAGGCTGACCGTCGCGATGGCGTGGCCCGGCACCCGGTGGGGGTGCAGGTTGCTGCTGGCCCAGCGGGCGAAGGCCGGATCGGCCGCCGTGGCTGCGGCGAAGGCCGCACTGTCATCGGGCAGTTCGGGCAGGGGCGGGGGCGCGAAATGGCGGCGGATGGCGGTCACCACCTCCGGCGCCAGGGCGTAATCCGCGCGCGGCAGGCGGGCGTATTCCTCCTCCACCGCGGCGCGGAAGCCTTCGGCCCCCAGCTCATGCACCAGGATCTTGATGCGGGCCTTGTAGATGTTGTCGCGCCGGCCATGCTGGTTGTAGACCCGCAGGATCGCCTCGAGATAGGCCAGCAGTTCCGCTTCCGGAACGAAATCCCGCATCGGCACCGCCAGGAAGGGGCTGCGCCCCTGGCCGCCGCCGGCATAGACGGCGAAGCCCACATGCCCCGCCCCGTCGCGGGTTGCGGTGATGCCGATGTCATGCACCTGCACCGCCGCCCGGTCCTGGGGCGTGCCGCTGATGGCGATCTTGAACTTGCGCGGCAGGAAGCTGAATTCCGGGTGCAGGGTGGACCACTGGCGCAGGATCTCCGCATAGACCCGGGGGTCCACCACCTCATCCGCGGCAGCTCCGCAGAAGGCATCGATGGTGACGTTGCGGATGCAGTTGCCGCTGGTCTGGATGGCATGCATGTCCACCTCCGCCAGGGCGTGCAGCATGTCCGGCACGTCGGTCAGCTTGGGCCAGTTGAACTGGATGTTCTGCCGGGTGGTCATGTGGCCGTAGCCCTTGTCCCAGCGCCGCCCGATCTCCGCCAGGCGGCGGAGCTGGGTCGTGGACAGCATGCCGTAGGGGATGGCAACCCGCAGCATATAGGCATGGAGCTGGAGGTAGAGGCCGTTCATCAGCCGCAGGGGCTTGAACTCATCCTCCGTCAGCTCGTTGCGCAGCCGCCGCTCCACCTGGCCGCGGAACTGCTCCACCCGCTGGAAGACGAACTCCTTGTCCAGATCGTCATAGCGGTAGACGCCGGCGTGCCGGTCGGGCGCGTTGTGCTGCGGGTCGATGCGGGCGGGATCGGGCATGTGGGTCATCGCTGTGCGTCCCCTCAGACGGGAGCGGGGGTGGAACGGGGCTCGGCCTGCTTGCCCAGGTCCGGGCGGACGCTGGGGCCCAGGGCCTTCATGCGCTCACGCACATGCAGGGGCACGGTGCGGCCGTCGATACGGGCGACATCCAGGGGATAGACATCCACCACCTTCAATGCGGTGACGTCGCGCTTGGCCGCTTCCAGCGCCGCGGCGATGGCGTCGCCCTCGAACAATGCGGCATCATCCACCCGCTCCACCCAGGCCAGATCATCGGCCAGCCAGACGGCGACCCCGTCCCGCAGGCGGTTGGCGGTAATGGATTGCTGCTTCCCCTTGGCTTTGACGAGCATGATGGTATTACTCCGCAGCGACGGCGAAGGCCGGCGGGACGATTGTCTGTGTGGCGATTTCGGCGATGCGGGCGGGATCGGCCAGGCGGACGACCTCCCCGATGATGATCAGGGCCGGGCCGGTCATGCCGTGGGCGGCGGCCAGCGCCTCCAGCCCGCCGACGGTGCCGACGGCCAGGATCTGGTCCGGGCGGGTCCCCTTCTCCACCAGGGCTGCCGGGGTATCGGCATCCAGCCCCGCCTCCGTCAGGCGGCGACTGATCGTTCCGGCTGCGGAAAGACCCATGTAGATGACGATGGTGTGGCGCAGCCGGGCCAGCGCCTGCCAATCCAGATCCGGTTCGCTGGATTCGCCGTCCTTGGCCTTGCCGTGGCCGGTCACCAGGGTCACGCCCTGGGCCACACCGCGATGGGTGACGGGGATGGTGGCGACAGCGCCGCAGCCCAGGGCGGCGGTGATGCCGGGCACCACCTCCACCGGGACATGGGCGGCGCGCAGGGCCTCCACCTCCTCACCGCCGCGGCCGAAGACGAAGGGATCGCCCCCCTTCAGCCGGACCACCCGGTGCCCGGCCTTGGCCTCGGCCACCAGCAGGGCGTTGATGGCGTCCTGGGTCAGGGTGTGGTTGGCCTTGGTCTTGCCGACGAAGATGCGGCGGGCGTCGCGGCGGACATAGTCCATCACCCGGTCGTCCACCAGCTTGTCATGCACCACCACGTCGGCATCCTGCAGCACGCGCAGGGCGCGCAGGGTCAGCAGGTCCGGGTCGCCCGGGCCCGCCCCAACCAGCCAGACCCGGCCGGTCGGCGCCTGGCCGAAGCCGGGATCGTCCACGGCGTGCTGCATGGCGCTGCGGGCGGCATTGTCGTTGCCGGCCAGGAGCTGGGCCGCCGGCTCCCCGTCGATCGCGGCCTCCCAGAAGCGGCGGCGCGCCACCTCATCCCCCGGCCGGGCCTTCACCGCGGGGCGCCAGCTGTCCAGGAACCGGGCCAGACCGCCCAGATTCGGGTGCAGCACGGATTCCAGCTTCTCCCGCAGGCGGCGGACCAGGACCGGGGCCGCCCCGCCGGAGGAGATGGCGATGGTGATGGGATCGCGGTCGATGATGGCCGGCATGATGAAGCTGGACAGGGCCGGCCGGTCCGGCACGTTGACCGGAATGCCACGCGACCCGGCCAGGGCGGAGACCAGGGCCGCCGTCGGCCCATCCTCCCCATCGGCGAAGGCCAGCACCGCGCCGATCAGGTCGCCGGGGATGAAGGGCCGATCCTTCACCTCCGCCGCCAGGGCCAGCAGATCGGGCAGCACCGGCCCATCCGCCACCACCCGCAGCCGGGGACCGAAGGGCGCCAGCAGCCGGGCCTTGCGCAGCATGGCCTCCCCCCCGCCGACCAGCAGGACGATGCGGTCGGTCAGGTCGAGGGAGACGGGAAAGGTCTTGAGAGCCATGGCGCACACCCCGGCGTTCCGTTGATGCCCCATGATGCCCCGCCCACCGGCATTGTCGAGGTGAAATAATATTTTTACGTCTTTCCTGTGGTATTTATGGACGGTCGGAGATCGGCCCGTTGTCCCTGTTTTTTCAGAGAGTTACATCCCATCCCGACTCAGATCGAAAGATTCAGCCCTGTCATGCCTGCCGGAACCGGCATGCTTTCACCGCAACGCTCGATGTGAAAAACCGGGTTCAACGGCTTTGCAATGTAGTTATTGTCCATCCCACACCGTTCTGTCGCCAACCCTGAGGATTCCCCCATGAGCGCCTTCGCAGCGGAAACCGTGACCGCGGTCCACCACTGGACGGACACGCTGTTCAGCTTCAAGACGACGCGGGACCCGTCCCTGCGGTTCCTGAACGGGCAGTTCGCGATGATCGGCCTGATGGTGGAGGGCAAGCCCCTGGTGCGGGCCTA
>JBJOKR010000085.1:0-18689 GCA_046045995.1 Pseudomonadota bacterium | reverse complement strand
CATCAAGAACATAGGAACCGGCCCCGGGAGTCAAGCGGCTGTTCGGCAGGGATGCGTCCCGCCCCCCCCCGATGCTGCCCCGATAGCCCCGCCCCCGCCGCCGCACGCCTGCCTTTCCGCCTGACGGCTGCCAGACGGCTGGACGCATGGGCGTGCCCGTGCCAATTAATGGCGCCTGTCATCCGCCTGCCCGACTGGAGCCTTCGTCCCGTGAGCCTGCCGTCCCCCGCCAACGACCCGCTGGTCCTGGCCCTGCCCAAGGGCCGAATCCTGGATGAGGTGCGGCCGCTGCTCCATCGGGTCGGGATCGAGCCGGAGGCGGATTTCGACAATCCGAAAAGCCGGGCGCTGAGCTTCGGCACCAACCTGCCCCATGTGCGCATCATCCGGGTGCGCAGCTTCGACGTCGCCACCTTCGTCGCCTTCGGCGCTGCCCAGATCGGGGTCTGCGGCAACGATGTGCTGATGGAGTTCGATTATCCGGAGATCTATGCCCCGCTGGACCTGGGTATCGGCCGCTGCCGCATCGCCGTGGCCGAACCGGCGGAGATGGTGGCGAAGGACGATCCGTCGCGCTGGTCCCATGTCCGGGTCGCCACCAAGTATCCGGAGATCACGAAGCGCCATTTCGCCGCCCGCGGGGTCCAGGCGGAATGCATCAAGCTGAATGGGGCCATGGAACTGGCCCCCTCCCTCGGCCTGTCGCAGCGCATCGTCGATCTCGTCTCCTCCGGGGCGACGCTGAAGGCCAACGGGCTGGTGGAGATCGAGCATGTCGCCGACATCACCAGCCGCCTGATCGTCAACCGCGCCGCCCTGAAGACCCGCCATCCGGAAATCCAGGATTGGGTCGACCGTTTCCGGGAAGCCACCGATGCCGCGTAAGCTGTTCACCCGTGATGCCGATTTCGAAGCGCAGTTCCAGGCCCTGCTGCATGACAAGCGGGAGACGGCGCGGGACGTGACCGAGGCGGTCGCCGCCGTCCTGGCCGATGTGCAGGCCCGCGGCGATGCCGCCGTGATCGAGTATACAAGCCGCTGGGACCGGCTGGAGCTGACACCCGCCACCCTGCGCCTGACCGCGGCGGAGATCGATGCCGCCGTCGGCGCCTGCGATGGGGAGACGCTGGCGGCCCTGCGCCTTGCCGCCGCCCGCATCCGCGATTTCCACGCCCGCCAGGTGCCGGAGGCGAGCCGGTACACCGATGCCGCCGGCGTGCGCCTGGGTGCGCGCTGGACGCCGGTGGGGGCCGCCGGCATCTATGTGCCCGGTGGCACCGCCGCCTATCCCAGTTCCGTCCTGATGAACGCCATCCCGGCCAAGGTCGCCGGCGTGGCCCGCATCGCCATGGTGGTGCCGACTCCCGACGGGGCGCTGAACCCCCTGGTCCTGGCCGCCGCGCGGGAGGCGGGGGTGGAGGAGATCTACCGCATCGGCGGGGCACAGGCCGTGGCCGCGCTCGCCTATGGGACGGAGACGATCGCCCCGGTGGACAAGATCGTCGGCCCCGGCAACGCCTATGTGGCCAATGCCAAGCGCCAGGTCTTCGGCACCGTCGGCATCGATATGATCGCCGGCCCGTCGGAGATCCTGGTGGTGGCCGACGGCGCGAACGACCCCGCCTGGATCGCCGCCGACCTTCTGTCCCAGGCGGAGCACGACACCTCCGCCCAGTCCATCCTGATCACCGACGACGCAGGCTTCGCCCTGCGGGTGGAGCAGGCGGTGGCGGACACCCTGGCCCGCCTGCCCCGGGCGGCCATCGCGGGGGAGAGCTGGCGCAATCATGGGGCCGTCATCGTCGTCGGCGACCTGGATGAATCGGTCGCCCTGATCGACCGGCTGGCGCCGGAGCATCTGGAACTGGCCGTGGCCGATGCCGACGGGCTGGCTGCCCGGGTGCGCAATGCCGGGGCCATCTTCCTGGGCCGCCACACGCCCGAAGCCATCGGCGATTATGTCGCCGGGCCGAACCATGTGCTGCCGACGGCACGGTCCGCCCGGTTCAGCTCCGGCCTGAACGTGCTGGATTTCATGAAGCGGACGACCCTGGTCGGCTGCGACGCCGCCTCCCTGGCCCGGATCGGCCCCGCCGCCGTCAGCTTGGCCCGGGCGGAGGGGCTGCACGCCCATGCGCTGTCCGTGTCCATTCGCCTGGATAGCGCCCGGGCGGCGGAGTAGGAGAGAACGGTAATCCCTCTCTCCTGCGGGAGGGTAGGACAAAAACCCCTCTCCCCTTGAGGGAGGGGAAGACCGAAAACCTTCTCCCTTGCGGGAGGGTAGGACAAAAACCCCTCTCCCCTTTAGGGAGAGGGAGGGACCCGCGCTGGAGCGAAGCGGAGGCGTGGGAGGGTGAGGGGTAAGGTCCCAGGCACCGGCCTTCCGGACCCCTCACCCTCCCATGCTTGCGCATGGGCCCCTCCCTCTCCCTCAGGGAGAGGGGGTGTGCGGCTCCTCCCTCAGAGGGGAGGGGCGTGCGGCAGCCTTGCGACAATCAGAAGTGATGGGGGAGGGGCGCGTGACGACGGAGGCCAAGGACCGCATCCTGCATGTGGAACTGCGGGAGAAGCATGTCGTCCGCCGGTCGCCGGAGGTGGAACATGAGCGGGCCGTCGCCCTGTTCGACCTGATGGAGGAGAACCGGTTCGTCCTGCTGGACCCGGCCGTCCCGGGTCCCTACCGCCTGTACCTGTCGGTGGAGGAGAACCGGCTGAGCTTCGACGTCCGCGACCGGGAGGATGGGGAGCTGACACGCATCACCCTGCCCCTGTCGCCCTTCCGCACCATCGTGCGGGACTATTTCCTGATCTGCGACAGCTATTACAAGGCGATCAAGACCGCCTCCCCCTCCCAGATCGAGGCGATCGACATGGGGAGGCGGGGGTTGCACAACGAAGGTTCCGACATCCTGCGGGAGCGGCTGGCCGGCAAGGCGGAGCTGGATCTGAACACCGCCCGACGACTGTTCACCCTGATCTGCGTCCTGCATATCCGGGGTTGAGGCGCGGGCCATGGCGCTGATCCACCCCCCCAGCATCACCAGCGTCCTGTTCGCCTGCACCCATAATTCCATCCGCTCCCCCATGGCCGAGGGCCTGCTGAAGCAACTGGCCGGCCACCGCCTGTATGTGGACAGTGCGGGCGTGCGGGAGGGGGAGACGGATCCCTTCGTCACCGCCGTGATGGCGGAGATCGGGGTGGACCTGTCCCGCCACCGCAGCAAGACCTTCGACCAGCTGGAGGATACCAGTTTCGACCTGGTCATCTCCCTCTCGCCGGAGGCGCAGCACCGGGCGGTGGAACTGACCCGGACCATGGCCTGCGATGTGGAGTTCTGGAACACCTTCGACCCCAGCCTGGTGGAGGGCAGCCGGGATGCCCGCCTGGACGCCTACCGCCAAGTGCGCGATACCATCCGCAAACGCCTGCGCGACCGCTTCGCAGGGTAAAAGAAGGCTCTTCGGATTTGGAGGTTGATCGGTCGAATCCAACCGTCAGCAGCGACCAAGCACACGTGAACCAGAGGCCCCTCGCTCGCAAGCCCATTGGCCTGTTAGGGTTTGTAGTATGTACAAGAAATGGTACAATGTCGTGGTCAAGAGGATGGGAGCAAGAGGGTGGGAGAATGCCATGGACATTGTAAGCTATAGCCATGCCCGGCAGAATTTGGCCGGGCTGATGGACAAGGTAACCGACAATCGGGAGCCGGTGGTCGTCACCCGGCAGGGCGCCGAAAGCGTCGTTATCATGTCGCAGAGCGAGTTCGAGGGTTGGCAGGAGACCGTCCATCTATTGAGCTCGCCGGCCAACGCGGCGCATCTGCGTCGGTCGATTGCCCAGCTTGATGCGGGCCAAACCCGGGTATGGCCCGGCGAATGAAGGTCGTCTTCTCTGCGGAGGCATGGGACGACTATCTGGCTTGGCAGCGCGGTGAACCGGAGACAGCCGAGCGCATCAACGAACTCATCCAGTCGGCCCGGCGAACGCCCTTCAAGGGAATTGGCAAGCCGGAGCCATTGAAGGCCGATCTCTCGGGCTTCTGGTCCCGGCGGATTATGCAGGAGCACAGACTGGTCTATCGGGTCGCCGGCAAGGGAGACGACCAACGAATCGAAGTCGCCTCCTGCCGACATCACTACTGAAGGACCGGGTCAACCCCCAAATCAGAAGAACCTAGAAGAAAAGGCCACACCATGTTTGAAAGCCCGATCTTCCGCGCCTGGCTGCTGACCGCCGTGACCGTCTGGGCGGGGCTGTTCTACACCTTCAACGACCTGGCCTTCCTGGCGGAGCATTGGTACTACCCGGTCATCATGGTGCTGGGCGCCTTCGTCGCCGGGGTGACGCCGGAGGGGGGCGGGGCCGTCGCCTTCCCCATCCTGAACATCTTCCTGAACATCGACCGGGTCCTGGCCCGGGATTTCAGCCTGATGATCCAGAGCATCGGCATGACCAGCGCCAGCCTGTTCATCCTGACCCGACGGGGCACGGATCTGCGCACCTATCGGCCGCTGCTGATCTTCATCCCGGTGGGGTTCGTCGGATTCGTCCTGGGCATGCATCTGCTCCAGACCCTGCCGGTCCACATCATCCAGGCCCTGTTCCTGGCCCTGATCACCACCTTCGCCATCGCCTATGTGATGCATGATCATCGCGGCGACCGGGAGGGCTTGCGCCTGGAGCGGCCGGCGGATCGGGCGATGCTGGCGGGGGTGCTGATCGTCGGCGGGCTGTTTGCCAGCCTGTTCGGCACCGGGGCGGATATCGTGCTGTACACCCTTCTGGTCACCCGCTTCCGGATGAAGGAAAAGGTGGCGACCCACATGGCAATCATGCTGATGGCCGCCCTCAGCATCCTCGGCTACGCCTATCGCGGGCTGTATGAGGACGCGCTGACGGAGGATCAGATCCGCACCTGGCTTTGCGCCTATCCGGTGGTGCTGTTCATGGCGCCCTTCGGGGCCTATGTGCTGTCGCGGATCAACGTGGAATGGATGCTGCGGGGAATCGTCGTCCTGAACATCGGGCAACTGGCCTATTTCAACCTGTTCAACCCGTCGCTCGCCAAATCCGTCTGGTCCGCGGTGTTCTGCATCGTGCTGATGGCGCTGTTCCATCTGTCGCTCGCCCGGCTGTCGCGGGAGCGGCGGGCGGCCCTGGCGGCGGTGAAGGCGGCCCCGTGAAGACCCGTCGAGCGGCGCAGCGTGTCCTGACGGCGACGACCGCGAATTATCGCGACTCGCCGGGGGTGCCATTCCGCGAAGGCACTTGACCGCAACAATCCCCCCAATCACCAATGTCGCCCAAAATCCACAGCGGCGATAAGGACCACATGGCGAAAGAGGATCTGATCGAGTTTTCCGGTACGGTGATGGAACTGCTGCCGAACGCGATGTTCCGCGTCAAACTCGATAACGACCACGAAGTCCTGGCCCATACCAGCGGCAAGATGCGCAAGAACCGCATCCGCGTGCTGGCCGGGGACCGGGTCAACGTGGAGATGACACCCTACGACCTGACCAAGGGTCGCATCATCTTCCGCTTCAAATAAGGCGCACCCGGCCGATGACAGACGCCGCCGCACCCGGGCTTGCCCGCCCGCCTCTGGTGCTTGCCTCCGCGTCGCCCCGGCGACGGGACCTCCTTTCCCTCATCGGTCTGGCACCCGACGCCATCGATCCCGCCGATATCGACGAATCCGTCCGCAAGGGGGAACAGCCCGGTCCCCATGCCCTGCGGCTGGCGCGGGAGAAGGCGGCCGTCGTCGCCGCCCGCCGCCCGGGCGCCGTCATCCTGGCCGCCGACACGGTGGTCGCCTGCGGCCGCCGCATCCTGCCCAAGGCGGAGGATGAGGCGACGGCGCGGGCCTGCCTGGACCTGATCTCCGGCCGGCGCCACCGCTGCTACACCGGTGTCTGCGTCATCGGCGCCGACAGGCGGGAATGGACCCGCACGGTGATGACCAGCGTCGTCTTCAAGCGCCTCTCCCCCCGCGAGGTGGAGGCCTATATCGCGTCCGGCGAATGGAACGGCAAGGCCGGCGGTTATGCCATCCAGGGCCTGGCCGCGCTGTTCGTGCGGGAGATCATCGGGTCCCACCCCAATGTGGTGGGCCTGCCCGTGCAGGAGGTGGGGCACCTGCTGACCGCCGCCGGGATCGACCCGCTGCACCGCTTCCTTCAAGCTGGATCCTCCCCGTCATGACCCGGCGCCTGCTGGTCGATCGGCAAGGCCCGCTGCTGCGGGCGGCGGTGCTGACCGGCGGGGACCTGACCGACCTGCACCTGGACCGGGACGACCGGCCCAGCCGACTGGGTGCCGTCCTGCTGGGCCGGGTGACCCGCCTTGTCCCCGGGCTGGATGCCGCCTTCGTGGAGATCGGGGACAGCACCCAGTCCCTGCTGAACGCCGCCGATGTGCGCCCCCTTTCCCGCAAGGGGCGGGAGGGGGGGATCGGCCGCCTGCTCCGCGCCGGGCAGGAGGTGGTGGTGCAGGTGAAGGCCGATGCCCATGGCGGCAAGGGTGCGGTCGTCACCATGGATGTCTCCTTGCCCGGGCGGTTCCTGGTCCATCTTCCCGCGGGCGACGGCATCCATGTCTCCAAACGCCTGGGCGCGGGGCCGGAGCGGGCGTCCCTGACCCGGCTTGTGCGGGAGGCGGCCTTGCCCGGCGGCGGCTGGATCGTCCGCGCCGGTTCGGCCAATGCTGACCCGGGCCTGATCGCGCTGGAGGCGGAGGCGCTGCAGGAGGACTGGCGCCGGGCGCTGGCGGCGCGGGAGGGTGCCGCCGCCCATGCCCCTGCCCCTGCCCCTGCCCTCCTGCTGGCCCCGCCCGATGCCGTCGCACGCGCGGTGCTGGAGGCGGCGGGTCCCGACCTGACGGAAATCCGGGTGGAGGGGGGGGAGTTGCTGACCCGTGTGCGGGCCTGGCTGCGCCGCCGCGCCGCCGATCTGGAGCCGCTGGTGAAGCCCCATGTGGACCGGGTCGCCCTGTTCGAGATGGGGGACCTGGACGGGGCCATCCGCGCCCTGGGCGACATCCGGGTCCCCCTGCCCCAGGGCGGATCGCTGGTGATCGAACGGACGGAGGCGCTGACCGTCATCGACGTGAACGGGGGGGAGCGGGGCAATGCGCTTGCCACCAACCTGGACGCGGTGCGGGAGATCGCGCGCCAGCTCCGCCTGCGCAACATCGGGGGAATCTTCGTCATCGACTTCATCACCCTGTCCCGCGCAGCCGACCGGGAGCACCTGGTGCTGGCCATGAGCCATGCCGTGGCCGACGACCCGGCGGGCACCCATGTCTATGGCATCAGCCGCCTGGGCCTGATGGAACTGACCCGCTCCCGCCGCGGCCCGCCCGTGGCGGATCTGCTGGCTGATCTGCCCTGAGCCCCGCAAGTTCCCGTTTTCCTGCCCGACCAGCCCCCATCCCGGTTCCGCCCATGCCCACCGATCCCATCGCCTTCCCCAAGCCCCGCAAGGCCCCTGCCTGCCCCGTCTGCGGCCGCCCGACGGTGGCGGAGTACCGGCCCTTCTGTTCCAAGCGCTGCGCCGATGTGGACCTGTCACGCTGGCTGTCCGGCGTCTACCGCGTGCCCGCGGCGGAAGAGGACGAGCCGGAGACGGACAGCGTGGAAAAATTCATGGATCGGTAAAAGACAGGCTGGACAGCCCGCGAAGGATTGTCTATATCGCGGGTCCTCGACGGGAACGACCCCAAGGCCAAGGCCCGAAGGCAAATCCGGCGAGGATGAAACGGACCCCAGCGCACGCGCCGCACCGGTCCGGAATCGTGGTGGGCCCAGGTAGCTCAGTTGGTAGAGCAGGGGATTGAAAATCCCCGTGTCGGCGGTTCAATTCCGTCCCTGGGCACCACGATCCCTTTGAAATCCCTCAGATCATTGTAGGTCGCATGAAGGCCGCAGGCCGCAATGCGACATCACCCGCGTCGATCCGGCCGAATGCCGTCGCCATGCGCTGCGCTCCTTGCGACCTACGGGTTCATCTGCGGCGCCGATGTCGGGCCGCGCTCCGATTGCCCGACCTACGGCACCGGACCCTCCCGGTCCCGGCCCCGCCGCGGCTCATTCCGCGGCGACGTCGTCCAGGCCTTCGTGGCAGGGGCGGTGGGCGGTGGGCCAAGGTTCGCCCACATCCTCCAGCAGGCAGTCGATTCCCGCCGTTTCCAGTCGGATGGAGGCGCCGGAGGCGAAATGGAGGAGGATTGTGCCCTCCCCCGGCTCGATCGCCATCAGGCTCAGCATCTGCTGGCGATTCTTCAGGTTCAGGCCGCGGGTGGAGACCTTGTCGATGCCGGAAAAGCGCAGGGCGCAGTTCGTGCGCTCATAGGGGCTGTCCACATCGGGGGTCGGCCCTGTCGGGATCTCCTCCTGCTTGGACCCGTCCACCTGTTCCCATTTGAAGCGGTTGGCGACCAGGACGAAGCTGCGCTCCGCCGCCAGCCAGGCGAGATCGCAGATGGGGATGATGCTGTCCTGCATCATGGCGGAGACGATCTTCAGATCGTCCGCATCCTGTGCCCGTAATTTCAGACCGACCGACATGCCCCCTGCCCCCGCCTCACGGTGAACTCCCCGCCCCATCCCGACGGGGCCGTCCCCGGCCGGGCCGCACCCTCCCCGGGGCGGCCCCGTACCGGGGATCGCCTAGTACTTAGGGAGTGTCCCGCACCCGTTCCATATCCGCACCGCAGGCGGCCAGCTTTTCCTCGATCCGCTCATAGCCGCGGTCCAGGTGGTAGATGCGGTTCACCACCGTCTCCCCCTCCGCCGCCAGCCCGGCCAACACCAGCGAAACCGAGGCGCGGAGGTCAGTCGCCATCACCGGCGCCCCGGTCAGCCGGGGCACCCCGCGCACCAGGGCGGAGGCCCCATGCACGGTGATGTTGGCACCCATGCGCGACAGCTCGGGCACATGCATGAAGCGATTCTCGAAAATCGTCTCCGTGATCATGGACGCCCCCTGGGCCACACACATCAGGCTCATGATCTGGGCCTGGAGGTCGGTGGGGAAGCCGGGGAACGGCTCCGTCATCACGTCCACCCCATGCAGGGCGCCGTTGGCCCTGCGCACGCGGAAGCCGCGCTCCGTCTCCTCGAACAGCACCTCTGCCGGGGCCAGGGCCCGGGCCACCGCCCGGATATGGTCCAGCTGCCCGCCCAGAAGGTGCAGATCGCCGCCGGTGATGGCGGCGGCCATGGCGAAGGTCCCCGCCTCGATCCGGTCGGCCACGATCTCATGGGTGGCGCCGTTCAGCCGCTCCACCCCGGTGATGCGGATACGGTCGGTGCCCGCCCCCTCGATCTGTGCGCCCATGGCGATCAGGCACTTGGCCAGATCCACGATCTCCGGCTCCCGGGCGGCGTTGACCAGGGTGGTGGTGCCGCGCGCCAGGCAGGCGGCCATCATCAGGTTCTCCGTCGCACCGACGGAAACCTGGGGGAAGACGAACTCCGCCCCGGTCAGCCCGCCCTCCGGTGCGGCAGCCAGGATATAGCCCCCGTCGATGTCTATCCGCGCCCCCATGGCCTGTAGCCCCTTGATGTGCAGGTCCACCGGCCGCGGGCCGATGGCGCAGCCGCCGGGCAGGCTGACCTTGGCCCGGCCGAAGCGCGCCACCAGCGGCCCCAGCACCAGGACGGAGGCGCGCATCTTGCGCACCAGGTCATAGGGGGCCTCCAGACTGGTGATGTCGGCGGCGGTCAGGTCCAGGCGCCGCATCTCGCTGCCGAAGCCGATGCGCTCACGCAGGTCCACCTCCACCCCGTGCTGGACCAGCAGGTTGGCCATGGTCTGTATATCGGCCAGCTGGGGCAGGTTTGTCAGGGTCAGCCGCCCCTCTGTCAGAAGGCAGGCGGCCATCAAGGGCAGGGCGGCGTTCTTGGCGCCGGAGATGCGGATATCACCGGTGAGCGGGCGGCCGCCGCGGATGCGAAGCTTGTCCATGGGTCTTCAGTCTTTTCGGGTGGGGGCTGGCGTCGGTCTTGTGGATCAGGACTGTGGCCGCGGGATGGTCAACAGGCGGTGAAGAGGGGGCGGGGCGGATGGGGGAGGGTAGCACCGCGCGGCATGACACAGGCGTGCCGTCACAGCCGCGGCAAGGTGACCCCCTTCTGCCCCATGTATTTGCCACTGCGGTCGGCATAGCTGACCTCGCAGATCGGGTCGCCCTTCAGGAACAGGAACTGGCACAGCCCCTCATTGGCATAGACCTTGGCCGGCAGCGGCGTGGTGTTGGAGATTTCCAGGGTCACATGCCCTTCCCATTCCGGTTCCAGGGGCGTGACATTCACGATCAGGCCGCAGCGGGCATAGGTGGATTTGCCGAGGCAGATCACCAGCACATCGCGCGGGATGCGGAAATACTCCACCGTCCGGGCAAGCGCGAAGCTGTTGGGCGGGATGATGCAGACATCGGTGTTCCGGTCGACGAAGCTGGTCGCATCGAACTTCTTCGGGTCGACGATGGCGTTGTCCACATTGGTGAAGATCTTGAACTCCGGCGCCACCCGCGCGTCATACCCGTAGGAGGACAGGCCGTAGCTAATCACCCCTTCCCGCTTCTGCGCCTCCACGAAGGGCTCGATCATGCCCTTGGTCCTGGCCATCTCGCGGATCCAGCTGTCGGGCATGATGGCCATGGGTCGGGGGTCCTTCGGGTTCCAGGGGTATTCCCGCCCGGGCGGGCCGGCGATCAGGGCCGGTGCCAGGCGGAAACGACCCTTGCTGTTGGTGGGCAGGGGTGGGGCCGGATGCCGCAGCGCGGCACCGATTGGCCATTTCTAGCCCGGCGACACCTGCTGCTCAAGCACGCCCCGCTGGTGCCCCGGCCGGTCAGCCCTGTTCATCCCGCGCGCGGTCCTGGTCCTTGCGGCGGCGCAGATTCTCCCGCAAGGCCCTGGCCAGCCGTTCCTTGCGCTCGGCGGTGGCGGAGGGGGCCCGGTCGGGTGACATCCGGGCTGGCTGATTGCGGGGGGGCGATGTGTCGTTTTCCGTCATGATGCGCCCTTGCTGACAGGGGATGGATCCAGGCCCAATCAGGGGTGCCGGGGGGCCGCCGTCAAGCCCGCGCCGTCCCCCCGGGACAGATCCGAAGAAAAATGCGGCACCGGCATCGAATTCAATGCTTGCATCCCCTGAAAGGCTGTGGCACATACCCCGCCACTTCGCGACGGCGTCCACGACGCCAGCGGCGACCAGCCGGAAGGCACCGCCGAAGTCGCTTTGGTACGCTGCGGTAGCTCAGTGGTAGAGCACACCCTTGGTAAGGGTGAGGTCGAGAGTTCAATCCTCTCTCGCAGCACCATCCCAAACTCCCACCAATCCCGCTGGATTTATGTTCCGTATTGCCGGAATGGCTATATTGTCGCGACGTGCGATGGCGTCTGGACGCCCGATATCGGGGAGACGGGTGAAGCGGGGGAGACGGCTGATGCGACAGCACGCCGTCAGCCGCCGCTAACATCTGGCAAGACGATATGGTGCCGCTTCGCTTAATGTGATCGGTCAGTTCTGCGGGATGGGACGAATCAGGCGGATGGATCACGCGCGTAGAGCGGTCGGGACCGATCAGCCCAGCCTGACCTGCTTCAGGCCCCGGGCTTCAAGCCTCACGCTTCGATATCCAAGACAACACCCCGGCCGACGCCGCGGGTGCGTTCAGTTACCTGCTGCCCATCCTGGAAGTTCCGCTCCAGCCGGGCGATGGTCAGGTCGGTGCGCTGCTCCGTCGTCGGGCTTAGGCGCATGCGTGCGGCGGTATCGGTGATTTCGGTCAGGTCCGACCTGATATTGGACTGGGTTACACTGGTCAGGGAGCGGACGGCCTGTGATGCCGTGATACTGCCAAGCATTGCCCCCTCCCCTCCCATTTAGATCCGTAACCCTAACAGAAGGGCTGGTCTCCCGCTACCCCATCTATATATCGGATCGAGCCTAGTGCGATGACGCAGGCAATCGGTACCGATTGCCTGCGTCTGAATCGCACTAGAATCAATGCGATAGTGCAGCGATGCCGATAAACGAGTATCTTTTGTCGGCATCGCTGCACCAGGGACCAGCACCCCCCCAAAAAAGGCGTGGATTGTTTTGGATGATGGGCAATGGCCCACCTACACGCTGTGGTCGGCCACCTGCAGGATTTCATCCTGAAGGCCGGTATCATAGGTGAGTCCGGCGCGCGTCAGCACAAATCCAACTGGGTACTGGCTGCGAATCAGCCCCTTGCGGTCCAGGGCGACCCAGGGGGCGGGATTGCGCAGGCCGGAGGCATCCTGGGCCAGCACGATCCAAGGGCCCAGGTGGAAATGGCTGCCATGGGACCAGGGCAGTTCCGTCACCGAAATCTCCCCATCCCCCACCGGCTCCCCGATCCCATCGATCGCCGCCAGGGCCTGGAAGATGGTCAGGGTCTTCAGTTGGAGGGCATTCAGCTTCATTCGATTCGGGCGGGCGGTCATGGTCGATCGGCATCCAGGGGGCAGTGTGGTCGGGACCAGCCGGCTCCACCGCGGCCGTTCATCGACGCTTGCATGTGGCTGGCTGACAGCGCAAGGGTGGACATGGACGTATCCCCGATCAAGACATCATGCCATCCGCGATGCCTGCCATGCCGATTGCCCCGACCCGCCCGGTTGTCCCGCCCGGCATCCGCCTGTTGAGGACGGGGCTGGTCGCGGGACTGCTGGCTCTCGCCCTGGGGGGATTGGCGGCCCCGTCGGTGCTCGCCGATTTGGCGGAAGGGCGGGCCGCTGTGCGTGCGGGCGACCTGACCCGCGCCTTCCAGGCCTTCCTGGCGGCAGCGGAGGCCGGGGATGGAGAAGCGCAGTTCCTGGTCGGCCAGATGATGACCACCGGCCAGGGCACCCGGCGCGATGTACCGGGCGCCCTGGTGTGGCTGGAGAAGGCGGCGGCCAGCGGCCATACCGGCGCCCGGATGATGGCCGGGACCATCTATGCCTTCGGGGATGGGGTCCCGGCCAATTATCCGAAGGCCCTGGCCTTGCTGCAGCCGGCGGCGGAGGCGGGGGACCCCCTGGCCCAGAACAACTATGCCGTTCTGCTGTATTTCGGCCTGGGCACCCCGTCGGATGTGGTGCGGGCCCTGGCCTGGGCCATGCGGGCGGAGCAGTCGGGCCTGGTCCAGGCGATCAGTTTCCGCCAGGAGGTGGAAAGCACCGCCACGCCGGAACAGAAGCAGGCGGCCCGCGACCTGCTGCCCACCCTGCCCACCGGCCGCCCCAGCCGCACCGCCGCCACGCCGACCCCGGGGAAGCCGGAGCCGACACCCGACCCTGCACCCGAGCCGGTGCCTGCTCCAGCTCCTGAACCATCGCGCCGGGAGGGGGAGGCTGAGCCCGGACCGACTACCTCGGAGCCGGTTCCCGGGCCGAAGCCCGTGGCGGATGCCCCCGCGGAACCGACAACCACCCCGTCCGCCCGGACAGCCGCCCTCACCGCCCCGCCCCCGCCCCCGCCGGAGCAACGAACGGCCGGCCTGACGTCCACCCGCCCGACCGCGACTCCTGTCACGCCCACGCCTGTGCAACGGATGGACCCGCCGGAATCACCGGAATCGGCGGCGACCGTTCCCGACAGCCCCACTCCCGCTCCTGCACCGCCTCCCGCGGCGGCAGCGCGGGCCCTGCCCCCGCCACCGTCGCAAGCGGGTGAGGTCTGGGCGGTGCAGGTTGCTGCCTTCCCCGTGCTGGACGCGGCGGAGGCGCAGCGGGACGCCATCACCAGCACACATGCCGGCCTGTTGGCGGGGCAGCGGGTGGACATCGTCGCCGGGGAGGTGAAGGGCAAGGGTCTGTTCCACCGCATCCTGCTGGGCGAATTCCCCAGCCGGGAGGCGGCGACCGCCTTCTGCCAGCGGCTGAAGGCGGCGGGGCAGGATTGCCTGACCCGGCGTCGCTGACGCCCTTGCCCCCAGCGACGGCCGGTCCCACCTGTGCAACCGGTCGCCTTGCCCCCGCCGCGGGCCCCTTGGGCCGACCTGGGAGAAATGCCGTGACCGAGACCCCCGATTCCCCCAACCCGGACCAGCCTGACACCACCGCCGGTACCCTGGCCCCCGCCCCGCTTCCCGCCGTGCCGGACGGAGCCTTCGGCTTGGGACGGGCGGATGTGGGCATCCTGCGGTTGACAGGAGAAGATCGGTTCGCCTTCCTTCAGGGGTTGGTCAGCAACGATGTGGCCGCCGTGTCCGACAACCGCGCGATCTGGGCCGCCTTCCTGACCCCCCAGGGCAAGTACCTGCACGACATGGTCATCGCCGCGTTAGGGGATGCGCTGGTCATCACCTGTGAGGGGGCGCGGCGGGACGACCTGCTGCGCCGCTTGCGCCTGTACCGTCTGCGCAGCCGGGTCGATCTGGCCGATGTGACAGCGGAAATGGGCTGCGCCCAGGTCTATGGCAGTGCCGCGGCGGATCGTTTCGCCCTGGCGGCCGAGGCCGGTGCCGCTGCGCCCCAGGGGGAAGGCGTGGCCCTGGTCGATCCCCGCCATCCGGCCCTGGGCGTGTCCCTGATCGGACCGCGGGACTGGCTGGATGGGATGCTGGCGGGGCTACCCACCGGCGATCACGATGACTGGGAGGCGATCCGGCTGGACCTGGGCATCCCCGACGGCAGCCGCGACCTGATCATCGACAAATCCATCCTGCTGGAGAACGGATTCGATGAGCTGAACGGCGTGTCCTGGTCCAAGGGCTGCTACATGGGCCAGGAACTGACGGCCCGCACCAAGTACCGCGGCCTGGTGAAGAAGCGGCTGATGCCGGTGCGGGTGGACGGGCCCCCGCCCCCGCCCGGCACGCCGCTCATGCTGGACGGCAGGGAGATGGGTGAAATACGCAGCGGGCAGGGCACCCGCGCCCTTGCCCTGGTCCGGCTGGAGGCGGCGGTGGACGGGCGTCCCCTGATCGCCGGGGATGCCACGGTCACCCCACTGAAGCCCGCATGGGCCCGCTTTTGACCGGTCCGACCGCGGCAGACACACAACACCTCGTGACAAGCTGCGGATTCTGCCACTAGGGATGCACCGAAGGGGTGAATCCGGGCCCCCGCTTTGATAGGGTGCGCTATTCCGGTCGGGCATGGGTCACGCCGGTGGTGCGGCCGGGTGCCCGATGGACCCTGCGCCGGACCGGGCCGGCAAGGTAGGCCGGGGGATGGCGGAAGTGGGGGGCCGTATGGTCGCAGGCAAAAGATCGTCGCTGTCGTCGCTGCGCGGCCTCAGCACGGCGATCGCGGTGACGGCACTGGTGCTGGTGGGATCCCTGCTGGCGGCATCGGCCTTCCATCTGGCGTGGTTCGGCCGGGTCCAGTCCGGCATGGCCCAGAGCCCGGCCGAATCCCTGGCCAAGACCCGTGCCCTTGATGAAATGCGATCACGCCTCGGCCATGGCGGCGTCCTGCAGAACCTGACCCTGTTCGCGGAAACCGGGGACACCGGTGCCCGGGACGCGGTGATGGCCGATCTGGCCACGGCGACCCAGGCCCTGCGCGCGTTCCAATCCCTGCGGCTGAGCCCGGCCGAATCGTCCCTGGCGGGGGACCTGGACCGGATGCTGGCGACATATTCCCGGGTCCTGGCGGGCGGCACCGTGACGCCTGAGCAGCTGGCCGGCAAGGCCGGGCTGACGCTCACCATCCAGCACGCCGCCATCGCCGACCGCATCGCCCGCAGCCTGCATGAGGAGGCGTTGGCCGAACAGGCCCGGCTGGCGGAGATCGCGGCCCGCGGCTTCTGGCTGGGTGTGGCCGCCATCGGGGCCCTGGCCGCCTGCCTGATGCTGCTGCTGTGGATGGTCCACGGGCGGGTTCTGTCGCCCCTGCGCAATCTCGCCGCCAGCGTGGCCGCCACAGCCCGCGGCGACTGGCGCGCCCCGGTCTGGGGTACCGACCGGGCGGATGAGTTCGGGGACCTGTCCCGTGCCGTGGACGGCTTCCGCCGCCAGGCCGCCGATATCCCCGACATCTCCTTGATGGAGGAGGACGGGCGCAAACGCTTCAAGTTCGAGGGCGGGTCGGCAGACCTGTTCAGTTCGCTTGCCGATCGCCTGCGCGATGCGGGTGAGGCCATGGTCCTGCGCGGGGCCGAGATGGGCGCCCTGGTGGCGGAGGTGCGGCGCGATCTCACCGGCACCGTGGGAGAGGTCAAGGGCCTGTGCACCGACATCGCCCGAACCTCCGCCGACGGGGCGGAGAAGCTCGGCCGCTCGACCGAGGTGCTGACCCGCGCCGCCGCCCAGGTCCAGGCCTTCGACGCGAACGGCCCGGCCGGCGGGCTGGACGCCCTGGTCCTGTCGCTGCGGTCCAATGCGGATGAACTCGCGGATACCTTGACCGTCGCCACACAGGAGGTTTCCTTCATCCTGAAGGCGGTCAGCGCTTCCGAAGGGGAGCTGCGGCAGGTGACGTCCGACACCCGCGGCGCCGCCAATGCCCTGGCGGGCGTGCTGGAGGAAGCGCAGGAGAAGCTGTTCGCCACCGTGCGGGTGCTGAAGGCCTCCGGGGAGACCCTGTCCGGCACGGTGACGGAGGCGGCGGGACAGCTGGCCCGCGCTGTCGATTCCGTCGATGCCGGGGAGAAGGCGCTGGTCGCCGCCCTGGGCGATGCCTCAGCCCGGCTGGACAGCGTCACCCGTGCCTCCGCCGACCGAATGGACGATGCCGCCGCCCAGGTCGCCCGCTCCGCCGACCTGCTGGAAACCCAGGCCGCCGGGGTGGGCGGCCAGCTGCACGACGCCCTGGATGAGATCCGGGAGGCATCCACCCTCCTGCGCCGGACCACCGATACCCAGGCCGACCGCCTGGATCCTTTGGCCGACCGGGTGGAGCGGTTGCAGGAGGAGCTGGGCCGCATCGTCACCTCCGTCGACGGCAGCGCGGGCGAGGTGGCCCGGCTTGTCGCCGACTTCCAGGTCCTGGGGGCGGAGGTGCGGGCGGAGATCGACCGCCGCAGCCTGGACCCCGATGTCCGCGGTGCGGCGGAGGAGATGTTCACCCGCCTGGGCGAAACACTGGATACCCTGGGCGACAAGGTCCAGATCGTGGACGAGGGCGCGCGCCGCCTGTCCCAGGCCCTGGCCGGCGGGGTGGACGACGCGACGGAGCATCTGCGCAACGCCACCCAGGACCTGAAGGCCCAGGCCCGCGGCATCGCCGCCGATGCCGCCGCCGCCGCCCAGGCCCTGTCCCGCGCCACGGAGCAGCAGGAGGATATCCTGGCCGGCATGGCGGAATACACCGGCCTGACCGCCCAGCTGCGCACCGGGCTGGCCGATACCCAGGAGCTGGGGGAGGTGCTGACCGCCGCGACGGAGGCGGTGCAGGCCCTGGCCCGCATGTCCGACCGCGGCGGGTCGGATGAGGTGGCGGAGCTGCGCGCCCTGGTCGCCGCCATGAAGACCCGCCTGGACGGGCTGGACGGCATGGCCGGCGGTCTGACCGCCGCGGCGGAGACGGTGCGCGCCCTGATGCTGGCCCATGACGGGGAGCGCCAAGCCGAAGCCATCGCCGGACAGCAGGCCCTGGCCGCCCTGGCCGTGGAGCTGAAGGACCGCATCACGGGCATCGACCGCCTGACAGCTCTGCTGGAGGGAGCGGCGGGAGAGTTGCGGGCCGCCGGGGCCCGGGAGGCGGAGAACCGCCAGGGCCTGACCCAGATGGCTGGAAGCCTGAACGCCCGGGTGGATGTGCTGGACGGTCTGTCCCGCCAGCTCACCCGAGCCATCGACGCGGTCCACGCCCTGGCGGAGCGGGAATCCGGCGGGACCGCCGCCGCATCCGCCGCCAGCCGGGAGCTGAGCCAGCGCCTGGCCGCCGTAGCCGACCAGCTGCGCGCCACCGCTACCGGCCTGGGCCATGGCTGATCCCGCCAGCCCGGCCCTTCCCTGCCCCCCCGTCCCGTGCCCCGTCCCACATTTGTCCCGATGCCGTGGCTGAACCGGCGTGCATCATTCAGTGTTGGTTCTCCTGCGAACAGGGCGCCGCCAAAGGCTGCCCGCGCCCTCGAAGGAGAATCCACCATGCGCAGGACTGTCATCACCGCCTCTGCCGCCATCGCCCTGACGGGCGGGGCCGCCATTGCCCTGATGGGCGGAACCGCGATAGCGCAGAGCCAGAGCGAGTATGTCGCCGGCCAGCAGGGCGGGACGGGCGCCACAGGCACCTCGACCACCGGCACGACAACCCCTGGCACCACGACCAGCCCAGCTACGACGACCACGACGGGCGCCTTGGGCACCGGTCAGGCGGACCGCACCTCGGCCGAGAACATGATGGGCCGCACCGTGGTCGCCGCCGACGGGGAGGAGATCGGCGAGGTGGAAGACGTGATCCTGGACGGCACCAGCGGCCAGGCACGCCAGATCATCGTGAAAAGCGGCGGCTTCCTCGGCATGGGCGGCAAGTCCATCGCCGTTGACTTCACCGACGCCCAGATGGACCCGGAAGGGGAGCAGGTGCAGCTCACCACCCTGACCGCGGCCCAGGTGCAGGAAATGCCGGGCCATGAGTATGATGAGACCACGGTCTCCCTCTCCCGCGGGAATGCCGACACGGCGGGCGGCACCGCCGTCCCCGCCCAGCCCCGCTCGACCGATCCCACCACAGGCACGACGACGGGAACGACCACCGGGACCACGACCGGCAACACCA
>JBJOKR010000084.1:0-18706 GCA_046045995.1 Pseudomonadota bacterium | reverse complement strand
TCGGCCGGGTCACATGCAGGAACACCGCACTGCCCATCCCGGCCACCGGCGGATCGTCATTATGGCCCAGCACCACCACCACGTCATAGACCCCGTCGTCGCGCCACATCTCCTCATGGCTGGCCGGAAAGGGCCGCTTGACCGGGCGGTTGTAATCGGGATGGGCGGGATCGTCGCACCAGCCGTCATCCGGGGCGATGGGGGCGACGGGAAGACCGGTCACCGGTGCGGCCAGCCGGTCCGGCCGGTACAGCACCCGGCGCAGGGGAAAGGCACCCACGGGCGTGCCGCCATCCCCTTCCCGCTTATCGGCCCGGACACCGCCGCGGCCGATGGCGCAGGGAAGGTGCGTTCCCTCCAGGGTCAGGAATGTCGCCCCGTCCGGGGCCGTCTGCACGATCAGGTCCATCGCCTGCCCCCCCTTAGCCGTTTTCCCGCAGCACCGTCCCCGCCAGGTAAAGCGACCCGCAGATCAGGATGCGGGCGGGCGGGGCAGCAGGGGCGGCCGGGTCGGTCAGCAGGGCCACCGCCGCGCCCACACTGTCGGCCATGCGCACATCGGTGATCCCGGCATCGCGGGCTATCGCGGCCACAGCCTCCGGCGGCAGGGCCGCCGCCTCCCCCGGGATACCGACGGCGACCAGGCGGCGCACATGGGGGGCGAGGGGGGAAAGGAAATCGAGCGGCTTCTTGCTGCCCAGCATGCCGAAGACCAGGTCCAGCGGCCGGCCATCCGCCGCCCAGCGCCCGGCCTGGACGGCCAGCACCTCCCCCGCGCTGTCATTATGGCCGCCATCCAGCCACAGGTCCCAGCCGGGCGGCAGGCGATCGGACAGGAGCCCGCGGCTCAGGCGCTGCAACCGGGCGGGCCAGTGCACCCGGCGCAGGCCCTCGGCGATGGCGGCATCGGGGATGGGCAGGGGCAGATGCTCCGTGGCGGCGATGGCCAGCCCGGCATTCAGGATCTGATGCGCGCCCGGCAGGCCCGGCAGGGGCAGGTCCAGCACCCGCCCGCCGCCGCGGTAGCGCAGGCCGACACCCTCTGCCCCATCCGGCCCGGCACCCTGCGGCCCCACCGCTTCCGCGGACCAGCCGTCCGGGGCGCCGAACAGGCGCAAGGGCGCCCCGATCTCCGCCGCCCGGGCCCGGAACAGGGCGGTGACGGCCGGGTCCGGCTGGGGGAAGGCGACGGCGGGGGCGCCGGGCTTCAGGATGCCCGCCTTCTCCCCCGCGATGGCGCCGATGCTGTCGCCCAGGAACTGCATGTGGTCCATGCTGATCCGGGTCAGGACGGAAACGGCCGGGCGGTCAATCACGTTGGTTGCGTCCAGCCGCCCGCCCAGCCCCACCTCCAGCAGGATCAGATCCGCCGGCACGGTGGTGAATGCCTGGAAGGCGGCGGCCGTCGTCACCTCGAAGAAGGTGATCGGATCCTCGCCGTTCAGCCGCTCCACCTCCTCCAGCAGGGTGGCCAGATCGGTATCGTCGATGAAGGATCCGGCCAGGCGGATGCGCTCATGGAAATGCACCAGATGCGGGCTGGTATAGACATGGACGCGGTGGCCCGCCGCCTCCGCCATGGCGCGCAGGAAGGCGACGGTGCTGCCCTTGCCGTTGGTGCCCGCCACATGGACGACGGGGGGCAGGCGGCGTTCCGGATGGCCCAGCTTGGCCAGAAGCCGTTCGATCCGGCCCAGCGACAGGTCGATCACCTTCGGATGCAGGCGCCGCATCCGTTCCAGCACCGCCTCCAGCCGGGGGTTCTCCGCCACCACCGCCGCCTTTATCATGGGCCCCCCGGCCTCACTCCGCCGGATGCACCGGCACGGGGCCGGGGCGCTGGGCCGTGGGGCGGTCATCACGCTGGGGCATGCGCACGATCTCCGCCCCCGGGCCGGGCCGGCGCAGCAGGTCGATCACGCGCCAAAGGGTGGATTTCAGCTCCTTGCGGTGGACCACCATGTCCACCATCCCGTGGTCCATCAGGTATTCGGAGCGCTGGAACCCTTCCGGCAAGGTTTCGCGGATGGTGCTTTCGATCACCCGGGCCCCGGCGAAGCCGATGACGGCCCCGGGCTCCGCGATATGGATATCCCCCAGCATGGCGAAGCTGGCGGTGACGCCGCCAGTGGTGGGATCGGTCAGGATGACGATGTAGGGAAGCCCCGCCTCCTTCACCATTTCCACGGCGATGGTGGTGCGCGGCATCTGCATCAGGGACAGGATCGCCTCCTGCATGCGCGCCCCGCCCGACGCCGGGATGGCGATCAAGGGGGCCTGCTGCAGCACGGCCAGGCGGGCGGCGGCAACCAGCGCCTCCCCCACCGCCATGCCCATGGACCCACCCATGAAGCCGAAATCGAAGGCGGCGATCACGGCGGCCTGGCCCTTGATGGTGCCGTGGGCGACCATGATGGCGTCCTGCCGCCCGGTCTTGGACTGCGCTTCCTTCAGGCGGTCGGTGTAGCGCTTCTGGTCCCGGAACTTCAGCGGATCGACCAGCACCTTCGGCAGTTCGATCACCTGGTAGCCCGGGTCCAGCAGCATCTTCAGCCGCTTCTCCGGCCCGATCCGCATGTGGTGGCCGCAATGCTGGCAGACATGCAGGTTCTCCTCCAGGTCGCGATGGAAGATCATCGCCTCGCAGGAGGGGCACTTGTGCCAGAGATTGTCCGGGACATCCTTCTTGGAGGAGATCAGGGACTGGATCTTGGGGCGGACGAAATTGGTGAGCCAGTTCATGGGGTGTCCTGAAGGCGGGTTGCCACGGAGCGGAACAGCTCGGCCGCCAGAACCACGTTCGGCCTTTCGTCGAGCAGTGCCCCGTGGGCGATCCGGTTGCGATCCCGGTTCCAGTCCCGGAGCACGCGGTGATTATCCGTCCCGATCCAGTCCGTCAACAAGGCCAAACGCTGGGGCCAGTCGACCTTGTGCAGAAGCTGCGCGACCTGATCCGGTGCAAGGGTCAGGCCGGAGGCTGTCAGCGCCCGCTCCACCCGATCCGCGACCGCTTTCTTGGCCATGTCCTCGAACCGGGCGAACAGCATCAGGAAATAGGCATTTTCGTTGACATCCCAGGCCGTCCGGATCCTGTCAGCGGCCTCCAGGTCACCCGTCTGCCGGGCCTTGGCGGCTTCCTCGACAAAGGCCCCATCGCTGACGGCATGGGCCCGCAGGATGCCGTCGAACGCGGCCAAGCCTAATACTCCAGGAGACTGACGAAGGCTTCCGCCGTCAGCGGCTCCGAGGCTATGGCCCCCTGTCGGACAAGTCGCCACTCCGGCAGGCCCACCTTCCCCACATCGGCGATGATGTGCTGACACGGGACGGGCGTGAACAGGCGTAACTGGCCGCGGGTTGGCGTGACCCACATCCCGTCGGTCCTAAGCCGGCTTGCCGTGCGCCCCAGGGCCAACGGTGTGCGCCCGCCTGCGGCGACAACCTGCATCCGGCGTTCAATCACCATTTCCGGCAGCAAGACCGGCCCCGTGATGCCCAGGGTCTGGAGCCGACGTTCGGTAAAGGGCAGGTCCCCCCGATCAATCGTCAGGTCCGGACGATCAGCCGTCCAAGCCTCGATCCGGTCGAACAGGTCCTGCACACGCTGACGCCAATCAGCGATATGGGCCTCCACCTCCGCCCGTGTCGGCGGGGGCGGGAACTCATCCTCATCCCAAGCATAGGCCATCCCGCCCTCCCTTCCCCGGGGGCGTCACCCCCGGGCACGGCGCACGCCGTCGGCAAGCGCGCGGACGAAGTCTAGCACGGCGGGCACCAGGGCGGGAGTGGGGCGGCCGGCAGTATCCAGGTGGGCTTCCACCTGGCGCACGATGGCGCTGCCCACGACGGCGGCATCTGCCACGCGGGCCACCGCGGCGGCCCCGTCGGGGGTGGTGATGCCGAAGCCCACCGCCACGGGAAGGTTGGTGTGGCGCTTCAGCCGCTCCACCGCCGCGGTCACATCGGTCGCCGCGGCGGAACCGGCCCCCGTGATCCCGGTGATGGAGACGTAGTAGACAAAGCCGGAAGTGTTGGCGAGCACGGCGGGCAGCCGCGCGTCATCGGTGGTCGGCGTGGTCAGGCGGATGAAGTTCACACCGGCCTTCAGTGCCGGCAGGCACAGCTCCCCATCCTCCTCCGGCGGGAGGTCGACGACGATCAAGCCGTCCACCCCAGCATCCTTGGCATCGGCCAGGAACCGGCCCACGCCGTAGCTGTAGATCGGGTTGTAATAGCCCATCAGCACGATCGGCGTGTCCCCATCCCCCCGGCGGAAGGCCCGCACCAGCTCCAGCGTCCGGGTCATGCGCGCCCCGTTGGCGAGCGCGCGCAGACTGCTTGCCTGGATCGCCGGGCCGTCGGCCATGGGATCGGTGAAGGGCATGCCCAGCTCGATCACATCGGCCCCGGCCCCGGGCAGGCCGGTCAGGATGGCCAGGCTGGTGTCATGGTCCGGGTCGCCCGCGGTGACGAAGGCGACCAGGCCCGCCCGCCCCTCTGCCTTCAGGTCGGCGAAGCGGCGGGACAGGCGCGATACGGTATCGGTCATGGTGGTCACGGGTCCCGCTTACAGATTGACGCCCAGGTGCTTGGCGACGGTGAAGATATCCTTGTCGCCCCGACCGCAGAGGTTCATGACCAGCAGGTGGTCGGGCGGCAGGCCGGGGGCCATTTTGCGCACATGGGCCAGCGCGTGGCTCGGCTCCAGGGCCGGCAGGATGCCCTCCGTCCGGGCACAGAGCTGGAAGGCGTCCAGCGCCTCCCGGTCGGTGGCGTTCACATACTCCACCCGCTTCACATCGTGCAGCCACGCATGCTCCGGCCCGATGCCCGGATAGTCCAGGCCGGCGCTGATGCTGTGGCCTTCGATGATCTGGCCGTCATCATCCTGGAGAAGATAGGTGCGGTTGCCGTGCAGCACCCCCGGCCGCCCGCCGGTGAGGGAGGCGGCGTGCCCGCCCGGCACGTCCACCCCGTGGCCCCCCGCCTCCACCGCCACCATGCGGACCGACGGTTCGTCCAGGAACGGGTAGAACAGGCCCATGGCATTGGACCCGCCGCCGATGCAGGCGACCAGGCTGTCGGGCAGGCGCCCTTCCTGGGCCATCATCTGCTCCCGCGTCTCCTCCCCAATGATCGCCTGGAAATCGCGGACCATCATGGGATAGGGGTGGGGGCCGGCGACCGTGCCGATGATGTAGAAGGTGTCGCGCACATTGGTGACCCAGTCGCGCAACGCCTCGTTCATCGCGTCCTTCAGGGTACGGCTGCCGGACTTCGCCGGAACCACCTCCGCCCCCAGCAGCTTCATGCGGAAGACGTTCGGCTGCTGCCGCTCGATATCCACCTCCCCCATGTAGATGGTGCAGGGCAGGCCGAACAGGGCGCAGACCGTGGCGGTGGCGACCCCGTGCTGGCCGGCCCCCGTTTCCGCGATGATGCGGGTCTTGCCCATGCGGCGGGCCAGCAGGATCTGGCCCATGCAGTTGTTGATCTTGTGGGCGCCGGTGTGGTTCAGCTCATCCCGCTTGAAGTAGATCTTCGCCCCGCCCAGCTCCCGCGTCAGCCGCTCGGCGAAGTACAGCGGGCTCGGCCGGCCCACGTAATGGGTCAGGTAATGCCGCAGCTCCGCCCCGAAGGCGGGATCCGCCTTGGCGGCGGTATAGGCCTTCTCCACCTCCAGGATCAGCGGCATCAGGGTTTCGGCAACGAAGCGCCCGCCATGGATGCCGAAATGCCCATGCTCATCCGGGCCGGAGCGGTAGGTGTTGAGCGGCTGATTCAGCGGCTGATTCATCGGTTTGGACCCGTTTCCCATCCCCGCCGCGGGCCGTTTCCCGCGGGGCGGTGGGGAAGGTAGCGGGTCGGGCGGGGTTTTCCAATCCACCAGACGCCGCAGCGGCGCGGGGCAGGAATTCACAGCCCCATCCCGGCCATTCCCCGCGGCCGCCGAACCATGCGCCGGGCGAAGGCTTGACCTGGGTCAAGGACGGGGCCTGTGTCCGGGATGATTGTGCGGTGCGGCATAACCTTCCCTGCGGATACCCCGATGGATCTCCTGGCCCGCGCCTATGACGGCTTCCCCTTGCCCCCGCCCGATGCCCTTCCGCCGGAGGAGGCGGTGCTGGACCTGGAACATTCGCGCCAGCAGGAATGGCCCTTCCGCCACTGGCTGCTGACCGATGCCCTGCCCCCGTCGGTGGCGGCGGCCCTGGCCGATCTGCCTTTGGACGCCCCGGTGCTGGGGAACACGGACGGGCGGCGGGAGACGCATAATGCCAGCCGGCTGTTCCTGTCCCCCGCGGTGCAGGCGGAACATGGGGTCGCCGCCGCGGTGGCCGCCGCGTTCCAGGAGGCGGAAACCGTGCGGCTGCTGGAATCCCGCTGCCGTACCCGCCTGTCGGGCAGTTATCTGCGGATCGAATACTGCCGCGACCAGGCCGGTTTCTGGCTGGAGCCGCACACGGATATCGGGGCGAAGCGCTTCACCCTGCTGATCTATCTGTCGCGGGACCCAGGGGCCGCCGACTGGGGGACCGACATCTATGCCCACCCCGCCGCCGCCCCGGTCGCCCGCGCCCCCGCCGGGTTCAACCGCGGCCTGATCTTCATCCCCGGCACCGACACCTGGCACGGATTCGAACCCCGCCCGATCCTCGGCATCCGCCGCACCCTGATCGTCAACTACGTGGTGCCCGACTGGCACAGCCGCCACGAACTGGCCTTCCCCGGGCAGGTGGTGTGAGGGGGAAGGGGCAGCACTACGAGGCGGTGGGCGAGAGGAATCCATTCGCACCGATCAACCGGCCGTGTGGCCCACATCCTGATCAACCGGATCGAAATCGGCCCTGCTCAGGCGGGCGACACTGGCATTGCGCATTGCCTCCAGATCGCCATCCCAGCCCATCCCCCACAGCTCCTTCAGCGCCTGACGCCGACGGGCCCGGACAAGGTCGCGCAGGGCGGCTTCCACCGCCGCCTGGGGGGAGGACAGGCCGGTGACGGCCATGGTATCGGCCAGAAGGGTCTCATCGATCTCGATGCTGGGGGGCATGGCTGTGCCCCATTCCGGCACGGCGGAAAATCCCGCACGCTCTACGCTACACCGACTCGGCAACCGGTGCCAATCCAACCGCCCCGGCAATCACCCTGCCTACCGCGGCAGCAGCACCGTGAACCGGGCGCCCTGGATGGTGCCGCCGCGGCCGGTGACGTTTTCGGCGACGATGCGGCCGCCATGGGCTTCCACGATCTGTTTGGAGATGGAAAGGCCCAGGCCGGAATGCTTGCCGAAGGCTTCCGACTTCGGCCGTTCGCTGTAGAAGCGCTCGAAGATCGTCTCCAGCTTCGTCTCCGGGATGCCGGGGCCTTCGTCGGTGCAGGTGATCTCCACCTGGTCGCCCAGGACCCGGGCCGCCAGCACCACCACCCCGCCGGGCGGGGAGAAGGACAGGGCGTTGGAGACCAGATTCTGCAACACCTGGGTCAGGCGGCCCTCGATTCCCGGCACGACAAGATCGCCCGCCCGGCCCGGCGGGGGCAGGTCCACCCGCAGCCGGGGTTTGCGCGGGGTGGACGGAGCGGTCCCATCCCCGGCATCGCCCGCGGCACCGTCCACCGGGGCCGGCTCCTCCTCCCGGCCAATGGTGTCGTCATGCAGGCTGGCCAGCCAGTCCAGCAGGGCGCGCAGATCCACGGGCCGCGCCTCCGCCCGGGACAGTTCGGCATCCAGGCGGGAGGCGTTGGAGATGTCGGAGATCAGGCGGTCCAGGCGCTGCACATCCTCATGGATGATGGCCAGAAGCCGGTTGCGCTGTTCATCGGTCTTCACCCGCTGCACCGTTTCCACCGCCGACCGCATGGAGGTGAGGGGGTTCTTGATCTCATGGGCCACATCGGCGGCGAAACGGTCGATGGCGTCCATCCGGTCCCAGATGGCGGTCGTCATCTCCGTCAGCGCCACCGACAGGTCCCCCACCTCGTCCCGGCGGCGGGACAGGTCGGGGATCACGGCCTGGCGCCCATGACCGTGGCGCACCTCATCCGCTGCTTCGGCCAGGCGCATGATCGGCCGGGCGATGGTGCGGGCCAGGTACAGGGACAGCAGGATGGTGATGGTCAGGGCGACACCGCTGATCTTCAACATGTCCAGGCGCACCTGGCGCACCGCCTCATCGATCTCCGCCCCGGAGCGGGAGACGAAGACGGCCCCCAGCACCTGCTTGAAGCGCTGCACCGGCACGGCCACGGTCAGCAGCATCTCCTCCTTGCCATCGGTCCGGGTCATACGCCAGACGCCGCGGCTGATCTCCCCGCCCAGGGCCCGCTGCAGCTCCGGGAATCGTGCCGCCTCCGCCTCCGCATCGAAGGGATAGGGGGGCAGGTGGTCCCGGCCCGGCACGGCATTGACCACGTAATCATACAGGGCCAGGCCCAGCCGGGTCAGGGGGCTGCCGTCCGGCAGGGGGGGCAGGGGTTCGATCTGCACCGTGCCCTGGGGCCCGCCCAGGATACGGCTGTCGGCCACCATCTCCCCGCTGACCGCATACAGCCGGGTGCGGGTGTCCGTCGTCTCCACCAGGCGGCGGACCATCTGCCGCCCCAGCTCATAGGACAGGTCCGGCGGCCCGCCCGCGAATTCGTTGTAGCCGGGATCGACCGCCCCTTCGCCCAGGGCCCCGGCGAAGATCCGCGCCTCCACGGTCAGGCTGTCCAGCTCCGCCTGGATCAGCCGGTCCTGGTACTGGCCAAGATAGAGGAACCCGCCCAGCAGGATCGCCAGGGCCAGGGTGTTGACCGCCAGGATGCGCAGGGTAAGCGGGGAGATCACCCGCGGCTTCGCCCGTCGCCGCACCACCGGTTCGGCCGGGGCTTTCGGTTGCTTGGGCGGTTTGGGCGGCTTGGCCGGTGTGTTTTTGGCCGATGAGTTTTTGGCCGGTGTGGCGGCCTGCACCCGCCGCTCGGCCCGCAGCTCCGTCATGGCCCGGCTCCCGGGGCGCAGGACCCCTCACCCTCCCTCAAGGGGAGAGGGACGATGGTGCCGGGCCGGACAGCATCATATCCCCCGCCCCCCTGCCGCCGCAGCAGCACAAACCCCCTTTCCCCCCCGAGGGAGAGGGAGGGGCCCGTCGCGTCGGCGACGGGAGGGTGAGGGGGCTTGCACCGCCCGCTGCGGGAGGATGAGGGGCGCGCCACCGTGGTCAACTATCCTTGTACCGGTAGCCGACGCCGTACAGGGTTTCGATCTGTTCGAAGGCATCGTCCACGGCACGGAACTTCTTGCGCAGGCGCTTGATGTGGCTGTCGATGGTGCGGTCGTCCACATAGATGTGCTCGCCATAGGCGGCATCCATCAACTGGTCCCGGTTCTTCACATGGCCCGGGCGCTGGGCCAGCGCCTTGACCAGCAGGAATTCGGTCACCGTCAGGTCGATGTTCTGCCCCTTCCAGGTGCACATGTGGCGCGCACCGTCCAGCACCAGTTCCCCCCGCACCAGGGTCTGGTTCGGATCGGCGACGGTCTTGCCGGCGACCAGTTCCTTGCGGCGCAGCAGGGTCTTGATCCGTTCGATCAGCAGGCGCTGGCTGAAGGGCTTCTTGATGTAATCATCCGCCCCCATGCGCAGCCCGGTCAGCTCATCGGTTTCATCATCCTTGCTGGTCAGGAAGATGACCGGCATGGCGGTGGTCTGGCGCAGGCGCTGGAGCAGTTCCAGCCCATCCATCCGGGGCATCTTGATGTCCAGCACCGCCAGATCCACCGGGCGGGAGTTGAGGCCGCGCAAAGCCTCATCCCCGTCGCCATAGGTGCGGACCTCGAACCCCTCCGCCTCCAGCGCGATGGAGATGGAAGTCAGGATGTTGCGGTCGTCATCGACCAGGGCGATCGTCTGGGGCATGTTCTTCTTCTCCCGCCAAAACCGGCTGCCGGGGCGCTGGGCGTGGCCTGCCGGAAACCCGGGCATTTCGCCGCGCCTTCCCCCCCTTTGCCAAGGGAAAACTCATCCGCCACTATGGCAACCATGGGGCGGTCCGGGGGCTTCTTACCCCATTTTCGCCGCAACCGTTACCGCCGGGAGGGAGGGGGGCCATGTCCACCGGGGAAGAAGGGGCATCCGCCACACCCGCCGCACCGGCGCGGTCCCCATCACCGGGCACCACCGCCCGCGCCTGCATGCGGGCCTGCGACCATGCGGCCCTGGCGACGCTTCAGCGCAACGGGGCTCAGCGCGACGGGGCTCAGCGCGATGGGGCCCAGCGCGATGGGGACGGATGGCCCTATCCCTCCCTGGTCCAGGTGGCGACCGACCGGGACGGATCGCCCCTGCTGCTGATCTCCGCCCTGGCCGACCATACGAAGAACCTGGGCCGGGACGGGCGGGCCGGGCTGCTGTTCGACGGCACGGCCCTGGGAGGTGTCCCATCGTCCGACCGGCTGGCGGGGTCCAGGGTTTCCGTCCTGGGGCGACTGGCACCCAGTGACGATCCCGGCCACCGCGCCCGGTTCCTGGCCCGGCACCCGGCGGCGGCCCTTTATGCCGGATTCGGCGATTTCCGGATCTGGCGCATGGCGGTGGAACGGGCGCATCTGGTCGCCGGGTTCGGGCGCATCCACTGGATCGACGCCGCCGCCCTGATCCTGCCACCGGACGACTGGCAGCCCCTGGCGGGGCGGGAGGCGGATGTGATCGGCCATATGAATGAGGATCATGCGGAAGCGATCGCCCTCTATGCCACCGCCCTGCTGGGCCTGCCGCCGGGGGACTGGCGCCTGACCGCCATCGACCCGGACGGCTGCGATCTTTCCGACGGCGGGCGCGCCGCCCGCCTGCCCTTCGACAAGCCCGCCCGCGATGCGGAGGCGGCAAGAGTGGAGCTGGTCCGCCTGGTCAAGCGGGCGCGGGGCACCGGCCCCCCTTGAGCCTGGGCGCCCGCCCCCTGCCCTTTCGTGTTCCACCCCTTTTGAGGGGGGCTGGGCGTCCTTTGGCGCATGTCTTCTGCCGATCCGCCTTATTGCGGGTTGCGGACAGGAACGGTAAGTGTACGGCGATCGTTACAGAACGGTGGATGCACCGACGGGGTAGATAGGCCCCGATTGGGGTAATCCGATCAAACCGGTCGGGAATCCGAAGCGGAACCGGGCCCGCACGGTGAAAAGAAAGCGTTGTAGCGCGGTCGCGGGCACTACATGATCCTGCGGCCCGCCTGGGACAGAGAAGGCCCGGCCATCCCAAGGCCAAGGGCTGTCGCAAGGGGAGAACGCGAACGTGGAAGTCACCGGTCCCGTCATCAGCAGCTTCGGCCTGGATTATCTGGGCCTTGTCAACCTGAAGGCCGCCCACTGGAACCTGTCGCCCGCCCAGCTTTATGAGCAGGCGGTGCTGCGGGGGGAGGCGAAGATCGCCAAGGACGGCGCCCTGGTGGCGCTGACGGGCCAGCACACGGGCCGGTCCCCCAACGACAAGTTCATCGTGCAGGAAGAGACGACGTCCGACCAGATCTGGTGGGGCAACGTCAACAAGCCCGTCTCCGAACAGGCCTTCGACCGGCTGCACGCCCGCATGCAGGCCTATCTCCAGGGGCGGGAGGTCTTCGTGCAGGACCTGTGGGCCGGGGCCGATCCGGAACACCGCCTGCCGGTCCGCATCGTCACCCAGCATGCCTGGCACAACCTGTTCGCCCGCAACATGTTCATCCGGCCGCCGCTGGCGGAGCGGGCTGGGTTCGAGCCGGCCTTCACGGTCATGCAGGTGCCGGATTTCAAGGCCGTGCCGGAGCGGGACGGGACCCGGTCCGAGGTCTTCATCCTGTGCAACTTCAAGAAGCGGCTGGTCCTGATCGGCGGCACCAGCTACGCGGGGGAGATCAAGAAGTCGATCTTCTCCGTCCTGAACTTCCTGCTTCCGGCCAAG
Organism: Pseudomonadota bacterium; assembly: GCA_046045995.1. Taxonomy (GTDB): domain Bacteria; phylum Pseudomonadota; class Alphaproteobacteria; order Azospirillales; family Azospirillaceae; genus Indioceanicola. The sequence continues at coordinate 6,794 of JBJOKR010000084.1, read as the reverse complement.
GGCATCCTGCCCATGCACTGCTCCGCCAACATGGGGGAGCGTGGCGACACGGCGATCTTCTTCGGCCTGTCCGGCACGGGCAAGACCACCCTGTCCGCCGACAGCAGCCGCACCCTGATCGGCGATGACGAACATGGCTGGTCCGACACCTCCGTCTTCAATTTCGAGGGCGGGTGCTATGCCAAGGTTATCCGCCTGTCGGAAGAGGCGGAGCCGGAGATCCATGCCACCACCCGCCGCTTCGGGACGATCCTGGAAAATGTGGTGATGGATGACGGCAGCCGGATGCTGGACCTGGATGACGGCCGATACACGGAGAATACCCGCGCCAGCTATCCCATCGATTTCATCCCCAACGCGTCCGACACCGGGGTGGGCAGCCAGCCGACCAACATCATCATGCTGACGGCCGATGCCTTCGGCGTGCTGCCGCCGATCAGCAAACTGACCTCCGAACAGGCCATGTACCACTTCCTGTCCGGTTACACGGCGCGCGTGGCCGGGACGGAAAAGGGCGTGACCGAGCCGCAGGCCACCTTCTCCACCTGTTTCGGGGCGCCCTTCATGCCCCGCCACCCCACGGCCTATGCCAAGCTGCTGGGGGAACGCATCGCCCGTTCGGGCGCCAATTGCTGGCTGGTGAACACCGGCTGGACGGGCGGCGCCTATGGAACCGGCAAGCGCATGTCCATCGGCCATACCCGGGCGCTGGTCCGGGCGGCCCTGGACGGGCGCCTTGCCACCGTGGCCCACGCGCCGGAGCCCAATTTCGGGCTGTTCGTGCCGGAGGGCTGCGAGGGCGTGCCGGCCGAGGTGCTCTCTCCAAAGAACACCTGGGCCGACAAGCACGCCTATGACGCCACGGCGGCCGAAGTGGCCCGCCGGTTCGAAGCGAATTTCCAGCAGTTCGCCGAACATGTGGACAAGAAGGTGCTGGCCGCCGGCATCCGTACCGCCGCGTGAACAAGAAGAAGAAGTGGTAGCGAAAACAAGGCCATAAGGCCTGGGTTTAGGGTGGAAGGAACCGGGTCGGCAGGGCAACCTGCCGGCCCGGTTTCGTTTCCGGGGGGTGGTTCAGGTGGGCTGCGGGCTGGGCTTCAGATTGGGGAAGCGCGCCCGGACGGCCTGATTCCAATCCACCAGACCGTCGGTGTCATGCGCCTCCCACCAGGCGCGCTCCTCCGCCTCATCGGCGAAGGGGGGGGACATGGTCGGCAGTCTTCAGCATGGCATGCCCGCTCCCAGTGGGTTGATCTGGTCACATCGGGAGGGCCGGTGCCGCCCGATGCGACCACAGCGTGCCATCCTTCACCGCCGCTGTCGTCTCCCCTTTGATTACCCTCTGCCCACCCCGACCGACCGTGCGATTTTTCGGCCATGTCCCTCCATCGGACAGTGGAAATCGCGACAGGAAAGCATCAGATAGAAGGCAACAACGACAACAGTGTTTCAGGGAGAGTGCCCATGCTGCGTGGTCTGATGATGGATCGGCCGCTTCTCACCACCACGATCCTGCGCCACGCGGCGCATTATCACAGCACCGCGCGCATATCCTCCCGCTTCGGGCAGGAAGCGCCCCACAGCTACACCTATGCCGATGCCTGGGTAAGGGTGCAGAAGCTGGCCGATGTGCTGACGCGGCGGCTGGGCATCACCGCGGGCGACCGGGTGGGCACCATCGCCTGGAACGACCACCGGCATTTCGAGCTGTATTACGCCGCCCCCGGCATCGCCGCAATCTGCCACACCATCAATCCCCGCCTGTTCCCGGAGCAGCTGGTCTACATCATCAACCACGCCGCCGACCGCTGGCTGTTCGTTGATCCGATGTTCCTGCCGCTGGTGGAGAAGCTGTGGCCGGAGCTGACGGGGGTGGAGGGCGTGGTGGTCATGACCGCCCCGGCCCATATGCCCAGTTCCACCGTCATCCCCACCCTGCACTGCTATGAAACCCTGATGGCGGAGGCAGCGGACGGGTTCGAGTTCCAGGAATTCGATGAGAACACGGCCTGCGGCCTTTGCTACACCTCCGGCACCACGGGCAATCCGAAGGGGGTGCTGTACAGCCACCGGTCCAGCGTGCTGCACGCCTATGGCTTCCTGTCCGCCCCCGGCATCGCCGTGCGCAACACCGACACGGCCCTGGTCGTGGTGCCGCTGTTCCATGCCAATGCCTGGGGCTACCCCTACGCCGCCCCCATCGTCGGCGCCAAGCTGGTCTTCCCCGGCCCGAAGCTGGACGGTCGTTCCGTCTTCGAATTGATGGAGGAGGAGCGGGTCACCGTCTCCTCCGGTGTGCCGACCGTCTGGCTGGGCCTGCTGTCCCACCTGCGCCAGACCGGGGCGCGGTTCAGCACCCTGAAGACCGTGACCGTCGGCGGGTCCGCCATGCCGCGCGCCATGCTGGAGGAGTTCGAGATCACCCACGGTGTCGCCTGCCTGCAGGGCTGGGGCATGACGGAGATGAGCCCGGTGGGCACCATCGGCGCCCTGAACGCGGAGCAGGCGGCGCTGCCCGTGGAGCAGCAGCACGATGCCAAGATGAAGGCCGGGCGGGCTCTTTACGGGGTCGAAATGAAGGTGATCGGCCCGGACGGCACGGAGCAGCCGCGGGATGGCGAAAGCTATGGCGAACTGGTGGTGCGCGGGTCCTGGATCACGGCCGGCTATTACAACGACCCGGCCGCCAATGCCGGCGCCTTCACCGCCGATGGCTGGTTCAAGACCGGGGATGTGGCGACCATCGATGCCACCGGCACCATGGCCATCGTCGACCGGGCGAAGGATGTGATCAAATCCGGCGGCGAATGGATCAGCTCAATCGACCTGGAGAACGCGGCCATGGGCCATCCGGCGGTGCAGGAGGCGGCGGTGGTCGGCATTCCGCACCCGAAATGGCAGGAACGCCCCCTGCTGGTCGTCGTCGCCCGCCCCGGCCAGACGGTGACCAAGGAGGCGCTGATGGCGCTGTTGACGGACAAGGTGGCCCGCTGGTGGCTCCCCGACGACATCGTCTTCGTGGACGAATTGCCCCACACCGCCACCGGCAAGCTGCTGAAGACCGAACTGCGCAAGCGCTTCGCCGGCTACCAACTCCCCGACCTGCGCACCGCCGCGGCGGAGTGAGGGCAATACTCTCTCACATCCCCACCACATCGGCCATGCCGTAGAACCCGGGTCCGCGCCCGGCGGTCCAGAGGGCGGCGCGGACGGCGCCGGTGGCGAAGATGCTGCGGTCGGCGGCCTTGTGGGTCAGTTCCAGCCGCTCCCCCGGGGTGGCGAAGATCACCGTGTGGTCGCCCACCACATCGCCACCGCGCAGGGTGGCGAAGCCGATCTCCCCGGCCGGCCGGGCGCCCGTATGCCCGTCCCGCACCGCCTGCTTCACCGCGGACAGATCCACCCCCCGCCCGGCGGCGGCGGCCCGGCCCAGGGCAAGGGCGGTGCCGCTGGGGGCATCCACCTTGTGGCGGTGGTGCATCTCCACGATGTCGATATCCCAGTCGGCCGCGTCCAGCCGTTCGGCCACCTGCCTCACCAGGCCCAGCAGCAGGGTGACACCGGGGCTGTAATTGGCCGACCAGACGACGGGCACGGACCCGCCCGCCCGGCGCAGGGCCGCCATCTGGCCGTCATCCAGCCCGGTGGTGCCGACGATCAGGGCGGTGCCATGGGCCACGGCCAGATCGGCATGCAGGGGTGCTGCGGCCGGGGCGGTGAAATCGATCACCGCATCGGCGGCGGCGAACAGGGCGGCCGCATCGTCACCCACGGTCAGGCCCAGCGGGTCCCCCCCGGCCAGAACGCCCAGATCGGCGCCCAGGGCGGCACTGCCGGGCCGTTCGGTGCCCCCGGCGATGACGGCGCCCTCCCGTGCGGCGATAGCCCGCAGCAGCATCCGCCCCATCCGCCCGGCACAGCCGACCACCCCGATCCGCATGGCCTTGCCCCCTTCATTGGTGATCCATCCGCCCCGGTGATAGCGCGGGCTAGACCCGCCCGTCCAGCAGGGCGGGGGACAGTTCCAGGGTGAAGGGCCCGTCGGTCCACAGCAGCAGGCAGCGCACCGCCCGCCCGGGATAGACCTGGGCCACCGCCGCGCGATAGGCGGCCATCTGGTCCAGGTACAGGGGCGGCACATCCTGTTCCCGCAGGGGCGGGGGGCGGTTGGTCTTGTAATCGATGATCAGGATCTCCCTGTCCGTCACCACCAGCCGGTCGATCTGCCCGGACAGGGCGCGCCCGCCGACCAGGCCGACGATCGGCACCTCCGCCCGGCTGCCCGGGCCGAAGACGGCGGCGAAGCGCGGATCGGTCAGCACGGCCAGTGTCTCCGCCACGATCTCCGCCTGGCGGTCGGGGGCCAGGTCATGGGCGGGCCGGGCAAGCCAGGCGGCGGCCGCCGCCTCCCGCTGGTCCGGCGGCAGGTCGGGCAGGATCTGCAACAGCTTGTGGGTCAGGGTCCCGCGCTTGAAGCCCAAGCCGTCATCGGGGCCCAGCGGGCTGCGCACCGGCGGTTCGGCCGCATCGGGCCGCGACGGGGTCAGCGGGCGGGACGGTGTCGGTTCCCGCTCCGGCGGGCGGCGGGCCCAGTCCGGCGGCTCCACCCGCTCCTCCTCCCCGCCCAGGTCCAGGAAATCGGGACGTGGCGGCACCACCTGGGGTTCGGCCAGGACCAGCCCATCCCCCGACCAGCCGGCGGGGGAGACCATGGTGAAATCAAAGGCCCGGCGGTCTGCGACCGCCTGCAAGGCAGCTTCCGTCAGCCGGTACCAGCAGCCATCGCCCGGCGCCTTCTTCCCCTGCCAGCCGCACAGGATCAGCCGATCCTCCGCCCGGGTCAGGGCGACATAAAGCAGGCGGCGGTATTCCTGGTCGCGCCGGGCATCGGCGGCGGCCCGGGCCCGGCGGCAGGACGCATCCTCCATCGGTCGGCGCGGGGCGAACAGGGGCACGGTGCGGCCATCGCCGGCACTCCCCGGCCCCCTGTCTGCGTCCCCATCCGGCCAGAGGATGCGCGGGCTCTGCATCGGTTCGCCCATGGTGTCGGGCATCAGCACGATGGGCGCCTGCAACCCCTTGGACCCGTGGACGGTCATGATCCGGACCCGACCGCCGCCCGCCCCGCCGCCCGTGTCCAGCTCCCGCTTCACCTCCGTCTGCGCCGCGTCCAGCCAGGTGAGGAAGATCTCCAGGGAGGGGACATGCGCCCGCTCGAACAGCAGGGAAGCCGCCAGGAATTCATCCAGCGGGTCCAGCGCCTCCGCCCCCAGCCGGGCCAGCATGGCGCGGCGCCCGGACCCGCCCGGCCCGTCATCGGCGGGACAGGGGGCGGACAGGACACCGCCGAACAGTTCGAACGGGGCGCGGTAATCGGTTTCCGCCATCAGGTCCGCCAGCCAGGTATGGGCGGCGGCGATCCGGCCGGGCCCGCTCCCCTCCACACCCGCCTCCTCCAGCTTCGCGTGGTGGATCAGGGCGGGCCAGAGGTGGCCCTTGCGGCCATGGGCCAGACGGAACAGCGCCTCCTCATCCAGGCCGATCAGGGGGGATTTCAGGACCGTCGCCAGGGTCAGGTCATCCTCCGGCAGCAGCAGGAACCGGCCCAGCGCCATCAGGTCCTGCACCGCCAGCTGTTCGGTCAGGACCATGCGGTCCACGCCTGCCACCGGCACATCCCGGTCCTTCAGCGCGCGCACCAGATGCTGGACGAAGGCATTGCGCCGCCGGACCAGGACCATGATGTCCCCCGGCCGGATCGGGCGCCCGCGGGCGGGCAGGGTTTCGCCGTCGCGCAGCCAGGCGGCGATCTGATCGGCGATCACCGCGGCCAGCCGGGCCATGGGCTCCGCCTGGCGCTCCCTCTCCAGGGGCAGGGACCAGGGATCGGCCTCCGGCACCTCATCGGGGACGATGGGGGGCCACAGCTCCACCGTTCCCGCCATCTGCCGGCGGAAGGGGATATGGCGGACATCGCGCCCCGGCTCCACCACCCCGTCGCGGGCGGCCTCATGGGTGAAGACCGCATCCACCGCCGCCAGCACCGCCCCGACGGAGCGGAAACTGATCTGCAGATCGATTCCGGCCCAGGTGGCCCCGGTCCGGGTCACCCGCCCTTCGAAATGCCGGCGCATGCGCAGGAATTCCGCCGGATCGGCCCGCTGGAAGCTGAAGATCGACTGCTTGTCGTCGCCCACCACGAACAGGGTGCGGATGCGCTCCGCCGTGTCGGCCGCGGTGGCGAAGAATTCCTCCGCCATGGCGGTGACGACGGCCCATTGCTCCGGATTGGTGTCCTGCGCCTCATCCACCAGGATATGGTCCAGGCCGCCGTCCAGCTTGAACAGCACCCAGGCGCAGGCCCCGGCCGGCCCCGTCGCCCCGGACAAGAGCCGCCCCGCCCGCTGGATCAGATCGTCGAAATCCAGCTGCGCCCGGGCCGCCTTCGCCGCTTCGTACCCGCTCAGCAGGGCCTCCGCCAGGGTCATCATGGCGGCGGTGGCGCGGGCGACGGTGACACAGCGCAGGCGTTCCTGCACGGCCAGCAGCCGCTCCGCCTCCCGGCCCAGGGCATCCAGCAGAGGGGGGTTCGCCTCCCCCAACTTCTTGGACATCAGGCCCTTGCGAATCTGCCCGTCCTTGGTCAGGAAACTGTCGGCGTAATCGCGGAAGGTGGCTGTCCTCTGATGCGCCCGATCCAGCCATGCCTGGATGGCGATGGCCCGTTCCTGATCGGTCTTGCCGCCCGTGGACAAGACGCGGCAAGCCTCCCGCAGCAGGCGCTCGTCGAAGGC
>JBJOKR010000083.1:0-18856 GCA_046045995.1 Pseudomonadota bacterium | reverse complement strand
CGTAAGCCTCCCGTGAGGGCCGCCAGCAGCAGCGCCACCAGGCAACCACGCCGGCGAACAATCACCGTCACATCACTGCACACTGCGCCTAATCCGACCTGAGATTGATCCTGTCCAGTCACCGCAACAGCTGCACGATCCGACCTATGGGACCACGGGGGGGATGATTCTTCGGGCACATTAAGTTTCCCTAAAGTAATTAGGGCCAATTTCTGTCACAGACCCCCTTGGGTGAAAGGACGGAATGATGGCCTGGATTCAGAATCAGCCCCTTGGCCGGCGGATCTTCGCATTGGTGGCCGGCCTGCTGCTGGCGATCACGATCGTGGCGTTGACCGGGCGTTCCGCGCTGGATGCGCTTTATGAGGATTCCCGCCAGTTGAATGCCCGGTGGGAGCATATGTTCGCCTCCAGCCGGGCCACGTCGAATCTGCTTTCCTTCGCCCGGGCTGCCGAGGGCGCGGTCATCGCGGAGGATGAGGGAGCCCGGGCCGCTTCTGCCTCGGCAGCCGATGACGAACTGTCCCTGTTGCGGGACCGACTGGCCGCCCTGGGCCAGGATGCCGATCCGATGATCCGGGCGGAACTGCAACAGGTGTCACGCGCCCTGGAGGCGGTGGTCACTGCCCACGAGGATGCGGCCGCCCTGGCCCGGCAAGGCGACCGCGAGGCGGCGCGGGCCCGCTTGGCGGAGGCCATGCCCCAGGTCGCCGTGGCCCGGGACCATTTCCGCAAGATCGAGGCCCATGACCATACCCGCACAGAGGCCGCCCTGACGGCGGTGTCGCAGACGCGGGTGTCGGGGTTGACCACCATGGCGGTCACGGCGTTCCTGGCCGTTCTGATCGGGTTGGGGGTTGCTTGGATCGTCGTACGCCAGATCACCCGACCGATCGCCCTGCTGACCGGTATCATGGACCGCTTGGCTGCCGGCGATGATGATGTGACGGTGCCGGAAACCGGCTGCCGGGATGAGATCGGCCGCATGCAGACCGCCATGGTGGCACTTGGCCGCACGGTCGCCGAGTCCTTCCGGCTGAAGCAGATGGTCGACGATATGCCGATCAACGTCATGCTGGCCGATCCCAATGACGGGTTCCGCATCACCTATGTCAACCGCATGACACAGGAGACCATGCGCCGGATCGAGCATCTGGTCCCGGTGAAGGCGGATGCCATGATCGGCCAATCCGTGGATATCTTCCATAAGAACCCCGCCCACCAGCACCGCATCCTGAAAGATCCGGCCAACCTGCCCTGGAAGGCCAAGATCCGCCTGAGCGATGAGACCATGGACCTGCGCATCGCCCCCGTGCGGGACCGCAAGGGCAATTATGTGGGTGCCATGCTGAACTGGTCCCTGGTCACCCAGCAGGTGCGGATGACCGCCGATTTCGAGCAATCGGTGAAGGCGGTGGTGGAGACGGTGGCGGCGGCGGCCACCGAGCTGGAAGCCTCCGCCCAGTCCATGTCCGTCACGGCGGAGGAAACGAATCGCCAATCCACCGTGGTGGCTGCGGCGGCCGAACAGGCCTCCGCCAATGTGCAGACGGTGGCCGCCGCGGCGGAGGAACTGTCCGCCTCCATCACCGAGATCAGCAAGCAGGTCTCCCATTCCAGCCGCATCGCCGCCAAGGGGGCGGAGGAGGCCCAGGCCACGCGCGACGTGGTGGACGGTCTCGCCCAGAGCGCCCAGAAGATCGGGGAGGTGGTGGACCTGATCAGTTCCATCGCCAACCAGACCAATCTCCTGGCCCTGAACGCGACCATTGAAGCGGCCCGGGCGGGCGAGGCGGGCAAGGGCTTCGCTGTCGTCGCCAGCGAGGTGAAGGCCCTGGCCCAGCAGACCCAGAAGGCGACGGAGGAGATCGCGTCCCAGATCGGGGCGATCCAGTCCGCCTCCACCAGCTCGGTCGATGCCATCCGTCGCATCACCGACGTGATCGGCGAGGTGAACCAGATCGCCTCCGCCATCGCCGCGGCCATCGAGGAGCAGGGGGCCGCGACCCGGGAAATCGCCCGCAATGTGGAGCAGGCGGCCCAGGGCACCCACGAGGTCTCCGCCAATATCGGCAGTGTCACAACTGCCGCGGCGGAGGCCGGGGCGGCGGCCAGCCAGGTGGCCGGCAGCTCCGGCGAGTTGAGCCGCCAATCCGCCCTGCTGAGCCGGCAGGTGGACCGCTTCCTGGAGGAAATGCGGGCGGCCTGATGGTGACCGCTCGGATCGGCGTAGGTCGCAAGGAGCGGAGCGGATTGCGACCGGGAGAATGGCAAGAGGGAAGGGCGGAGCCTGTCGCAATGCAGGCTCCGCCCTTTTTGCGACCTATGGGGCTTGCGTGCGACCGGGGGGCGTAGGTCGCAAGGAGCGCAGCGGATTGCGACGGGGGCGGTGGTGGAAGGGAGGGTCGGTCAGGCGGCGCCGCGCAGGTCTTCCACCATGGCGAGGTCGACGGAGACGAGCTGGCTGATCCCCCGTTCCGCCATGGTCACGCCGAACAGGCGGTCCATGCGGGCCATGGTCAGGCGGTGGTGGGTGACGATGAGGAAGCGTGTGTAGGCAGCCCGCGCCATCTCCTCCACCAGGTCGCAGAAGCGGCCGACATTCGCCTCATCCAGCGGGGCATCCACCTCATCCAGGACGCAGATCGGGGCGGGGTTGCAGATGAAGACGGCGAAGATCAGGGCCAGCGCCGTCAGGGCCTGTTCCCCGCCCGACAGCAGCGACAGGACCTGGAGCTTCTTGCCAGGCGGGGAGGCGTAGATCTCCAGCCCCGCATCCAGCGGATCCTCCGCCTCCGTCAGTTTCAGGTGGGCCTTGCCGCCGCCGAACAGCTTGGTGAACATCTCCTGGAAATGGCCGTCCACCTTGGTGAAGCTGGCCAGCAGCCTCTCCCGCGCCTCCCGGTTCAGGGAGGCGATTCCCTGGCGCAGGCGGGCGATGGCGGCGAGAAGATCCTCCCGCTCGCTCATCATCACGCCGATCTGGGCCTCCATCTCGGTGACTTCCACTTCGGCCCGCATGTTCACCGGGCCCATGTTCTCCCGCTCGGCGGTCAGGCGTTCCAGCCGTGCCTCCACCGCCGGGGCATCGGGCATCTCCTCCCCCGGGGCGATCTCCGCCACAGCCAGGATGCGGTCAGGCGTGCAGTCCAGCCGCTCCGTCACCCGCTCCTGGATGGTCTGGCGGGCCTGGAGGGCGGCGGAAACGGCGGCTTCCGCATGGGCGCGGGCCTCGCGGGCATCGGCCAGTTTGCTTTCCGCCGCACGCAGGCCCCGCTCCACCTCATTCAGGTGGGATTCCAGCTCGGCCAGGTCATCCGCCGCGCGGCGACGGGTCCGTTCCGCTTCCGAAATCTTTTCCAGCAGGATCAGGCGTTCGCCCTCGATCTCCGATGGGCGTTCGGCCAGCCGCTCCATCTCCTCCCGGGTTTCCAGCGCCCGCTCCTCCAGCTCGCGCAGGCGGCCGTCGGTGCCGGCCAGTCGCGCGGTCCAGGACGCTTCCTCCTGGGCGATGGCGGACAGACGGCGGCGCCGGCCTTCCGCGTCGCGGACCAACCGGTCCAGCGCGTTCTGCCGGTCGGACAGGGCGGCCCTGGCTTCCCCCAGGCGGGCGCGCAGATCGGCGATGCCGCTCCGCCCCTCCGCCGGGTCGGGCAGTTCCTCCAGTGCTGCGCGCGCCTCGGCCCATTCCTCCTCCGCCTGCCGGCGATCCTCGGTCAGGGCGGCGACCGCGTCGGTCAGGGCCTGAAGGCGGGACCCGGCTGCGGCGGCGGCCTGGGCCAGCTTGGCATGCAGGTCGCGGGCCTTGGCGGCGGCGGTAAAGGCGGTACGCACCGCCTCCCGCGCGGCGCGGTCGCGGATGGCGGCCTGGTCCTGGGCGGCGCGGGCGCCGGACAGGGTCCGCTCCGCCTCCATCCGGGCATCCTCGAACACCGCCTTGGCGGTCAGGGCCCGTTCCTCCACCGCCGCCAGTTCGATCTCCAGCTCACCCAGGCGGTTGCGCTGCTTCAGCCGCTGGGCGGCGGCGGTCGGGGCACCGGCGCGGACGACCAGGCCGTCCCAGCGCCAGGCCCCGCCGAAGCGGGTGACGACGATCTGGCCGGGCAGCAGTTCCAGGGTCGCCCGGTCGCCCGCCACCGCATCCTCCACCACCCCCACATGGGCCAAGCAGCGGGCCAGATGCGGCGGGGCCGTCACATGGTCGGACAGGGGCTCCGCCCCATAGGGCAGGGGGGCCACGTCCGGCAGGGCATCCAGGCGGCGCCAGTGGATGGGGGCCGCCTCCTCGATGGCAGCGGAGAGATCGTCGCCCAGGGCGGCGGCCAGGGCAGCCTCATAGCCCGGCGCCACGGTCAGGCTGTCCAGCACGGGGGCGTGGTCGCCGGGCGTGCCCGCCCTTAGGACGGAGCGAAGGGCATCCACCTCCGCCCGGACCTTGGCGCAGGCGGCATCCTGACGGGCAAGCTCATCCCGGGCGCGGGCCTGGGCGGTCTGGCCGGTGCTCCGCACCTCTTCCATCTGGCGGTCGGCGGCGGTCTTGGCGGCTTCCGCCTCCTCCGCCTCCGCCTTGGCCATGTCCAGGCGTTCCTCCGCCCCGGCCATGGCTTCCTCCGCCTCCGCCAGGGCGCCCGCCCCCTCGATCTCCCGGTGCAGGGCATCGCGCAGGGTCTGCTGTTCCTCCAGCCGGCGGCGCAGGGTGGCGGCGCGGGTCTCCAGGTCCCGGACCTGCCGCTCCAGGGTGCCGCGCTTCGCCTCCTCCGCCGCCAGGGCATCCATGGCACGGGCGAGTTCCCGGTCGATCCCCTCGACCAGGTCCTTCATCTCCAGGACGGCGCCCTCCGCCTCCTCCCGGGCCATCTCCTCATCGGCGGTGGCCTCGGTCAGGATCTGCCGCTCCTCCGCCAGCCGTTCCAGGGCGGCGCGGGCGTCCAGCGCCAGGGATTTCTCGCGCGACAGGTCGCCGTCGATCTGGGCCAGGCGGCGCTGCAGCTGTGCCACCGCCTCCTTCGCCCGCCGTTCCTCCCCGTCCAGTTGCTCCCGCGCCAGGACCAGGCGCTGAAGGGCGGCGGCGGCCGCAGCCTCCACCTGGCGCTTGGGCTGCACATCGGCGGCGGCCATGGTGCGGCGGGTGGTGAACTGGGTGACCGCCAGCATCAGGGCGCGCACCGCATTTTCCGCCTGCTCGAACCCGTCGCGGGCACGGCTGAGTTGATCCTCCACCTGTGTCCATTTCAGGTGCAGCAGGATCGCTTCCGCCCGGCGGATGTGTTCTTGAAGGTTCCGGTAGCGGGCGGCCTGACGGGCTTGGCGGCGCAGACCCTGGAGCTGGGTATCCATGGTGCCCAGCACGTCATCCAGCCGGGTCAGGTTCGTTTCCGCCGCGCGCAGGCGCAGCTCCGCCTCATGCCGGCGGGCATGCAGGCCGCTGATGCCCGCCGCTTCCTCCAGCAGCAGGCGGCGGTCGCCGGGCTTGGCGTTGATCAGGGCGCCGACCCGGCCCTGGCTGACCAGGGCGGGGGAATTGGCGCCGGATGCATTGTCCGCGAACAGCAGCTGCACGTCGCGGGCGCGCACACCCTTGCCGTTCACCTTGTAGTCGGACCCGGCCCCCCGCTCCAGCCGGCGGGAAATCTCCAGCACGTCGGCGTCGTTCAGGCCCGCGGGTGCTGTGCGGCCGGAATTGTCCAGCACCAGCCCCACCTCACAGACATGGCGGGGCGGGCGCGTGGCGGTGCCGCCGAAGATCACGTCGTCCATGTCGGCGCCGCGCATGCGCTTGGCCGAGGTTTCCCCCATCACCCAGCGCAACGCTTCCAACAGGTTGGACTTGCCGCAGCCGTTCGGCCCCACGACCCCGGTCATGCCGGGTTCGATCAGCAGCTCCGTCTGATCGACGAAGGACTTGAAGCCGGAAAGGCGGAGCTTGGTGAACTGCACGACGGCACGGGCCTGGATACGAAACGGACCTGCGAACGGGACAGGCGGGAAGGATCAGGAACCGGCGCGCTTGGCCCCGGCGGCTTCCAGTGCGGCGAACAGTTCGTCCTGCTTCGCACCGGCGATCACCGCACCTGTGTTTTCCACGATGAAGGTGGGGGTGGAGTTGATGTTGAACTTGCTGCCGCCGGTCATCTGGCTCTGCACCAGGAAATTCTCCAGCGCCTTGTCGGCCATGCAGGCATCGAACTGGGCCGGGCTGACGCCGGCCATGCCGGCCACGCGGCGAAGCTGGGCGTCGAAATTCTGGTTCAGCCAGTTGGCCTGGGTCTTGAACAGCACGTCCTTCAGGCCAATGAACCGCACCTCCCCGCCGCAGCGGGCCAGCATATGGGCGCGCAAGCCCGGACCGTTCAGGGGATAGTCGCGGAAGATCAGCTTCACCTGGCCGTTATCCACGAATTCCTTCTTCATCACCGGCCAGATGCGGGTGTGGAAATCGGCGCAGTGGGAGCAGGCGAGGGAGGCGTATTCAATGACGGTCACCGGTGCATTGGGATCGCCATAGACCTTCTCCCCCAGCCAGGGCTGGACCGTGGTGCCCGCGGCACCTGTCGGGGCGGCTCCCGTCGGGGCGGCTCCCGCTTGGGCCAGGGCGATGCCCGGCAATCCGACGGCGGCGGCCAGCATGGTGCCGGCGGTCAGGCCGACGGCCTGGCGACGGGTCAGGGGGGTGCGGATATCTCGGCGCATTCTCGCCTCCTCGCTACAAGATGTGGGACTATAGAAAGGGTTCGATCCGGTCGCAACGGATCAGTGCTCACTGGATTCAGTGCTCACTGGATCGGTGCTCATTCCGGCGGGGGCCCGATGGCGCGGCCCAGGCGTTCCAGCGCGTCCCGCAGGTCGGGGTTGTCCAGGGCGGCGGTGCGGGCCTTCAGCGCTTCCTCCTGCTGGCGGGTCAGGCGGGGAAGGGGCGGGGGCGGGCGCCATCCGGTCTTGATGGCGGGGGCCCCGTGCACCAGTTTCAGGCGCGCCACCGCACGCCAGCCGAAAAAGGCGTTGATCCGTTCCAGCACCTGGGGCTCCTCATGCTGGAGCAGCAGCGCCGCCGGGCTGGTGACGCGGAGGTGCAGGGTCGCCCCCTCGCGCTTCCCCTTGGGGAAGACCAGCTTCAGGGGCGATGTCTGTTCCGACAGGCGGGACCCCATGATGCTGGCCCAATCGGCCAGAAGGGCCCCGAAGGTCATGCCTTCCTTGCCCAACGCCTTGCCGGCGATGGTCATCACGTGCCGTCCAAGCCGCTGGGGTCCTGACATGGTTGCCCTCACCCGATCCCAAAAGCCCCGCAATCGTCCGTCGACCCGACAGGACCACCAGGGCGACCTGCTTAAAGCAGACATCACCCGCGATGACCAGCCCGGGCCGGTGCCGACCGCGGACCGCACCACCCTGCCGCCGCCGCTGCTGGCCTGGTACGACCGGCATCGGCGGGTTCTGCCCTGGCGTGCGGCACCGGGGGAGAGGGCTGATCCATACCGGGTCTGGCTGTCGGAAATCATGCTCCAGCAGACGACGGTGGTCACCGTCGGTCCCTATTTCAAGGCCTTCACCACCCGCTGGCCGACGGTGGCCCATCTGGCCGCCGCCGATCTGGACGATGTGCTGCGCGCCTGGGCCGGGCTTGGATACTATGCCCGGGCGCGGAACCTGCACGCCTGCGCCCGGGCGGTGTCGGCCGACCATGGCGGCACCTTCCCGCAGGATGAGGAGGGATTGCGGCAGCTTCCGGGCATCGGTGCTTATACCGCCGCCGCCATCGCCGCCATCGCCTTCGACCGGCCCGCTGTCGCCATGGACGGCAATGTGGAACGGGTGATGGCCCGGCTGTTCGATGTGCGCGATCCCCTGCCGGGGGTGAAGCCGGTGCTGAAGGATCTGGCCGCCCGGCTGGTGCCCGATCGGCGCCCTGGGGATTACACCCAGGCGCTGTTCGACCTGGGGGCAACCCTGTGCACCCCGCGCAAGCCGCGCTGCACCGCCTGCCCCGTGGCGGACCTGTGCCGGGCCCGGGCCGCCGGCAGTGCGGAGGACCTGCCCGCCAAATCGGCCAAGGCGGCGAAGCCGGTGCGCCGCGGAATGGTTTTCTTCCTGACGGATCCGGACGCGGCGATCCTGCTGCGCCGCCGGCCGGAGACGGGGCTTCTGGGCGGGATGATGGAGTTCCCGTCCACGGCGTGGAGCACCAGCGACAGCTCCCGTTACCTGACCATTGGCACGGCGGAGGGGGAGGCGCCGGTGCCCGGCGTGCGCTGGCGCTCCCTGCCTGGCATGGTGCGTCACACTTTCACCCATTTCCACCTGGAACTTCAAGTCGTGGCGGGTCAGGTGCGGGCCATGCCGGCGCCCCCGGGGTGCCGTTGGGTCCCCCTGGAGGAAGTAAGCGAGGAGGCTCTGCCCACCTTGATGCGCAAGGTCCTGGACCATGCCATCAGGAAGGGCGGTATCCGGGAGTGACAATGGTGCGACAGGGTGGGGTGCGACAGGGTGGATCTGGCGGGACGGGCCGCGGGCCCGGGCGGCGGCGGGTACTGGCGTCCCTGGCCGGGGCGGGCGTGCTGGCAATTGGGGGCTTGCCCGCCCGGGTCATAGCCCAGGGCGGGCGGGAGGGGGTGGATCTGGTCCTGCTGATGGCGGTCGATGCGTCTGCCAGCATCAGCCGGGGGACGCTGGATTTCCAGCTGCGCGGCCATGCCGCCGCCTTCCGCGATCCAGCGGTGGCCCGGGCCGTCACCGGCGGGGCCCTGGGGCGGATCGCGGTCCAACTGGCACAGTTCGCCGGGCCGGAGACGCTGACCACGTTGCTGCCCTGGACCGTGCTGACGGGGGAGGGGGATTGCCGGGCCTTCGCCGACCGGGTGGATGCCGCCCCGGGGATCACCATGGGTGGCAGCACCGCCATCGGCAGCGCCATGGTGGCCGCGGTGCAGACCCTGGACACGGCCCCCTTCGCCGCCCCGCGGCGGACCCTGGACATCGTGTCCAACGGGTTCAGCAATGCCGGGATCGACCTGCCCAGCGCCCGTGGTCACGCCGCCGCCGCCGGAGTGACGGTGAATGCCCTGGCCATCCTGGATGAATTCGACTGGCTGGAAGCCTATTACCGGGACAAGGTGGTGACCGGGCAGGGCGCCTTTGTCCGCACGGCGGCGGGGATGGAGGATTTCGCCGCCGCCTTCCGCGACAAACTTGTAACGGAGATCGCCTGACCCCCGGCGGAAGGGAGGGATTCCGCCCTGACAGCGCTGGCATGCCGTTTGCGCATAGGTTGTGTTTCTTGCGCGGGCAGCTTACCCCGCGCAAGGGTATGCAACACCCCACCGGGGGAACGCGACAGGACCTTGCTGCATTGCGGCATGGATGCCTGCAATGTTAACAGGGCATGGTCTAAGCCTTTGATCAGCAATGGTCTGGAAACAATCGATCCCTAGATTCCTCCCTGTCGCGGGCACCTTCCCGATCCGGTCGGACCGGGCCCCCGCCACAGTGGAGAGAACGATGCGTACCCGTATGATGATTGCCGAAACCATCTGGAGCGTGGCCGTCCTGGCCGCCATGGTGGTGACCGTTGCACCGGCCTTCGCCGAAACCAGCACCGACCGCGGCACCGCTTCCCTGACCATTCCCCAGGTGGCCGAACGGCCGGAGCCTGTCACCCAGCCGGTCGCCGGCCCGGTGGAGGATCTGGGGGTGAGCCTGCGCAGCCAGATGGATGCGGCCCGCCGCGATCTGAACCGCGCCTTCGACCAAGTGTCCGTCGATCCGGGCAAGCTGGTATCCGCGGTTGAACCCACCGCCGGGACCGGCGCGCTGTGAGCCGGCCCGACGACAGCCACACCAAGGTGGTCCTTCCCGAACGCCGCATGCGGTCCCCCGCTGCGGCGTTCATCATTTCCGGGCCTTGCTGACCGCGTCGGGGTCGATCCCCTATCCAGGCCGGTGCTCCAGGATCAGCGTGCCCAGCGGCGGCAAGGTCAGGTACAGGCTGAAGGGCCGGCCATGGGACCCGATCTCCTCCGCCCACACGCCCCCGCCATTGCCCAGGTCGGACCCGCCATAGACGGCGGCATCCGTGTTCAGGCGTTCCGTCCACCAGCCCCCGGCAGGGACGCCCAGCCGATATTCGTGTCGCGGCAGGGGGGTGAAGTTGCAGAACACCGCCGCCATGCCGCCGCGCCCGTCCAGGCGCAGAAAGGCGATGACCGAATTCTCCGCATCCGCGCCTTCCAGCCACTCGAACCCCGCTGGATCGCAATCCAGCCGGTGCAGGGCCGGCAGGTCCCGGTACAGGTGGTTCAGGTCGCGCAGCAGACGGTGCAGCCCCGCATGGTCATCCAGGTCGGTGACGAACCAGTCCAGGCCGCGGTCATGGTTCCATTCCCGCTCCTGCCCGAACTCCCCCCCCATGAACAGCAGCTTCTTGCCGGGATGGCCCCACATGAAGCCGAAATAGGCGCGCAGATTGGCGAATTTCCGCCAGCGGTCGCCCGGCATCTTGCCCAGCAGGCTGCCCTTGCCGTGCACCACCTCGTCATGGCTGAGCGGCAGGACGAAGTTTTCTGAAAAGGCGTAAAGCGGGCCGAAGGTCAGGTCGTGATGGTGCCAGCGCCGATGGATCGGGTCCTGACCCATGTAGCGCAGGGTGTCATGCATCCAGCCCATGTTCCATTTGTAATCGAAGCCCAGGCCGCCCAGGTGGCTGGGCCGTGAAACGCCGGGCCAGGCCGTCGATTCCTCCGCCACCGTCATGGTGCCGGGGTGGTGGTTGTGGCTGTCCGCGTTCATGCGACGCAGCAGCTCGATCGCCTCCAAATTCTCCCGCCCGCCGAAGCGGTTGGGCACCCATTCCCCCGGCTTCCGGCTGTAATCCAGGTACAGCATGCTGGCGACCGCATCGACCCGCAGCCCGTCCAGGCCGTAGCGGTCCAGCCAGAAGCGCGCGCTGGCCAGCAGGAAGCGCTGCACCTCCCGCCGGCCGAAATTGTAGATCAGCGTGTTCCAATCCTGGTGGAAGCCCTGGCGCGGGTCCGCATGCTCATACAGGTGGGTGCCGTCGAACTGGGCCAGGCCATGGGGGTCGGTCGGGAAATGCCCCGGCACCCAATCCAGCAGGATGCCCAGACCGGCCTGGTGCGCCGCCTGGACGAAGGCGGCGAATTCCGCCGGGCTGCCGTGGCGGCTGGTGGGCGCGAACAGGCCGATGGGCTGGTATCCCCAGGACCCGTCGAAGGGATGTTCCGTGATCGGCAGCAGTTCCAGATGGGTGAACCCCATCTCCACCGCATAGGGCACCAACTGCTCGGCCAGTTCGGCCCAGGTCATGTATCGGTTGTCCGGCCCCCGGCGCCAGGACCCCACATGCACCTCATAGATGCTGATCGGGTTGGTCCGATCATTGGCCGCCGCGCGGCGCTCGACCCAGCCGGTGTCTTCCGCCGGGGTGGGCGGCAGCCCTGCCACGATGCTGGCCGTGGCGGGCGGATGCTCACAACGGAAGGCGACAGGATCGGCCTTCAAGGGCAGAAGCCAGCCCTGCGGCCCCCTTATCTCGAACTTGTAGGCATCGCCCCGGCCCACATGGGGCACGAAGATCTCCCACAGGCCCAGGCCGGGATGCAGGCGCATGGGCAGGCGCCGCCCGTCCCAGGCACAGAAATCCCCGACCACGGAAACCCGCCGGGCATTGGGCGCCCAGACGACGAAGGCGGTGCCTTCCACCCCCTCATGGTTCACCGGATGGGCGCCCAGACATTCCCACGGGCGCTGGTGGCTGCCTTCCCCCAGCAGGTGGCGGTCCAGCTCCCACAGCCAGGGGCCGAAGCGGTAGGCATCCTCCATCCGCAGCACCGTCCCGCCCAGATCGATCTCCAGCCGGTAAGGACGGGGCGGGCCGGGCAGGGCGGCCAGCCAGAACCCACCCTCATGCACTCGCTCCGCCTCCGCCAGCGGATCGCCGCTCTCCCGGTCGATGATGGTCAGCCGGCGGGCATCGGGGAAGATCACCCGCACCTGCCACGTCCCGTCCGCCCCGGCCTGGGGGCCCAGCACGCTGAACGGGTCCCCGTGATCGGCTTGCATCAGGGCCTGGATGGCGTCCAGGAAACGAGTATCGACGGGACTGTCCGGCATGGGTGCTGTCTCTCGGCTGACGGCAGATGTGCCAACCTCAACGGATGAGACGGCGCTTTGTGGCGGGGGGTGGGGGAGGGTGTGGGACGGGTGTCGGATTAGTTTGCTCGAATGCAGCGGAACCATTCGTAGGTCGGATTAGGTGCGGAGCACCGTAATCCGACGTCGGGCAGCGGAAAGCGGGTGTCGGATTACGCTTCGCTAATCCGACCTACGGGGCCGGGATTTGGGAATCCATCACCTCCATCACGCCGCGGATGGGGATGGGCAGCCAGGACGGGCGGTTGCCGGCTTCGTAGACGATCTCGTACAGCGCCTTCTCCAGCTCGAACAGGGAGAGAAGCCGGGACAGTTCGGCCGGTTCCCGGGGGTGGCTGGGGCTGTCGCCGATGCGGGACAGATAGCCGTCCAGGAAGCTGCGCCGTGCCTCCGCCTCCCATTCCTCCGCCAGGGGGCGCAGGCGGGGGACGGCGTCGGCGTGGACATCGGCGATATGCCGCAGCGCCGCCCAGGAGCAATAGTCGAAGCTGCGCAGCATGCCCGCCACATCGCGCAGCGGCATGTTCCTGGCCCGGCGCTGGGCCAGGGTCTTGGCCGGTTCCCCTTCGAAATCGATGATCGCCCAGTCGGTGGACGACCGCAGGACCTGGCCCAGGTGGAAATCCCCGTGGATGCGCACCTTGGCGGCGGTGATGGGGCCGCTGGCCAGCCGGGTGATCCGCTCTGCCACCGCCGCCTCCCGGGCCAGCAGGCGGTCCACCTCCTCCCCGATCTCGGGCGACAGGGTGGGGCGGGCCAGGCGCAGGGACTGGAAGGCCCGGTCCGCCTGGCGCAGCGCTTGGTCGCGCCAGCCCTCCCGGTCGGCGGCGGTCACCGGCTCCGGCTCGAAATCCGGGTTGCCGGTGGGGGTGGACAGGGCGGCATGCATCTCCGCCGTCCGCTCGCCCAAGGTGCGGGCCAGCGCGTTGTACAGGCCCCAGGTATCGGCCGGGGCCACCGGCTCCGCCGCTTCCCCCTCCCGCCCGGCGACCAGGGTCAGCCGCTCCTCCTCCAGCTCCCGGCCCAGGTAATCCAGGGTGAAGCCTCAGCCGTCTCCCTGGTTCCGGACGAAGCCCTGAAGCACGGCCAGGGCGGTGCAGCTTTCGCCGTCCATCACCTCCACCGATCCCAGCAGGGGCGGCGTATTGGCGAAGGGTACCTGTTCGGTCAGGAATCGGCTGATCTCCAGTTCCGGATGGGTGCCGGGCTCAAGCTTGCGGTAGATCTTGAACACCATCTCGTCGCCCACCAGGACGGAAGAGTTGGATTGCTCCACCCCCAGGGTCCGGATGGGCAGGTCGCCCGCGGGCAAAGTGATGTCGGCCAGGCGGGCGGTGGGGCGGAAGCGCAGGGTGTTCCCCCCCTCCGTCACGTCCTGCCCGTCGCGCACGGCCTGGATCATGGTGCGGATGAATTCCGGGCTCTGCATCGCGTCATAGGCCGCTCCCACCTGGCGGCCGCGCCGGGTCTTCGCCACCGTATAGGGAAGGAGCGGCCAGCCCGTCTGGCCAGCATTCTCCTCCCAGGACAGGGCAAGCGGCAGGAAATAGGTGGGCGGCGTTTCCGCGCCTGAATGCGCCACCTCCAGCCGGAGGAGGAGGTAACCATCCCCAGCCCCCGGCAGGACCGTGGTCCCGGCGATCCGGGTGCCGGCGATCCGGGCATCCTTCGCCCCGAACCAACGCTGTTTGGGGATGAATCCCGGAAGGGCGTCCTGTTCCAGCTCCCGCATGGAACGGCTGCCGATAAGGTCGCGCCAACCGCTGCGCAGGACCAGGGTCATCAAATCGGGCATGGGCTCCGGGATGGGTTCGTGCCAGCTCGGCAGGGCGGGTTCATCGGTCAGGATGAACCAGTAGAAGCCGTAAGCCGGCAGGGTCAACAGATAGGGCAGGTCGCCCACGGGCGGGAAGACTGAACGGCCCAACAGTTCCACCGGGACACGGCCCCGCATCTCCTTCAGGTCCAGCTCCACCGCCTGGGCCGAGCGGGAAAGGTTGGCGACGCACAGCACCGTCTCCCCCCCGTGCTCACGCAGATAGGCCAGGACCTTGCGGTTGCCGGGATACAGGAAGCGCAAGGTCCCCCGGCCGAAGGCCGTGTGGCCCTGGCGCACGGCCACGATGCGCCGCGTCCAGTTCAGCAGGGAGGAGGAGGAGCGGGCTTGCGCCTCCACATTCACCGTGTTGAAGCCGTAGACCGGATCCTGCAGGGCCGGCAGGTAAAGGCGCGCCGGATCGGCCCGGCTGAAGCCGCCATTGCGGTCGGGCGACCATTGCATGGGTGTGCGCACCCCGTCCCGGTCGCCAAGATAGACATTGTCGCCCATGCCGATCTCATCCCCGTAATAGATCACGGGCGTGCCCGGCATGCTGAACAGCAGACTGTTCAACAGCTCGATCTTGCGCCGGTCATTGTCCATCAGGGGGGCGAGGCGGCGGCGTATGCCCAGGTTGATCCGGGCCCGGCGATCGGTGGCGTAGAAGTTCCAGAGATAGTCCCGCTCCTTGTCGGTCACCATCTCCAGGGTCAGTTCGTCATGGTTGCGCAGGAAGACGGCCCATTGGGCATCCGCCGGAATCTCCGGCGTCTGTCGCATGATGTCGGTGACCGGGTGCCTGTCCTCCATGGCCAGGGCCATGTACATCCGCGGCATCAGGGGGAAGTGGAAGGCCATGTGGCATTCATCCCCGCCCTTGGCTGGATCGCCGAAATAGGGCAGCACATCTTCCGGCCACTGGTTCGCCTCCGCCAGCAGCATGCGGTCGCTGTATTGCTGATCCAGCTCGGCCCGGATCTGCTTCAGGATGTCGTGCGTCTCCGCCAGGTTTTCGCAGTTCGTCCCCTCCCGCTCGATCAGGTAGGGAACAGCGTCCAGCCGCAACCCGTCCACGCCCAGGTCCAGCCAGTACTTCATGACGTTCAGCACCTCCCGCAGGACGCGGGGATTGTCGAAATTCAGGTCCGGCTGGTGGCTGTAGAACCGATGCCAGTAGAAGGCCCCGGCCTGCTCATCCCAGGTCCAATTCGATTTCTCCGTATCGCAGAAGATGATCCGGGTGCCGGCATAGCGACGGTCCGTGTCCGACCAGACATAGAAATTGCGCCAGGGGCTGCCGGGCGGGGCGGTACGGGCGCGCTGGAACCAGGGATGCTCGGCGCTGGTGTGGTTGATCACCAGCTCCGTGATGACGCGCATGCCCCGGGCATGGCATTCGCGCACAAAGCTGCGGAAATCACGCAAGTTGCCGTAGCGGGCATTGATGTCCCGGTAATCGGCGATGTCGTAGCCGTCATCCTTCAGCGGACTGGGATAGAAGGGCTGCAGCCAGACGCAGTTGACCCCAAGGTCCTGGATGTAATCCAGCTTCGCCGTCAACCCGGCGAAATCCCCGATCCCGTCATTGTTGCCGTCGCAGAACGCTTTCACATGGATCTGGTAGATGACGGCATTCTTGTACCAGTGGCGGTCGGTGCGATCGATCATGGCGGCCATGCTGCGTTCCGGGTCCACGGAAAACAGGGCAGGCCCGTTTGTGTCCCGGCACCGCTTTCCGGGGTCCAGTTCAGCCTGACAAGCCCGTCAGGACCATCCGGGCGGTGGGGTTAGCCCGGTTTTGCGGTGGGCGGGGCGACCGGGGTCGATCGGTCGCACGGACGGGATCGAAGGCCGACTCTCCGGCCCCGGTTCCCGCGGGATCACAACAGGTTCAGTTGCCGCCGAACGTGAAGCGGATGCCTGCCGTGGCAGACCAGCTGCGCAGGTGCGAATCAGATGAGACGGAAGACAGGCCGAGGCTGAAATCGTCGCTGCGCATGTAGCGGCCATCGGCGAAGAAGGACAGGGTGTCCGTGAAGGGGACGGAGACGCCGACGATGCCCTGATAGGCAAAGACATCGTCGCGCCCCACCTCCCGCAGGCCGCTGGACGGCGGCTCCGTCCGGGCAAGGCCGACACCAACGCCGACATAGGGCGTCACCCAGTCGGAGAATCGGAAGTCGATCAGGGCGTTGGCCATCATGCTGCGCGAATCGGGGGAAGCATCGGTGGGGGCCAGCGCATCCAGCCGGGACCCGGCGGAGGACCGGTACAGATACTCAAGCTCCACCCGCAGGCTTTCCATCGGCTGCCAGCCGCTCTCACCGCCTGTCAGGCTTGTGGCCAGGGCGGGATCTACCGTCACAGGGGCATCAGAGGCCGTCCCCGCCAGGGTAGACGAACCCATCGCCCCCTCCTGCGCGGAGGCGGGGGAGGCGGATAGGGCGATCGGTGCCAGGGCAATGGCCAGGGCGAGGCAGGTGTTCTTGAGCGCGTTCATGGGTCCAACTCCACAGCCGCACCTTAGCCGAACGGGCCGCCAGAGTCATGGCGCCAAGCCTTGCGCCACATGCATCAAGCCCTTGTTGTGTCGGAAGGATCACACAAGATTGCGCCCATACTAGGCCTTCACCCGGCTCCCGGACCATCCCCCTATCGGTAGTTTCCCGCCACTCTTTCCAGGTGCCCCCATCGCGCCGCCGGACCCTGTCCGCGGGTCGGTCAGGGGGCGGCGATGCGCCAAAGGGCGGCGGGATTGACGGCGGGGTCCAGGCTCACCTGCTGCCATTTGCCGTACCAGAACCAGCGGCCGCCGGTGAACAGATCCTCCACCTGCACCGCCCCGTCATCGGCGATGCCGAATTCCCACAGCGGGATCTCGATGGACACCTGATGGACCGGGGTGTCCGGGTCCAGGTTGACCGCGACCAGGATCATCTCCCCCACCCGGCCGTCGGCCCCGGCGGGGGAGAGCTTGCCGTAATACAGAACTTGGTCATGCCAGGCGGTGTAGAAGCGCAGGTTGGTCAGGCGCTGAAGGGCGGGGAAGCGGCGGCGCAGGTTGTTCAGGGTGCGGATATAGGGGCGGATGTTGCGCGGATCGTCCCAGTTCCAGGCTTTCAGCTGATACTTCTCCGAATCCAGATATTCCTCCTTCCCCGGCACCGGCTTGCCCACGCACAGCTCGAACCCGGAATACAGGCCCCAGACGCTGGACAGGGTGGTGGCCAGGGCCGCCCGCATCTTGAAGGCCGCCGGATTCTCCCCGTGCAGATAGGGCGGGTCGATGTCGGGGGTGTTGACGAAGAAGTTCGGCCGGTAATGCTCCCGCGCCGGTCCCTGGGTCAGTTCCGTCAGGGTGTCGATGAATTCCTGCTTGGCCCGGCGCCAGGTGAAATAGGTGTAGCTCTGGGTGAAGCCCAGCTTGGCCAGGCGAAGCATCATCTTCGGCCGGGTGAAGGCCTCGGCCAGGAAGATCGTTTCCGGATGGCGGTCCTGCACCTCCCGGATCAGCCATTCCCAGAAGGGCAGGGGCTTGGTGTGGGGGTTGTCCACCCGGAAGATGGTCACCCCCTGGTCCACCCAGTACAGCACCACATCCCGCAGCGCGATCCACAGATCGGGCAGCGACTCGCGGTAGAAATGGACATTGACGATGTCCTCATACTTCTTCGGCGGATTCTCCGCGTATTTGATGGTGCCGTCGGGGCGCCAGTCGAACCATTCGGGGTGTTCGGTGATCCAGGGATGGTCCGGGCTGCACTGGATGGCGAAATCCAGCGCGATCTCCAGCCCGTGGGACCGGGCGGCGGCGACCAGGCGGCGGAAATCCTCCACCGTTCCCAGCTCCGGGTGGATCGCATCATGCCCGCCCTCGGCCGATCCGATGGCATAGGGGCTGCCCGGATCGGCGGGCCCGGCGCTCAGGCTGTTGTTCCGGCCCTTGCGGTTGCGCGTTCCGATCGGGTGGATGGGGGGGAAGTACAGGACGTCGAACCCCATGTCGCGCACATAGGGCAGCTTGGCGATGACATCGTCGAAGGTGCCGTGCCGCACCCCGTCATCCGCCATGGACCGGGGGAACAGCTCATACCAGCTGGAGAACCGTGCCGCCGGCCGGTCCACCACCAGGTCCAAGGGGGGCGATGTGGTGCTGTCGCTGCGGGGGCCGAAGCGGGCCATGTCCGCCGCCAGGGTATCGGCCAGCAGCAGGTCCAGCAGCCGCCCGCTCTCCCCCTCCGCCACCGCGGCGACCATGTCCAGATGGGCGGACAGGGTGCGCCGGGCGCGGGTGTCGCCGCCCGCCGCCGCCGCTGCCGCCACCGCCCGCTCCAGCAGTTGCCGGCCCTCCACCACCTCCAGGCCCAGGTCGCGGCCGGCATCGCGCTTCTTCACCGTATCCGCCCGCCAGGTGGCGAACAGGTCGCGCCAGGCGGTGATGCGGTATTGCCAGCGGGCATTCCGCGTCAGGGGTATCCGGCCGGTCCAGCGGTCATTGTCGTGAAGGACCATGGGCACCTCCACCCACGCCTCTGCCGTGGTCTCCCCCTGTCCGCCGACGTCCGGCTGTTCCGCCGGGATGCGGGTTTGCAGAACGGCGGCGATCTTGTCATGGCCGTCGGCGAAGATGTCGGCCCAGACCTCCAGCACATCGCCCACCACCCGCTTCACGGCGAAGCGCCCGCCGTCGATGGCGGGATAGACATCCTCGATCACCACCCGGGACCCGGCCAGGGACAGCAGCCGGTCCAGGCTGTCAGCGGGATCGGGGATGGTGCCTGCCCGGGTGGCCCGGCCGTGGAAGATGCGGATGTCCAGCGGTTCCAGCAGCAGCGGCGCATCCGGGGCCAGGTCCAGCGGCGCCTTCCCGGG
>JBJOKR010000082.1:0-19055 GCA_046045995.1 Pseudomonadota bacterium | reverse complement strand
CCCGCCATCGAAGGCGGCCGTGACATGGCGGCGTGAGACGGCTGGAAAGGTGAATGGCAGAAGGGTATCGTCCGACATGGCGGGTGTGGCGCTCTCCGACGCGGTTGCAGAGATGGCTTCAGCACCCAAATCCTACGCCAGATCAGAGACTTACGCTACACCCGCCGCCCCCTCCAAGCCGCCGTCGTGAATACGACGGGCTAAGAAGGAGATCGGACGACCTTCCCCGGCCTCAAAGCCGGGGCCTCATTGAGGCGCTTCCCATGCGCCGGGGCCGTGGATGCTGTCCCAGAGATTCCTTCCCCGGCCTCAAAGCCGGGGCCTCATTGAAGGGCGGCCTGGTCCGTCAGCGTGGCCGCAGCCTCGGCCGACGGCCTTCCCCGGCCTCAAAGCCGGGGCCTCATTGAAGTCCGCGGAAGGCCAGATCGTCGCCCCAGCGCGTGTCTTTTCCCCCTTCCCCGGCCTCAAAGCCGGGGCCTCATTGAAGCCAGGTGCCCGAGGTCCATCTCTCAGATCTCCAAAAGGAATTTAGCCTTCCCCGGCCTCAAAGCCGGGGCCTCATTGAAGCGCGGATCGCCAGCACGGCCCGCTTGTGCAGGTCGGCGGCCCCTTCCCCGGCCTCAAAGCCGGGGCCTCATTGAAGCACCTCCGCCGGGGTGGGCTCGTAGGGCTGGGGCTCCGTCACCAGCCTTCCCCGGCCTCAAAGCCGGGGCTTCATTGACGTTGAGGTTCGCCTGGAGCCGGCCAGGCACGGCGGGCACCTGTCGTTCCGCCTGTCGTCACAACGGTCCCCGTCGAGTCGACGCACCAAGGCAGGCAGAGGTGTACGATCTGCATGCAAGAGAGTGCGCGGGCATCAAGGTTCGGCTGGCTTTAGGCAGGGGTGTCGGGGTCGCGGGGTGTTTTGGTCCTGGGGCCTGGACAGGGCATACCTTTGTTCTGATAGACTATGCGCACTTTTACCCAGGCGTGTGGGCCGGATACGGTCCGACCGCCGCTTCCCCCCTGGGGACGGATGATTGCAAGCGGGGCGCTATGGCCGAAGCAGCGGGCTATGTTCTAAGGGTCGAGGGCGTGAATTTTTCCTCGACCGTTACGGATACCCAGGACATATCGGTGATCCGGGGGGCCGGGCTGGCCCTGCTGCATGCCGCCGACCGGGTCCAGGCGATTCTGGATGCAAAGCTGGGCCAGGGAGTGGCCGAGCAGGTTTTCGCCGGTGCGTCCCAGGCGGCATTCCGGTTTCGCGCCGATTCGGAGACCGCGACGGCGGTCCTGCACGATCTGCGCGGGAAGCTGGCGACGGAGGGGGAGGACCCCCGTGATTTGGCTGGCCAACTAGAGGCGCATGGCGGAGACCCCACGGCGACAATGCGAGAGGGTATGATCCCCCTCGCCCATCTCAGCTTCGTCTGCGATCTGGCCCATGACGGGGAGGCTCTGCCCGACGGCGACAAACAACGCGATGCGCTGGACCGCGCCCTCTATGCGGCGGAGGCGCGCAACCGCACCCGCCAGATGCAGAGCCTGACCGTGCCCCTCCCCAAGTTTGAGCAGGGGGTGCTTGGTTTCGACCCGGTGGACAAGCTGCGGCCGGCCGTTCCGAAAATCCCCGGTATCGCCAAGCAGACGCGGGAAGCCGCGGACGCGCA
Organism: Pseudomonadota bacterium; assembly: GCA_046045995.1. GTDB lineage: Bacteria > Pseudomonadota > Alphaproteobacteria > Azospirillales > Azospirillaceae > Indioceanicola. Next base: position 17,403 of record JBJOKR010000082.1, on the reverse strand, counting down.
AGGCGTGCCCGCCACAGCCGCCCCCGCCACAGCCGCACGCCGGCTGTACGGCCGGAAGATGCGTAAGGCATTCTACGGCGTCGAACTGGGCGAGCCGATCGATGAGCCCGTGACCGAGAGTGTCGCCGATATCTGTGCCGTACCGATCTGCGGATGGGACAGGTTCGGCGTGCGGCCAAGCCTTCAGAACAAGCTCGCCATCTTCTACGCAGACGGAAACGGGTTCGGTGCCATCCGGGCCGACCTGGCGCAGCATCACGAACCGCCGCGGATGGTCAACGCGCTGGCGCAATTCTCCCGCGAACTCCAGGCGTTCCGTCGGGGTTTCCTGAATAGGACCCTGGAATGGCTTCGAACGATGGGCGGTGATGATATCGTCCGACAGGGACGCGGCAGGGTTCCGATCAGAATCAAAGACAAGGAGGAACTGCGGCTGCGCCTGGAAACCCTGCTCTGGGGCGGGGATGAGTTCACGATGGTGGTGCCGGGCTGGCTGGGCTTCACTCTGGCGCAGGGGTTCTTCAAACTGAGCAAGGATTGGAAGATCGGTGAAAAAACCCTGACCCATGGCGCCGGGCTGCTGTTCTGCGACCGCAAGACGCCCATCCGGGACATAACCCGGCTGGTGAAAGAGGGGCTGGCGGAAGAGGCGAAGAAACATCGCAAGGATATGAACGCCCTGAGCGTCGCCGCCTTCGAGAGCGCGGACCTGCCGGACGACTTGGGTGCGTATCGGAAACGTCTTTATCCGAATCTGTCCGGCCCGGATGCGTGGTTCGTCCTGACCGCGGGCGAACTGACAGGCCTTCTGGAACTGATCCAGCGGATGGGCAACAAGGGTGAGCACGCTCGGGCCGACAGGACGGAATTCCCCCGGTCCCAGCTCTACAAGCTCCTCCGCATCGCCCAGCAGACCACGCCCTTCGGCGGGAATGCCTGCGAGGACAAAGTCTGCGAATCCTTGCGGGAGTACCTGGGAAATGCCGGTGCCGACTGTGCCGTCGGCGCGGATGACTTCAAGAATTGGGGTGGGGACCGGCCGCTGGCGCTGACCCTGGCCCTGATCGCGGAGTACTGGGATTATGCCGATCCCTTCCTGGAGGGCCCACCAACGCCGCCCTTGACGATGCCGGGGACGGGGGTGCGGTCATGACCCATCGCCATGAACTGACCATCCGGCTGACCCTGCGCAGCCCGTTCCTGATGCCGGGGCCGACCACGGCGTCGCTGGGCTTGGATTCCGGCCCGCTTCTGGATGAATTCGGCCGGGCGCTGGTGCCGGCGGACCAGGTGAAGGGTCTGCTGCGCGCCGCCTGCCGCACCCTGGCGCAGGCGACCGACGGCGGGATCATCAAGGATGGGGAGATTGATGCCCTGTTCGGCTGCCGGTCGCCGGAGGTGGGGGCGTTACAGAACGAGCCCGCCCGCGGGCGCCTCATCGTGGCCGATCTGGTTGGACCTAGGCCGGATCTGGACAAGAATGGGCAACCCCTGACGCTCACCCGTGTTGCCATCGATGAACGGACGGGCGCCGCGAAACAGGGCGCGCTGGTGGTTGTCGGCCTGGTAGCACCGGTGGGCAAGACGGTCTCGTTCGAGAGCACCGCCATTCTGCGCTGCTCCCCGGATGAGGCGAAACGGTGGGCCACCGCCCTGGACAAGGCCCTGCGCCTGATCCCCGCTGTGGGCAGCAGCAAGACCGCCGGGTTCGGGGAGGTGGTCGCGGAGGAGACGGAGGTCCGCCTGACCGGCACCGCGACGGCGTTGACGCTTCCGGCGGCTCCCGCACGGAACGGGGCGGATCGCGCGCATCTGCGCCTCACGCTGGACCGGCGCTTCGTTGTGGACAGCACGCGGCTGAACGACAACGTTTTTGTCGGTTCGGAGATCATCCCCGGCGCCGTCATCAAGGGCGCGCTGGCCCGGCGCCTGGAACTGGCCGGCACCGACCCAACGGCGAGCGCGGATCTCAGTCGCATCCGGATCAGCCACGCCTTTCCGGAAAACGGCGTCGGACCGGGTGCCCGGCCTGCGAACTTCGCCCTCCCCTTCTCCCTGATCATCGATCCGGTGTCGAAGGATACGAAGGGTGTCCGGGACGCCCTGCTGACGCTACACGGCAAGGCCGCGACGTTCGGCGGGCGTCCCCCGGCCTATATCCTGGACTGGAAGGGCGCTTGGTTCGAGGACGTGCGAAAAATCGTCGGCTATCCGCCCGAAGCCACCGTCACCCGGCTACCCCGCACCCATGTGGAAATCGATGAGACGCATACGGCGAAGGATGGCGCCTTGTTCGTCGATGTCGGCCGCTCCCCCCTCATGAATACCGCCAAAGAGGGGGAGGCGGAGAAGCTGGAACCGCGCCCCTGGCGCCTGACCCTGGACCGCAACGGTGCCGACCCGACCTTCTTCGCCCGGGTCGTGGCAGCCTTGACGGATGATGGCCTGGACGGCATCGGCTCCACCGGTGCCAGGGCGACCTTCACGCCGGTTGCGGATGACGGGCGACCGGGCGCTCTCAAGCCCGTGCGCGACGACCTTTGGGCCGTCACCCTGATCACCCCCGCCCTGATGCTGGCCCCGCGCCCACTGCGCGAAGATGTGCGGGCGGGAAATCCGGACGCCTTGTTCCAGCACTATGCCGCCTACTGGAGGGCCGCGGCGGAGGGGGCGGAGCTTCGGACCTTCTTCGCCACCCAATCCCTGGCCGGCCGCTATCTGGCGGTGCGGCGGCGGTCGTATCGCGATGGCACCTATTACCCGTACCTGCTGACCAACCCCGGATCGGTCTTCCTGCTGAAAGGAGACCTAAAATCAGTGCTGCAGCGCCTGTCCCGCAGCGGGCTGCCCGCCCAGTCGGTGGAGGGAGAGGCCGGGACCTGGGCGTCGGACTGGCGGACCTGTCCCTATGTGCCGGAGAACGGGTTTGGTGACTTCATCGTGAACGCGGTGGACCATGCCGCCCTTCGTGCGGAGGTGACCGATGTCTGAGCGCGTCAGCCTGATCCACCCCCACCGCTTCGAGGTGACGGCCGAGCTGGAGGTGATGAGCCCCCTGCATCTGGGCACCGGCGAGCGGGAGCGGGATCTGATCCCCCGGCTATCGTCCAAGGCGGGGGAGGAGAACAACCCGGAACTGGCCCTGATCGCCCGCGACGGAAGCGGAAAACCCTACCTTCCCGGCCCATCGCTGAAGGGGCTGCTGCGCCGGCTTGCCGCCGATGGCGGCGCGGTGACAGCCCTGTTCGGCGATCCGAATTCGGCAGAGACCGGCGTGATGGGATCGGTCCTTGTCTGGGGGGCCCCCTGCAAGACCATGGCGCCCCCGAGCGACGCCCCCTATGCCGCCGATCTGGCGGGGAAGGACCGCCCCGGCACCTTCGTCAGTGCCCGCACCAAGATCGACCCGAAGAGCGGCACGGCGGAGCACAACAAGCTGTTCTTCCAGGAGGTGGTACCGCCCGGAACCCTGTTCTCCCTGAAACTGCTGGTCATCGGCCGGGCGGAGGAAGAGGCCAAGGCGGCCCTGGACCGCCTGCTGCCCCCGCTGGCCCGGTTGGCGGCCGGTGCCCATATCGGCAAGGGTCAGGCGGATGGCCAGGGCCGGGTCAGGCTGAAAACGGAGACGCTGACAGTCACACGCCGGTGGGTCGACAACAACGGGGAACTATCTTCGGCGCCCCATCCCATCACCCTGCCACCGGCGCCTGCGGCGGCGCGGGGCTGGAACCTGCGCCTGACCTGCGAAGGGCCGTTCCTGGTGCAGGACAGTTCCCACATCCCGCCGGGGGAGGGACGGGAGGCGTTGAAGGTCGCGGACAAGCTGGAACGCAACGACCCCGCGCTTTCGAACCTGAAGGGCCAGCGTCTGGCGAAGAAGCTGCCCCTGCTGCCCGGCACCTCCCTGATGGGGGCGATCCGCGCCCGGGCGGAGTGGCTGGCTGCTTTGGAAGGCTGGAACGAAGGGCGGAAGAAGGACGCCATCGAGCTTCTGTTCGGCAAAGTCGGCCACCGCGGCCGTCTGCGGCTGGATGAGATGCGGACCGAGGACGCCCAACCCTGGAACGTGACCAGCGTGAAGCTGGACCGCTTCTCCGGCGCCCCGGTGGACGGCGCCCTGTTCACCAGCGCCGCCTTCTGCGGCGTCAGGATCACGGCCAACCTGGTGCTCGACCCATGCCGGGACACGACCGCGGCGGCCTTCGCCGCCGACGCCTTCGATCTGGCGGGAAAGATCATCGAAGATCTCAAGAAAAACGGGCTGATGCTGGGTCACGGCACGAACAAGGGTTTCGGCTGGTTCGACGTGGCCGTCGAGACGATTGAGAAGGTGGGGAGCGGGGCATGAGTGACGTCGTCGCCAAGGCCATCAAATGGTTCGCGGCCGAAATGGCCCGCCGCGGCCCGTTGAAGAGGGATCAGACCGCCCGGGAAGCCGAAGCCAAGATGGACAATGGCGACTTCGGCCATGCGGAGGAGGAGGATTTCGAGGAGCTGGCCAAGCGGGTCAAGGCCTTCTCCGGTGACGAGTTGGCCGCCATGAAGCGGGAGGCCCCGCCCCCCGCGCCGCCGCCGCCGCCGTTCCGTGGCGGTCCCGGCCGGGGGGAGGCGCGCGGTCCCGCGGGGCGGAAGCCGTCCGCCACCCGCCCCGAGCGGCCGGAGGGCCTGCTGTCCTCCCCCTTCCGCTTCGTCGCCCTGAACGACACGGTGGTGATGGCGGAACCGGCGGTTCGGGACATGCGGCTGGACACGCCGATCAAGGGCGGGTTCAGCGGGCGGATCGAGGTGACGCTGGCCGTCGAAACCCCGCTGCTGATCGGGGAGGAGCAAGCGCAGGAAGGTACGGCCGGCCCCCTGCGCCTGGGCCCCGGCGGCGGCTACGCCATTCCCGGCGCCACGCTGCGCGGCATGCTGCGGGCGGGGATGGAAATCGTGGCGGGCGGGCGGCTGTCCCAGGTGAACGGCCATCACCGCTATGGCCTGCGCGACTTCACCCACCCGCTGATCCGGCCCATGGAGAACGGGCGGGAGGGCAAGTCCCTGCTGGCCCCCGACCTTGTCAAGGCCGGGTGGCTGAGCCGGGTGGTGGATGTGAAGGATAAGAGTAAGGAAACCTACCGCATCACGCCCTGCGCCGACTGGCACGTCATCCACCACAACAATCTGCGCTTGATGCTGGACCGGCGGGCGCAACCGGAATCCGCCCCCTATGAGTGGCGGGCGGAGTGGCTGAAGACAGACCTGCCGAGCCGCTACCGGCAATCGGGCGCCACGGTGCGCGGCAAGACGATCGATTTCACCACCCTGCCCCAGCTGGGCTTCCGCATCGACAAGTCCGGGACGGGCAAGAGCCGTGCCAAGCCGGGGGATGGCGGCGTGCGGGGCATGCTGGTCTTCTCCAACAAGTCGCCGGCAGCCCCCGATGCCAAGTTGATCGAAGAGAAGGAACAGAAGGGCGGGCAGGGCCAGCCGAAGAAGCGGGAATATGTGTTTGAGACGGCGCCGGACGCCGTGCCGTTCGACATTCCGGCGGAGGCGTGGGACCGTTTCCACCTGATCAACACCAAGCCGGCCCGGCGCAACCGCAAGCCGGACGGGTCCTGGGCCGTGCTGTCCCCGTCGCTGGAGCTGGAGAACGGGCGGGTGCCGGTCTTCTATGTCGGCGATCCGGCGAACGGGGCGGAGTTCCAGTTCGGGCTGACCCGCTTCTTCAAGGTGGCGCACCGCTATTCGGTCCGCGATCTGCTGGACCGGGTGAGTGCCCACAAGCGGCCCGCCCTGCGGGAGATCTCCCTCAAGGACAACACCTATCAGCCCGACTTTGTCGAGGCCCTGTTCGGCTATGTCCATGAGGTGGAGGATCTGCTGGCCGATCCGGACGCGGCGCCGAAGCATGTCACCCCCGCCGGCCTCGCCCGCCGGGGCCGGGTGGCGGTGGGATTCGCTACCCTTCAACCGGGCAGCAACGCGGTCGAAACGCCGGTGATGGAAACGGTGATGGGCGCCCCCCGCGCCTCCTTCGCGCCCTTCTACCTGGCGGGGCGGATCAAGGATTATTCTGACCCGCAGGCGACCCTGGCCGGGCGCAAGCGCTACCTGCCCCGCTATCCCGACCCGCGCCACGCCGCCGACGGGCTGCGCCAGGATCTGCGGCAGCAGATCGACCGGCTGGGCAAGACGGGGGAGGATCTGAAGGAGGTTCTGTCCCGCCTGTCCTTCCTGGTCCCCGCCAAGGGAAATCGGGAGCTTCTGTTCAAGGCGACGCTGCGGCTGCACAACGTCACCGCGGCGGAGGTGGGGGGGCTGCTCTGGGTCTTGACCCATGGCGGCGACCCGGCCAAGCCCCACCGCCACCTGCTGGGCCGGGGCAAACCCTTCGGCGCCGGGCAGACCCGGGTGAAGGCGATCGCGCTGAACCTGAAGGAGCTTGATGCCGAAGCGGAAGCCTTGCTGACGGCCCCGTCACCGGACGAACTGCCCGGCGACGGACGGGAGGGCTGGGTCACCGACGTGACGGCTGGGCAGAGCCTGAAGCCCTTCCTGGCGGCGTTCGAGACCTACATGGCCGCCCACTGGAAGGGCTGGCCGATTGTCCCGCCGGTGCAGGAATTCCTGGCCGCCAGCGACCCGACCGCTGGCGCCGCCCTGGCCGCCCCTGCCGACCGTGCGACGGCCGGCACCATGGGCCCGGCGGGCAAGCTGGCCTATCCGATATTGAAGAATTTCAAGGACATCCAGAAGCCCAGCAAGGCCGACATCCAGATGCCCGACCCGCGCGATCCCCCCGGTGACCGCTACCTGCCCCCGCCCGGGAGCAGGCGCGGCTGATACCAACGATCATGAATCTTGACCGTTGGTGCGGGGGCGACGGGTGCCGCGGCGGGCGTGGATGACCGATGGCGCTGAAGAACGGCGACCGGCGGACCATCGCACCCCCCCGGCGGCGCGCACCATCCCATCGCCTTGCCCCGCGCCCGGATAAGAAAATGTCAAAACTGCCTTGGAAGAGCCCCGATCCCCGTTCCAGCAGCCTTTTCAAGCGGGATGGCGACGATGCCCCGACATGTTAACCATGTTTGTTGTTTCGAAGCCGATCCATCCACAGCCGCCTTGGACCGGCAGCAGAATCTTCCCTTTGCATCAGGACCATCCAGGGGGTAGGTTCAAAGCCGTTCCCGGTTCTGTACGGGATTGAGACAGCAGCGCTGCCATCTCTTTACGGAAGTCCCGCGGTTCAAAGCCGTTCCCGGTTCTGTACGGGATTGAGACACATACCTCAGCGCCCAGCCATTCTGCCTGACAGGTTCAAATCCGTTCCCGGTTCTGTACGGGATTGAGACACAGGCCTACCGACACCTCTGTTGCCCGGCGTGTCCCGGCCAGGTTCAAAGCCGTTCCCGGTTCTGTACGGGATTGAGACCCCAGCGTGGCGATCTTGACGGAACTTTCGGCGAGGTGTTCAAAGCCGTTCCAGGTTCTGTACGGGATTGAGACCTTCAAGCGTCGGACGAACGCCGCTCCATTTGTTCAAAGCCGTTCCCGGTTCTGTACGGGATTGAGACCAATCCGATGCGGGGGGCCGCCGGGGTCAGCTTGCGTCCGGGCCGCCCACGATCAGCAGTCCGATCACGACGGCCAGGAGCAGGAGGGCCAGCAGGAAACTGCCGGAGCACCAGGCCGCGCTGACCAGGCCGCGGATGTTCCGCCAGATGTCCGCCAGGGCATCGTCGAACCGTATTCCCCGGGCAGCAGCCACCCCGGCGGCGGTCAGGGGGATGGCCAGAAGGACGGCAGCCAGGACCAGCAGCCCGTCGCTGACGGCGTTCACAGTGCCGAACACGCCGGTGGCATCCAGCCCGGCGACAAGGACGGCGGTGCCGCCCGCGATGCCCGCCACCTCCCCCACCCTGCGGTGGGCGTCCTCCGTTGCATCCCGCTGTTCCGCCGCCTCCAGCTCATCGGTTCGATCCAGCTCGTCCCGCACCTCCGTATACTGAACGGCGACACCCAATTGCCGGGTCATGCGGGCGAAAAGGTCGATCCCCTGCATCTGGCTGCTGATCTGGTCGAACCAGAGGGCATTGGCGAAGCCCAGGAAACGGACACGCAGATCATGGGCGTCGTTCTGGAGAGTCCGGCGCCGCTTGCGCAGCTCCGCCTCCCGCCGCGGACACTTGTACGGGGCCGCCTCGAACCGGGCTTGTTCAACGTCCAGGGCGACACGGTCGGCGGCGATACGGGCGATCTGCTTGGAAAAATGGTGGAACACCGCATAGTAGAACTGCGCCACCAGCCAGAGCCGGCGGTAGACGGTGTCCATGTGCGGAAGAAGATTGTCTCGGCCGAACTTACCATAGAAGCGCCCGGCTACCGCATGATGGTCAACACCGTAGAGGGTGCCCATGCTTTCAAACCGGCGATAGATCAGGTCCTCATCGGCGACCTCATGGAAGTGGGGGGCGTACGGCGCTGAACTGCCGGCGTCCGTCACATCCATGAGCCGCCGGAACAGGTTCATGTCGGCCTCGTAGCCGCCCGGCAGTTCCGGGCGCCGCCCGGGGAAGGCGACCCCCGTGGTCACCCGCGCCCGCTCATCCAACAGCAGTTTCACGTCGGCCGGGGCAAGACCCATGGGCTGCAGCGCCTTCGCCGCCAGACGGTGGAACCAGCCGCCCGGCGATTCCGGTTCGCACGGGATCTTGTAGGGAAAGGACAGCGGGGACGGTGTCTCGCCTGGCCAAGTCAAGGTGGCGTCATATGTGACGACATCGGATTCATAGGGCGCATAGAGGTTGCGGGCGGCCCAGTTGAAATCCAACAGGTCGGCGTAGGTATGCACCGCCTCCCCCGCCCCGCCGCCGGGGCTGTCGCCGCTCTTCAACAGGCCCCACCAGAGCGGCCCATCGCCGTCCAGCGCCGGGTTGTTCCCGCCGAACGCCCATTCCATGACCAGGGTGGCATTATAGCAGACATGGACAATGATTTCGCGCAGGACCGCCGCAAGTGCGCGCTTCCCCTTCCGCCAGGTGATCCGCAGGGTCGGCGGCGCATCGGTCGGCACCATCAGGCGATAGCTGCGGATACCGAGCGCATCCTGGCTCCACGCTTCCGTCGGCGGTCCTTCAGGGGCCAGGAACTCCCGCAGATGAGGTAGAAGATAGGCACGCTCCTGAGCGCCGGGGCTGAAGAACTCCACCGAAGTTCCGGCCTCCATGGCGGCTATCATATGCTCCCCCACCCCCTCCTTCCACTTATAGGACACCGGAACGAACATCCGCGTGGTCCACCCCCACACCGGTCGGTTCAGCCCCAGCACATTGTCCAGGATCAGGTTTGCCAGGTCGGACACTGCCTTGTGGGAGCCGGTGCCGCCGACGGCGGCCCCGAAGAAGGCGGTCGTGCCGGACCCGCCGGCCGTGATCGACAGGCGCCCCAATTCGGACGTGGCACCGACATGCTGGAGATGGACGACCAGATCCTCCATCAGCCGGACATCGCCGGCCCCACCCGACAGGAAAAGGGAGGAGAGGCGGGGCGGTTTCCCGGAAAAATCCAAGCCACCCAACCCCTGCTGACTGCCGGTGCCGGGCGTCGTCTCCCCCTCCGCGCCCTGAAACAGGGCAAGGAAGCGCAAGGGGGGAACCTTGCCTTGATCGTCGACGCCGCCACCGCCGTCATACAGGTGGCGGAGGTACAGGGCATCCCCCAGCACATCCTTCAGACAGTCCGGTGCAAGGACAAGCGTGAGCGCCTGCGGGTCGGTACCATGGCGCCCGTCGGATAGACGCGCCAACCCTTTCCCGGCCGCCAACCAGGTTAAGGCGAGGCGCAACTGCTTGAGTACCTCCTCTCCCGCCTGATCCTCCGTCAATCCGTGACGGTGCAGAAGGCGCCTCACCAGCTCCGCATACCGGACGGCGAAGGCGACAGGGACCGCCGCCGCAATCTGCTCATTGAAATTGGGTGCCCGGCCGAAGACGGTACGCAGGTCGTCCAGAACCTTGGGCCAGGCATCCGTCCGACCACAGCGATACCAGGGGCGCTCGACCGCGCCGCGCGGCGCCATCGCCTCTTCCAGGAGCAGCGGCCAGAACCCGCGATCATTGGCGGAGACAAGGTGCTGGGCCGGGTCCAATGCCACCTTGTTAAGCCCCGCTCCGGAGGCCAGCAGCTCCGCCACCTGCTCGATGGAGGACAAGGGATGGCGCCGGTCCAAGGCGGCGGCCCGGCCGGAGCCGGCATAGAGATGGTGATCCACCACATGCACCCGCCGCCCGGACGCCCGCAGCCGCTCCTCCAATTCCGGATCCGGCATCTCCACGAGGATGACCGTGGGCGCGAGATCATCCAGGGTGCCCGGCTGAAACGCCCCTGCGGTCCCCCAGTCCCGCCGAACTTTCCATGCATCCACGCCCGCGGCCGCCGCCAGATGCAGAATCTCCTGTGCTTCGAGATCGTCTTCGGTGAGGAGAAGGGTGACTGTCGGCATACATGAATCCGATGAGGTGGCAGGGCCAGATTTCAGAACGTTGACCAAATGATGGCTTGGTAATTGACAAATCTAGTAAGTACAGAACAAGAAAGGGGCCGATTTCCCGGCCCCTTCCTGCGGATGTTAACCCGCCATACGCTGAAGAACGTGTTCGAGCAACACGATAAAGACCGGCAGGAAATCCCGCCAGTTCAAACAACGATACCAAGGGCGCTGCTCAAGCGACCGGCTTTCATGAAACTCGTCGGGTGCGCCGGGAGATCGCAGATGCATCTCGACCGTGCGCGCCCAGGTCTCCACCATTGCTTCACGACAGCCATCGGGCCGGGTGAGGAATGTGTGGCGATGGTATTGCTCGGAGAGCTTTACCGTGGGGCTGGCCTGATGCATCGGCGGATCGGCGCGGTCGGTCGTCGACTGGGGCGAGTGCCCGTCGACAGGTTCTCGGTCGGTCATGTGGGGTCCTTTCATGATCCCAAGGGGGGCGTAATTACCCCTTTCGAGAGATTGGCATAGGCCCGCTGTCTGTCAAGGTCACATTACAGAAATCTACGTCGATTAATAGTGCATGCGCTGATGCTGGCGACGTTCCGTGCTGCGCATCGTCGCTCATGGCAGCACCCACACGTCCCGCATAGGCCAAAAAAGATAAACCCGCCCAGGCTGTTCACCCAAGGCGGGTCTAGATTGCAGTCGACGACCGACCGAGCAGATTTTTTGATGCTTCAATCCGCAAACCAGCGGATCTCCCCAATACCGTGGGGAGATGTCGGGGTCAACGGGCATGACCGGCTATTGCGGGCAGGTGGTATGTCGATCTTAAGTCGCCGGCGGACGATTGATACGCGACAGTTGCCTTTGCACCGCGACAGGCTATCCAATGGGACCGACCCGCATAGGACCTACGGCCGAACTGCCCTCCATGCCCTCCTCCCTCTCCGCCCGCCTTTCCGATCCTGCCCGGACGCTGACATTGCCGGAATTGGCGGAGGCGTGGTTTCAGCAGAGTGTGGAGGTGCGATTGCCCGGACTGGGGGTGCAGGCGGCGGAGCCGGCCTTTGCCGGGAAGGTGCGGGGGGCGTGGGGGCATGCGCTGATGGGGGCGGCCTCGCCGGAGGCGCTGGCGGGGCGGCCCTGCCCGTGGGACCCGCCCTGCGCCCTGTCCGTGCTGTTCAACGAACAGGCGCGGCTGATGGCGGGGATGGAGGTGCCGCGGCCCTATCGCATCACGGCGCGGCCCCATGGGGCGGACGCCCTGGTGCGGCTGACCCTGTACGGCTTCGCCTGCGACTGGATGACCGCGGCGGCGGAGGCGCTGACCATCGCCCTGCGGGAACGCTTGGAACTGCCGCGTCTGGGCCGGGGGGCGCCCGGCCCGGTCATGCCCGGTCCCCGGCGGCTGGAGACAATGGCCGGGATCGTGGCCCCCACGGCTGCCGAAGCGGTGGAGATCACCCTGGACAGCCCGGCCGACCTGACCGGGGACACACTGCCGCTGGAACGCTTCGGCGGCTTCGTCACCGGTCTGGGCCGCCGTGTCGCCGGGCTGGCCCGCTGGCAGGATGCGGCCGTCTCCGCTGACTGGCGCACCCTGAAGGAAGCGGCGGATGCCCTGCCGCTTCGCCGCCCCGACCTGCTTCGGGTGGCATGGGAGCGGCGGTCGGACCGCCAGGGCGGCCGCCCGGTGCCCATGTCGGGCGTCGTCGGTACGATCTACGTGGACGGCCTGGCGGCAGCGGGCCAGGCGGGCGCTGTGGCGGGCGCCACAACGGAAGCCGCAGGGACTCCGCCCCCCCTCCTGTCCCTTCTGGCGCTTGCCCCCCATGTCGGCGTCGGCAAGGGCACCACCCGCGGCCTGGGCACCTGCACCCTCCGCTTCATCGGTGGGGGTTGATGGTCGGGGCAGCGGGCGGAGCGTCCCGGGACCGTTTATCCGCCGGTGCCGGTCTCGGGCTAAACGATAATCGGCAGCACCTTGGCAAGACCAAGTGGCCGGGTCAGTTACCGACTTGCCCAGCCTTTGGCAGAGGGGCGGTGGTCGATGTCCCAGGCACCGGTGTGATCGTGGTGGTCGGGGGCGGTGACTGTGTCGCCGTGGTGGGAGGTGCAGCGGCGGGCGACGGTAGCCATCCGTTTGCAACTGCCCAGACACCAAAGAAGAGAAACAGCGCCCCATAAAGGATCCGTTGCCGGAACAGGTGCTTCAGGAAGAGCCACACATCGCACCAGAATCCGCGCTTGTCGGGGTCCTTTACTTCCTCCCGGGCGACCGCAGCACCGGCCAGCGTCGCTGCGATAGCGGCCAGGAGCGATCCGGCGAGATACAGCAGGCGGCCCGGCAGAACAGTATCGCGGCCCAGCCACCCCATGGCATCGCCCAACGTGATCAGCACAGTCGTACCGGCGACGACACCCGCAACCTCTCCCACCCGGCGGCGGCCAAGGTCTTCCTTCGCGGCTTTCCGTGCTTCGGCGTCGGCGGTCTCGCGGCGCTGCTGTTCCGCCGCCTTCTCCCGCGCCGCCTCCTCCTCCAGCCGCTCCGCCGTTTCCAGCGTGTCGGTACGGTCCAACTCTTCGTCGATTTCCTCATAGAGAGGACGCACGCCAAGGCGCCGCGCCATCATGCCGAACAGGTCGATCCCCTGCATCTGGCTGCTGACCTGATCGAACCAGAGGGCGTTGGCGAAGGTAAGGAAGCCGACGCGCATTTGGTGCGCCTCGTCCCTCAAGTCGGCGCGTTTCGTGCCATCCTCCGCCCCTGCCGCCTTGGCCCGGTCCAGCGCCACCCGCCGTTCCGAAATGCCGGCGATGGCGCGGGAGTATTTCTGGAAGGCGGCATGGTAGTACTGCGCCACCAGCCAGATGCGGCGATAGACCGTGTCCATCTGGCCCAGGATAACCCAGCGGCCGAACCCGCCGAAGCTGCGGATGACGAAGGCATGGTCGTCCACCCCCGTGAGGGTGCCCATGCTCTCGAACCGGCGGTAGGTCAGATCCGGATCACGCGCGGCGTGGAAATCGGGGTCGTAGGGCGGGCCTTTGTCGAAACAGGACACATCCGTCAGCCGCCGAAACAGGTTCCGGTCCAGCGCCTTGCCCGCCTCCAGCGTCGGCGGGGCACCCAGGAAGGCGACGGCGGTGGCGACCCGCGCCCGCTCATCCAGGATCAGCCGGCAGGCGGCGGCGTCCAGCCCGAAGGGCCCCAGCATCCGCACCAGCAGCGGCAACAGCCAGCCCTCCGGCTTCTCCGGCGTCTTCGGCACCGCCAAGGGGTAGCAGAGAGCCCCAACCTCCCCCTCCCCTGGCCAGTGCAGGCTGACGCGGTGGGCGCAGTCGGCCTTATAGGGCGCGTAGAAGTACCGGGCTGCCTCATTGAAATCGAGCAGGTCGGCATAGGTGGCGACGCGATCCTTTTGGTCCTTCAACGCGTTCCGTGCGTCGAGCAGGGCGCGCCAGTGCGATATCGACTTATCATTCTCATCCTTCTCGCGGAATTTCTCTTCCTCGCCGCCGAATCTCCATTCCAGGATGGCGACACGGTTGAAGCAAAAATGAATGATCAGGTCGGTGATCGCCGCCCGCAGCCCCCGCCGCGCCCGCCAGCCGCTCCAGTTCAGATGCAGCACCGGCTCTTCGCCCTTCGCGAACACCCGGCGATAGCTGCACACATGCAGGGTCTCTCCGGGCGCAGCATTTTTCAAATCCCTCGGCGTCGGCGCCAGCAGATCACGCAGGTGCGGCAGCAGATAGGCCCGCTCCGGCGATTCCAGCTTCAGCACCTCGAACCCGGCCTTCCCCAGGTCCGCAGGCACCGTGACCTTTGCGTCGGGCGGCCCGGTTTCGCTGAATGGTGCGATGTCCACGGCGCAGAACATGCGCGTCGTCCAGCCCCAAATCGGCCGGTTGCCGCCCAGGGCGTTGGCCAGGATCAGGTCGGCCAGGGCGCCGATATCGTCCGATGTACCGGACAGCCCCCTGTCAGCACCAAAGTATACCGTTTCCGTCCCGCCGCCGGCGAAGCTGGTCAGCCGGGAGAGCCCCGCAGGCGCGTCAGCGGCGCGGAGCCTGTCCACCACGTCCCGGATGAGGGGCCTGTCCGTCGCTGACCCGGACAGGAACAGGCGGGTCGGTGCCTCCGGCTTGCCCACGGGGTGATGGAGGGTGAGCGTCCGCAGGACATGGGCACCGCCGCCGGTCAGGAGATGGCGAATGTACAGGCAGTCCCCCAGCACCGGCCGCAGATCGTCCGGCGCAAGGATCAGGGTCAGCGCCTCCGGCCCCGCCGTCACGCCCTGCCCCCGCCCGGTGTCAAGCGCCACGACCGGGCTTTCCGGATCTTCCAGGAAAGCAAGGCCGCGCAGAAGATCGGCAAGAACGGCCTCGGACCGCTCGTCCTCGGTCACGCCGGGATGGGTGAAGCGGCTGCGGATCAGCAGTTCCTGCCGGCGGATGGCGAAGGCGACGCGGACTGCGTCGGAGACGGAGGTGGCCCCCACCGTCTCCGTCACCTGGCGCAAAGGGTCCGCCGCCGCCTTGACCCAGTCATGATCATCGATTTCTTTACCGCCAGCATCGTCACGCATGCATGCGTCTGCCGTCGCCATCAGCGTCGGCCAGTACCCCCGGTCATTGGCCGCGACCAGCTTCTCCATCCCCGTCAGCGCCCGGCCAGGGTCCAGCAGCGCAATCACCTGCTCCAACGATGACATCGGATTTGTACGGTCCAGCAGACCGCCGGAATAGGGGTCCGGATAGACATGGTGATCAATGACATGCACCTGCCGGCCGGAGGCCCGGATGCGCTCCTCCAGTGCCGGGGACGGGCACTCCACCAGCAGAACCCGATCGCCCAGCGAGCCTACGTCGATGCCGGAACCATCAATCCGCCCGCCCCAATCGAGTTTCAAATCACGCACATCCGAGATGCCGATCGCGCGGGCGACAGTCCCGATCGCACGCGCTTCGAGATCATTGACCGACAGCAGAACAGAAGTGGTCACGAGGTTTATCCCGAACCATGTGCAGGAGAATTCTCGGAGTATCTCACATCTAGCAGAGTGTTCAAGGATGGGCTTACCTTCATCACCTCAAGGTGGATCGCTTCCCCGGAGGCTTGAACGCTAGGGCGGTAGGCAGACCGGATGATACCCTGGAAGTGTCATCCCAACCCGCCGTTATCTGCCTGACCTGCGCCTCCCACCTTTCCAGCGCCTCCCGGCGTTCGTCCAGATACTCATACCGATTATAGATCGCCGCCACGCCTCGGATGGCCTGGGGCTGGTGGTTCAGGAGCTTCTCCGTCACATGCAGCGGGACGCCAAGGCGCGCCAGGTTGGAGGAGGCGGTGCGGCGGAAGTCGTGGTAGGTCCAGTGGGCCAGGGGTTGAACAGTCGACGGATCGCGGCCGGCAGCCTGTGCATCCTGCTTCATCAGGTTGGTGATGGCCCAGTCGAGGCGATCCTTCAGCCGGGAGAAGCCGGAAATCGCGGTTCTCCCGGTCGTGGTGAACGCCAACTCGTGGGTCCAAGGCAGCTGCTGAAGAATCTCCAGCGACCTTGGCGGCAGCGGGATCAGGTTTGCCTTGCCGTTCTTGGATCGCGCCGCAGGCAGCGTCCAGAGGGCCTTGTCGAAATCGACCTCGGATCTGGTCATCTGCGCCACCTCATCCCGGCGCTGCGCCGTCAGCATCAGGAGTTGGATACACGGGCCGAACGGATAGCCTTGGGCCACCGCCGCGCGCCAGATCAGGGCAAGCTCCCAATCCTCCAGCACACGCTCCCGCGACACCTCCACCGCGGGTCGCTCCACACCGACCATGGGTGAGGTGGGCACAAGAGCGATCACAGGGGAGGCGCAGCAGTTGAAAAAGGTGGTCAGGACCCTGTGAACATGATTGGCCTGCGAGGGGGCACCGCGGGCGACGATGCTCTCCAGCAGCTTCGCCACATCCTTCGGCCCGATGGAGGCCACGTCCCGGTCGGCCCAGACCCGGGCGGGATCATACTTGAGCGTCCTCTCCACCTCCCGCCAGTGGCGGGGTGCATTCTTCTTCGAATAGGCCTGGATGAACCGGTCAATGGCGAGGGGAACGGTGTCCACCGGGACGGGCGCGGCGGCCGCGGCCGCCCGATGTGACTTCTTCTCCGCCATTGGGTCACGCCCTTCTGCGATCAGAGCCAGGAGCCTCCTCGCCTCTTCGCGGGCCTTGTCCGGCGTCCACGGGGAACCATGCCGCCCGATGGTAAATCGTTTGGTCGTAGCACCTCGGCCCCCGCCCTCCGATCGGTACTGCAGCAGGTAGACCTTGGCGCCACTCGGTGTGACCTTCAAGCCGAAGCCGGCAAGGATGTCATCCCAGACAAAGACGTCGCGCGCCTTCGGCTCCGTGCCGTCAACGAGCTTCTTTGTGATTCTCGCTTCCATGACCGCCCTCCCGCGAACCGGTCCAGCAATCACGCAGCAATCACCGCGTCGGAAACAAGGGCGAAAAGGAGGGTGCCCTGTACAAGGACGGTCACGACTAAGTCATTGAATCCACTCTGTAGAGGCTGGCTCAGGCGTTATCTGGCGCAGTATGGCGTGAATACGGCATCTTTCTTGTAAGCGGTAGGTCGTCAGTTCAATCCTGACAGCCGGCACCATATTTTCCAAGGACTTAGCGCTGGTTTTCGTCACGATTCGTCCCGAGTTCCAGCCCTCCTTGGACACTAGCCCGTCGTATTCACGACGGCGGCTTGGAGGGGGCGGCGGGTGTAGCGTAAGTCTCTGATCCGGCGTAGGATTTGGGTGCTGAAGCCATCTCTGCAACCGCGTCGGAGAGCGCCACACCCGCCATGTCGGACGATACCCTTCTGCCGTTCACCTTTCCAGCCGTCTCACGCCGCCATGTCACCGCCGCCTTCGATGGAGGC
>JBJOKR010000081.1:0-19249 GCA_046045995.1 Pseudomonadota bacterium | reverse complement strand
CAGGCGGCGCATGGCAGATCCCGTCATCGGCGTTCGGACAGAAGGGGCAATGGACAGAAGGGGCAGTTGAAAAATGAACCCGGCCCGCATCCTGCCCCGACACGGGCCCACCGGGGAAGCCCCATCGTGCCGACCGATGGTGGCGGAACCGGGGCGGAAGACGGGGGCACCCGTCCCCCCACCCCGTCCGAACGGCGGGGATGCGCCGGGCCTGCCAGCAGGATAGGGTGCTGCCTGCGGGCAAGCTCAAGTGCGTATGCGCGGACGGACATCGACAGGGATCGATGCGAAGGGCGGGGTGCGGGTGTGGATCTCACGGATATCCTGGTGCTGGCGGGGGCGGGGCTGCTGGCGGGGCTGGTCAATGCGGTGGCGGGGGGCGGCACCTTCTTCAGCTTTTCCGCCCTGGTCGCCACCGGCATCCCCCCCATCGCCGCCAATGCCAGCAGCGCCGTCGCCGTCTGGCCCGGTAGCATCGCCAGCCTGGCCGCCTACCGCCGGGAGGTGATGCGCGACTGGCGGCATTTCATC
The DNA here is from genome assembly GCA_046045995.1 of Pseudomonadota bacterium. GTDB lineage: Bacteria > Pseudomonadota > Alphaproteobacteria > Azospirillales > Azospirillaceae > Indioceanicola. The sequence goes on along the minus strand of JBJOKR010000081.1, from coordinate 18,718 downwards.
GGGCTGGGCATCATCAGCTTGGTGGGGGCGGCCCTGGGGGCCGTGATCCTGCTGGTGCTGGAGGATGCGGAGTTCAGGGCCATGGTGCCCTGGCTGCTGGCGGGGGCGACGCTGCTGTTCGCCTTCAGCCCCCGCATCACCGCCTTCATCCGCGCCCGCGCCGCCCGGGCGGGCAAGGCGGGGGACGGGCAGGACCTGGGAAGGCGGCCGATGGGCCGGGTGGTGGGCGGCATCGTGCAATTCGTCGTCGCCATCTATGGCGGGTTCTTCGGGGCGGGGATGGGCATCCTGATGCTCGCCTCCCTGGCGGTGACGGAGGGGGATGATTTCCACCGCATCAACGCCGCCAAGGTGCTGCTCAGCATCCTGATCAACGGCATCGCCATCGCCATCTTCATCATCGACGGCATCATCGTCTGGCCCGCCGCCCTGATCGTCATGGCCACCTGCATCCTGGGTGGATATCTGGGTGTGGTGGCGGCGAAGAAGGTGCCGGTGCCTGTGGTGCGCTGGTTCGTGGTCGCCGTCGGCGCGGGCTTGAGCCTGGTCTTCTTCCTGACTTGAATCTCGGCCCGACCGTGGTGGCTCCCGGCGACAAGCCCTATTCCTGATTCGCCGACAGGATGAATTTCAGGCGGACAGGCTGCGTGCGGCATGGCAGTCTGACGGGGTACCCCTGTCGGAGCCAGCGCCCATGCCCGCCCTATCCCCCACCCTTCCGTTCCAGACGGTGCCGCCCCGGACCCTGCCGTCCCTGGTCGCCGCCCTTCTGGCCCTGGTCCTGGCCGGCTGCGCCGCCGCCCCGCGGGACGGCACCGTTGCGACCACTGCCGCCCCTGTGGCCCCCACTGCCCAGACCGCGCCCGCGCCGGACCCGGCCGCCCTGTACCAGGCGGCCCTGCGCGACTCGGCGGTGCCGGAGCCGGCGGACGTGTATGGCGGGCTGCTGGCCCTGGTGCGGTCGACGCCGGGCCTGGAATGGGAGGGGCCGGGGCCCGATGCGCGGGTGCCCGATGCGCGAGTGAAGGTTGCCAGCCTGATGAGCGAGCAGGCCTTCCAGAAATACTATGCCGCCCCGCCGGATGACCGGGTGAACGGCGATGCCTGGGGCATCATCTGGGTCACGCCGGTGCCCCAGCTCCGCACCCTGTGCCAGGCCGTGCCGGGAGATACCACGACGAAGGTGGAGCGGCTGAAGCAGTGGCTGGGCCTGCAACCCACCGGCAGCTATGCCCGGGTGGTGGAGATGTGGGTGCGACCTGACCAGCTGGCCCGCCCCTGCCCCGATCCGGAGGTGACGGATGGTGCCTGCACCCTGGATACGGCCAAGGCCGGGCCGGGGGTGGATGCGGGCTATGTCGCCTGGTTCGCCGCGAACTACCAGCCCTCATACCGCTACAACGGTTTCCCCTGGACGCGGCTGGGCTACACCTATGACTGGGCGCCGCCGGGCGACACGGTCAACCCCCTGCGCCCGGTCGGCGGCAGCGAATACATCTTCGCGCCCAAGGCCGCCTACACCATCAGCGGCCGCTACACCGTGCAGGAATATTGCGGCGGCTGACCGGGGTTGCCCAGACCGTTATCGCTTCGGGAACGGCAGGCGCAAATCCCCCTCTTCCCTTGAGGGAGAGGGGATGTCGCACCGTCCGCGATCCCGGGTGCCGGTCAGGCGCCGAGCTGGTCCCGGTCGTCGTCCATGCCGTCGCCCTGGTCATCGCCATCGTCCAGGTCGCCCCCGCCATTGGCATAGGCGTGGCCGTTGCCGTCATGGCGTGGGGGCCCGCCCCGTTGGCGGTTTTCATTCTCCTGGATCAAGGCGATGATCCGGAAGTAATGCTCGGCATGCTGGAGATAGTTCTCCGCGGCGATGCGGTCGCCCGACGCCTGGGCGTCGCGGGCCAGGGCGAGATATTTCTCATGCACCTGGAAGGCGTTGCCGCGGATGCGTACATCCGGCCCGTTGCTGTCGAAGTTCTGATGCCGGAGGGGGACGTTCTGCCGCCGGGGATTGTTGCCACCCCCCCCGCCGCCGCCGCCGTTTCCGCCACCACCACCCTGGTTCCCGCCGCGGCCGCGCGAGCGCCGCGAGTTCTGTCCTTGTCTCATACGGTTTTTGCTCTTGCCCCGATAAGTTTTCGCCGCCGGAGGCACGGGCCAGGGCTGCCTTGGCGCCGTGGCCGACCCATCGCACCGGTCCCGTGACCATCCAACTTGCCCCTCCGGACAGGTGTCCGGTGATGGTCCAGGCATTGTTTCGGGCGATGGGGCCCCGTTCCGGGGGCAGTTCGCGTCGGCCAGGGGGTCCCCACCTGTCCACGCGTCCGCGACCCTAAACGCTGGCGACCGTCATTCCAACACAATTCTTTGATCTTCCCCGGCGCATCAGGGGTGCGGATGCCACCGGTCCCGATCCGGTCCCGTCCCGGCCCCTATCCTGCCCTGACCGCGCAGGTGACCCGGGGCAGCCCGGACAGGTCGGCCACGGTCTCCACCCCGATCAGTCCCGCCCCGGCCAGCAGAGCCGCCACCGCCGGCCCCTGGTCCGCCCCGTGCTCCAGCGCCAGCAGCCCGCCCGGCACCAGCAGCCGCCGCGCCTCCCCCGCCAGGCGGCGATAGGGGTCAAGCCCGTCCGCCCCGCCGGCCAGGGCGCGGCGCGGCTCATGGTGTGCCACCTCCGGCGCAAGCTGGTCGATCTCCCCATCGGGGATGTAGGGCGGGTTGGACACGACGATGTCGAAGGCCGAATTGTTGCTCCCCAACGCGTCCGCCCAGTTTCCGACCAGGAAAGCCGCGCGGGGGCCCAGGCCCAGGCCGGCGGCGTTGCCGGCGGCGATGCGGGCGGCACCCGGGCTGACGTCCACGCCGATGCCGGTGGCGGCCGGGTATTCATGCAGCAGGGCCAGCAGGATGGCACCCGTGCCGGTGCCCAGGTCCAGGATGCGCCAGGGGGTGCGACGGTCGGGGCGGCGTTTCAACACCGCCTCCACCACCGTTTCCGTATCGGCCCGGGGGATCAACGTCTCCGGCCCCAGGGCCAGGTCCAGCCCCCAGAACTCCCACCGGCCGATGATCCGCTGCAACGGCTCCCGCGCCAGGCGGCGGGCCAGGAGGTCCTGGAAGTGCGCGGTCTGTTCCGGGGCCGGAACAAGATCGCCGCGGCGGCGGATCTGCAACGGCGCCAGGGCGAAGGCATGCTCCGCCAGGATGCGCGCATTCACGCCCGCGCTCTCCACCCCCGCCGCGGCCAGCCGCACCTCCGCCTCTCGGATCAGCTCGGCCAGGGTCATGGCGCGTCACCGTACCCGGCGGCGCGACCCGTACCCCTCACCCTCCCAAGCCTTGCGGCTTGGGCCCCTCCCTCTCCCTCAGGGGGAGAGGGGGTCGGCGCTGCGTCGGCCACAGGGATGCCTGCGGTTTGGTCAATGCCGGGATCGGGGCTCCCCCCCCCTCTCCCCCTGAGGGAGAGGGAGGGGCCCGCCCGAAGCGCAGCGGAGGGTGGGAGGGTGAGGGGTGGCGGATGCATCTCCGGCCCCCCTATTCCAGCTCGGCCAGGCGCTCCGCCTCGTCCTGGGCGATCAGGGCGTCCACCAGTTCGTCCAGGGCTTCGCCCACCATCACCTTGTCGATCTTGTAGAGCGTCAGGTTGATGCGGTGGTCGGTGACGCGGCCTTGGGGGAAGTTGTAGGTGCGGATGCGTTCGGAGCGGTCGCCGCTGCCCACCTGGCCCTTGCGGCTGGCGGCCCGTTCGGCATCGGCCCGGCTGCGCTCGGCGTCGTACAGGCGGGCGCGCAGCACCTTCAGGGCCTTGGCCTTGTTCTTGTGCTGGGACTTCTCATCCTGGCACTGGACGACGGTGTTGGTGGGGATGTGGGTGATGCGCACGGCGCTGTCGGTGGTGTTGACCGACTGGCCGCCCGACCCTTGCGACCGGAACACGTCGATGCGCAGGTCCTTCTCATCGATCTGGATATCCACGTCCTCCGCCTCCGGCAGGACGGCGACGGTGGCGGCCGATGTGTGGATGCGGCCCTGGTTCTCCGTCTCCGGCACCCGCTGCACCCGGTGGACCCCGCTTTCGAATTTCAGGCGGCGGAAGACATTGCGGCCGGTGATGGTGGCCGATGCCTCCTTGAACCCGCCCAAGCCTGTCTCGTTCACCTCGATGGTCTCGAACCGCCAGCCCTGAAGGGCGGCATAGCGGCGGTACATCTCATACAGCTCGGCGGCGAACAGGGCCGCCTCCTCCCCGCCGGTGCCGGCCCGCACCTCCAGGATGGCGTTCTTCTCATCCGCCTCGTCCTTGGGCAGCAGGGACAGGAGGATGCGGCGCTCAAGCTCGGGCAGGCGGCGGGCGGCGGCGGCCAGCTCATCCTCCGCCAGACTGCGCATCTCCGCATCGGCGCCGGCATCGGCGGCCATGGCCTCCAGCTCCGCCATGTCGGTGCGGGCGCGGCGCAGATCGGATATGGCGGCGGCGACGGGCTCCAGCTCCGCGTATTCCTGGCTGGCGCGGACGAAGGCCTCCCCCGACAGGGTGCCCCCGGCCAGCATGTCGCGCAGCTCATCGAAGCGCATGGCCACCCGGCCCAGCGCGTCTGCGAAGCGGTCTTCCAATCTGACTGTCACGGCCCCGTCACCTCCGGCCCGTGCATATAGGCCAAAGCGGGGGAGAGGTCACGGGGGAACACACGGGTTTACAGCCGCCGCCGCACGGCGGATGATCGCCATCCGGATCACCCAAGCGGGATAAGGCCGGCATTTATCATGGACGAGCGGATTGAGGGCAAACCGGCGCCGCGTGTGGATCTTGCCCGCGTCCGGATGGGGCCGACGGCGGCGGATCTGGCGGACATCCCGGCGACCACGCAATCGGATTGGGACGGTGCCGATCACCTGATCCCCATTGATCCCGACATGTGGCGGGATTTCCTGGCTTTCCGTGCCGCCCGCCGCGGCTGATCCGGGGCATTGTCCCCCCCTTGGCAAAGCCGGGGTTACAGCCGGCCGCATTCCTGGCGGTTGCTGGGGATGGGGGCGCAGTGTCTGGTCTGGTTGCCGGGCAGCACCTCCTGCGTCCCCAGGAAGACCGAATGCACGGTCCAGCCGGGCGCGGTGAAATCCGTCTTCATGGCGGGGGTCACCTGATCGGCGCAGAGCAGCAGGAACTGGCTTTCCGCCCGGTCGGCGGCGACCCCGTACATCTCCGGGCAGGCGATACCCCGGCGGCTCAAGAACTTGGACAGCCGCACCTGGTCGGAGCCGACGATTTCCGCGATGGGGCGTTCCGTCACCTCCCGCGCCTCCGCCACCGCCGGGTCGCGGTCGCCGCAGGCGGTCAGCAGCACAAGGGCAAGAAGGGTCGCGGGCAGTCGGGCGGCGGTAAGCATGGTGTCAGGATCCGGGTGACGGGGGCGTTTCAGCAACGGGGGGCACACTCTGCGCCAAGCGGTCCCGCTCCGCCAGCAGCAGGACGACCGCGCGCCACAGCACGCGCAGATCATCCATGGCGATGGCCCCGATCTCCGTATGGGTCAGGTTGCCCACCAGGAACAACGCGCCCTGTGACGGGTAAGCGCCGTCGATCCCCTTGGCGGCGGCCAGATCGGCGCTTTCGGTCCAGGGGATGACCGGATCGTCCTTGCCGTGGACCAGGATCAGCGGGGCCGCCAGGGCGGACAGGTCGGCCCGCGACAGGTCCAGGGCCGCCAGCTCCTCCCGCAGGCGGCGGGGCAATTGCTCCATCAGGGCGGGCACCCGCATCGGGTCGCGGTTCAGCAGGAGGGCCAGCACGGCCCGCCCCTCCGGCCCCAGGCTTTCGGCCAGATCGGCGATGGCGGCGGTGGGATCGGCGCTGCGCCGGTCGGCGATGGCGGACAGGATTGCGCGGTCGTTGGGATCGTTCAGGAAGCCCAGATTGCCCCGCAGGAACAGCCAGACGGCCAGGTCGGGCGGCGTCCCCCGCACCCAGGCCCCATCCTCCCGCCGCTGACCGGTGGTGACCCAGGCGACCATGTGGGTCAGGTCGTGATAGCCGCCCAAGGCCAGGATGCCGCCGATCCGGTCCCGGCCGGCGGGCTCCAGCGCCGACAGAACCGCCGGCCCGGCGGCGAAGGAGATACCCGCCACCAGCACCGGCCGCCCGCCCAGCCGGTCCGACAGGGTGGTGACGGCGGCCAGGATCTCCGGCACATCGCGGGTGCCCGCCGAAAGGTTGCGCCGCCCGGACAGGTCCGGCACCAGCACGGTGAAGCGGGCCCGGGCCAGGGTCGCGGCCAGATCCACCATGCGGGGATCGTCCTTGCCCTGGGGCGTCAATCCGGGCAGCAGGACCAGCCCGGCCCCCGCCGGACGGGTGGGAAGATACAGGTCGGCGGCCAGGGTGCGGTCGCGGGATGTGCCGTCCCGGGATGTGCCGTCACGGTAGGGAACGGCGATGGGTGTGCGCACCGGCTCCCCCGCCAACAGATGCCCGCCCCGCCCCCCGGGCCCATCCGCCAGATCCCACAGCACGGCCGCCGTCTCCACCTTCCCGCAGGCGGGGAGGAGGAACAGGAGGAGGGGGAGGATCAGGGGCAGGCGGTGCCATAGGCGGTGAAGGAACCCCTCACCCTCCCATCCTCCGCTTCGCCCCGGACGGGCCCCTTCCTCTCCCTCACGGAGAGAGGGGGGTATGCGCCCCTGGTCCGGGGGAGCGGTCATGCCATCCCCCGTCGGCAGGGGCTATTCCGCCGCCACGGCCTCTTCGGCCTTCTTGGCGGCTTCAATCTCGGCGGCCTTCTGTTCCACCAGGCCGACCAGGTGGTCGACGATGGCTTCATCCTTCAGACGGTGGGCGGGAACGCCGCCCAGATAGACCTGGTGGGTGCCCTTGCCGCCGCCGGTGAAGCCGATATCGGTCATCGTCGCCTCCCCCGGGCCGTTGACGACACAGCCGATGACGCTGACGGTCAAGGGGGTGGTGATATGGGCCAGCCGCTCCTCCAGCACTTCCACCGTCTTGATCACGTCGAACTGCTGGCGGGCGCAGGAGGGGCAGGAGATGACGGTCACACCCCGGCGGCGCAGGCCCAGGCTCTTCAGCATCTCATACCCCACCTTCACCTCCTCCACCGGGTCGGCGGAGAGGGAGACCCGGATGGTGTCGCCGATGCCGGACCAGAGCAGCATGCCCAGCCCGATGGAGGATTTGACCGTGCCCGCGCGTAAGCCCCCCGCCTCCGTGATGCCGATATGCAGGGGGTAGTCGCAAGCCTCCGCCAGGCCCTGATAGGCGGCGACGGCCAGGAACACGTCGGATGCCTTGACGGAGATCTTGAACTCCCGGAAGTCGTGGTCCTCCAGGATGCGGGCATGGTCCAGCGCGCTTTCGATCAGCGCCTCCGGGCAGGGTTCGCCGTATTTCTCCAGCAGATCCTGCTCCAGCGACCCGGCATTCACGCCGATGCGGATGGAACAGCCGTGGTCCTTGGCGGCCCGGACCACCTCCCGCACCCGCTCCGAACTGCCGATATTGCCCGGATTGATGCGCAGGCAGGCGGCCCCCGCCTCCGCCGCTTCGATGGCGCGCTTGTAATGGAAATGGATGTCGGCGACGACCGGGATGGCGGCGGCGCGCACGATCTCCTTCAACGCCGCGGTGCTTTCCACATCGGGGCAGGAGACGCGGACGATATCCGCCCCCGCCTCCTCGATCCGGCGGATCTGGTCGATGGTTGCGCGGGCATCGGACGTGACCGTGTTGGTCATGGTCTGCACGGTGATCGGGGCATCCCCGCCCACAGGCACCTTGCCCACCATGATCTGGCGGCAGGGGCGGCGCTGGATCTGGCGCCAGGGGCGGATGGCGGCGGTCATGGCGGTTGGTCCATGTCAGAGGGGCGCTGCCGAAACGGCGGCAGCCACGGTAAAGGTGCGGGTCCCGGGGCCCGGGATCAAGGGGAGACCGTATGGGTCCGGACAGTGATCAGCGGCCCAGCCGGACCGCCACATCCTCCGGCGTGAGGGAGACATCGCGCACCACCTGCCCCCGCCCGCCCAGCGGCCGGGTCTCCTGCCCGTCCAGGCCCAGGACGATACCGGCGGCATTGCCCACCACGGTCAGGCGCAGGCCCTGCACATCCGGCGCGCGGAACACATCGCCGGGGCGAAGGTTGCGGGCGGCCCACAGGGTCCCGCCCTCATCCCGGATCTCGATCCAGCTGTCCTCCACCGCGCGCACGCTCACCCGCGACGGGCCGGTGGTCTGGCCGAAGACACGGCCGGTGGCGGGGGCCGTGGGCACATCCTCCGCCGACACGATGGGGCCGGGGGTGGTGGGGGTGGTGCCCGTTTCCGCGGCGGTCGCGGTTCCGTCGGCGGCAGCCGGATCGGTCCCGGACTGGTCCGACCCGGCGGTGACGACCGGTCTTCCTTCCGAATCCAGGGTCAGGGGCGGGGCCAGATCGGGGGGCAGTTGCGGCACCTCGCTCTCCTCCCCCGCGCCGGCATCGGCGGTGGGGGCATCAAGGGGCGCGTTGCCCGGTGTTGCCCCCAGGGCCGCGGTGGCGGCGGTCGGAACGGTGCCGGGAGCGGTGCCAGACGTCGTGCCCGGCGTGGTACCGGGTGTCGTGCCCTGGGGCGCCGCCGGGGCCGACCCCGACCCGGCGGCGGTCGCATCGGCGGTCACGCCGGCGGGCGCGGTGCCGGTGGTCGTCTGGCCCGGCCCCGCTTCTTCCGGCTGCCGGGCGGCCAGGGTGGCGGAGGGCGCATCCGGCGGCAGGGTGGGCGGGCGCGACACTTCCGGGGCGTTGGTGGCGCCCACTTCCGGCGCGGTCGGCTGGGACCGGCCGATCAGTTCCTCCACCCGGTCGGCGGGCAGGACCGGGGCCGGGGCCGGTTCATCGGCGGGGGGTGCCTCCGGCCCGCCGGGGATCAGGGCGGCGATCCGTTCCGGCAACTCCTGCACCCGTTCCACAAGGCTGCGTTCATCGCTGGTGACCACATACCAGCCGCCATAGGCCAGTGCTGCCAGCAGCACCGCGGTCAGGACCAGCATGCCGCTGGGCATGCGGTTCTCCGACACGGGTTCGGGGAAATACAATTCCGCCGTCTGCTCGATCCCGGCGCTGTCCTGCTTGAACCGGGCCAGCACGCTGCCCGGGTCCAGCCCCAGGGTGGTGGCATAGCTGCGCAGGAAGCCGACGACATAGGCCTGGCCCGGCAAGTCGGTCCACCGCCCCTGCTCGATCGCTTCCAGATAGGGCAGCCGGATGCGCAGGGTCGCCGCCAGATCGGGCAGGGCATAGCCCAGCTCCTCCCGCCGCTGCTGCAGCACCTCCCCGATATGGCGGGGGGGCTGCGGGCCGGGAGGGTAGCCGCCGGTGCCACCATCCGCATGGGTGCCCGGATTGCCGCCGGGCCCGGGCTCGCTCGCGATCACGTCGAAATACCTGCGCTTCCTGCTGGACATGCACCCATCGCCGCCTTGGTTGCCGCATCACCGTGCCTGGAACGCCCCCGGGACAGCCTGGGGCCGTTCGGGGCGTGGTCCCCGGATGCGGCGCGTCCGGCGGGCCGACGCCCGATCCCGGCGACAGTGTGCGGACTGTACCCGCAGCAGCCCCCGCGCTGCAACCGGGCAGACCCCTGTCCTGTTCCGGTCGGGCCCGGTCGACGCATGACCCATATACACATAAAGATATCTTTATGCTTGCCCGGCAGGGCCGTCGCTGGTACACCCTGACCCAGCCGGGAGGGGGAACCGCGCCCTTCCGACCCAGATCCAACCGCGATGACCGCCGGCCAGGGCCAATCCCCGTCGGCGCCGACCCTGCAAGGAGCCGTCATGTCCGCTTCCGCCTTCACCGACTACAAGGTCAAGGACATCTCCCTGGCCGAGTGGGGCCGCAAGGAGATCGCCATCGCCGAGACCGAAATGCCGGGCCTGATGGCCCTGCGGGAGGAATTCGGCGCGTCCAAGCCGCTGGCCGGTGCGCGTATCGTCGGCTGCCTTCACATGACGATCCAGACCGCCGTCCTGATCGAGACGCTGGTGCATTTGGGCGCCACGGTGCGCTGGTCATCCTGCAACATCTTCTCCACCCAGGACCAGGCCGCCGCTGCCATCGCCGCCGCCGGCATCCCCGTCTTCGCCTGGAAGGGCATGAGCGAGGAGGAGTTCTGGTGGTGCATCGAGCAGACCCTGCGCGGTCCTGCCCAGGGTGAAAATGCCGGCTGGACCCCGAACATGATCCTGGACGATGGCGGCGACGTCACCCAAATCATGCACGACAAGTATCCGGAGATGCTGAACGACGTGCGCGGCCTGTCGGAGGAGACGACGACCGGCGTGCACCGCCTGTATGAGATGATGAAGAAGGGCACCCTCAAGGTCCCGGCCATCAACGTCAACGACAGCGTCACCAAGTCCAAGTTCGACAACCTGTACGGCTGCCGGGAATCCCTGGTGGACGGCATCCGCCGCGCCACCGATGTGATGATGGCCGGCAAGGTCGCCGTCGTCGCCGGCTTCGGCGATGTGGGCAAGGGTTCCGCCGACAGCCTGCGCAGCCAGGGGGCCCGCGTCCTGGTGACGGAGATCGACCCGATCTGCGCGCTGCAGGCCGCCATGCAGGGCTATCAGGTGGTGACCATGGAAGAAGCCGCCCCCGTGGGCGACATCTTCGTCACCGCCACCGGCAACGTGGACGTCATCACCCTGGACCACATGCGGGAGATGAAGGACCGAGCCATCGTCTGCAACATCGGCCATTTCGACAGCGAGATCCAGATCGCCTCCCTCCAGAACTACAAGTGGGAGGAGGTGAAGCCCCAGGTGGACGAGGTGGTGTTCCCCGACGGCAAGCGCCTGATCGTGCTGGCCAAGGGCCGCCTGGTGAACCTGGGCTGCGCCACCGGCCACCCCAGCTTCGTCATGTCCGCCAGCTTCACCAACCAGGTGCTGGCCCAGATCGAACTGTGGACCAACCACACGAACTATGAGAACAAGGTCTATGTGCTGCCCAAGCACCTGGATGAGAAGGTGGCCCGCCTGCACCTGGCCAAGATCGGCGTCAAGCTGACGGAGCTGACCCCGGCCCAGTCCGCCTATATCGGCGTGGACAAGGCCGGCCCCTTCAAGCCGGACCACTACCGCTACTGATCGCCCCAGCCAATCCGGGCAAGGCACCAGGACAAAACGGCGCGTCCCCACCCCGGGGACGCGCCGTTCGCGTTTGCGGGGGGCGGCAATGGGTTCGGCGCGGGCCGGGCTTCAGTCGGCAGGTACGGCGCTTACGGCGTGCGCTTGGCTTCTGCGATCAGCCAGACCAAGGCTTTGGTAAAAGGGTCGGCGGCCTCGGTCATCCTCTCCAGAAGGGGGAGGGCCCGGATCGCCTCGGTGGACATTGCCCTGAAGGATTCCCAAACCTCCATGGCTGGACCAGCCTCATTGACACTGCCCGGGTTCAGGAGGGCAGCTATCTCCTGGTCGGCCTTAGCACCCGTCACGACATGAAGCCCTTGAACTCCAAGGAGTTCATTGTGCTTTGGAATCGCATTGGTACGGATGATCCGCCACCGGTGACAACAGGTGGCCAGACCGAAAACTGTCACAAAGTAGGATTTCGCATTTTCTTTCATTGCTGTGGCAAGATCGGGACAGAATTCATTGTCCCAGTAGTCTATAGCAGCAAGATACAACGACATTTCTACGTAAATGAGACGGAGAAGTTTGGGTCTCTGTACAGAAATTGATCCATTATCGACACTATCGAGAAAGCGCTGGGCGAGATCAGATCGATCAGGCCGGAGAGCGCCATTCGCGATCAGATTGCCGATGGCTCCCGCCTGGGCATTTTCTTGTTGCGGTCGAAGCGTGATATCGACCAAATCCGCGGCGGCATCCAACGTTCTTAAAGTGATACTCTTTGCAAGATTATGATAACTAGCATAGTCAGGATGCTGGATGCCGCTCCTATTCGCACCTGCCATGCTGCATACTCTTCAAGCCAAGGTTATTTCCGGCACAAAAAAATGCCGGCCCTGCGGCCGGCTTCCCTACTGCACACGTCACTCGGACGGAATGCCGAACAGGGCACGTTGATGGGCCAATGCCTCTGCCGATAGGGGCGGTAAGGGCGCCACCGGTACATCGGCAACCTTCAAAAACAGCTCAATGGCAGGGTCACGGGGTGGGTTTCCGGCAGCCGCCGCGCCCATCGCCCGGGCCTTCAGAACCATCTCCCGGAAATGCTGTGGAACCTTGTATGGCTCAGTACGTGCCCCTCTCTGCTCCCGTAAATCCGCGGCACTGCTGTTAAAGGTCGTGGCAAGAAGGTTGCGCATCCGTACCATCCACGCAAAGCTGTCGCTGTGCCATGAAGCCGGGGGATACCGGAGTCATGCTGCCGAAACCCCGCTGTCATCAATATGACATTATGCAAGACGGAGTCGTGGCGTGGGGTCGCCATGGCGGCGACTCACCCGAACACAGTACGCTCCCCAGCCGTCGCGGACAAGCGCGGAGTTGAGCGTTTATGGTGTTAGCCGACTTGCACGTTGTATATGTGGTACAGGCGCCACGGGCTTGCGCCCCGCAAGCGTCGGCAGGTCAGCATACCCGCTGCCCCGCCCCCTGCCCCGGTACACGCCCGTCACGTCGCCCACACATCCGTCTGCGTGCCGGTGCTGCGGGCCCGCTTTCCGCCCCCGCCTTGCTTTCCCGGGAAGCGCGCGCCTAAACTCCGGTCGTGAGATCTGCATCCGGGGCATATCTGGCGGGGGTGGGGGCGGTGGGGCTCGTTCTGGCGGGGCTCTGCTTCCTTGTCCTGGCCGGCGATCATCCGGGCCCGGCCCTGCATGGGGCGGCGGCCGGCACGGGGCTTGTCGTGCTGGCGGGGCTGTTGCTGCGCCTGCGGCTGCTGGATGTGCGCCAGCGGGCGGCGGTGGAAGCGGCGGGGGATGAGGTGCGGCGGCTGACGGCCCTGCTCGCCGCGTCGCCCGATGCCTGGGTGGCGTGGAGTGCAGGGGGCGTGCGCGCCGCGGCCCCCGGGCTGGCCGACCTGCTGAAGGTGCGGGCGGTGGCCCGGCTGGACGATGTGGAAACAGCACTTGATCCGTCGGACGCGGCCGCCCTGCACGGGTCCTTCCAGCACCTGCGGGAGACGGGGGTGCCCTTCCGCCTGAGCCTGCGGCTGGCCGACGGATCGCGGGTGCTGACCGCCAGCGGCAGCATCGCCGATCCGGGCGATGGCGACCGCTTCCATGTGCTGTGGCTACGCGACGACACCGCCGCCGCCAATGAGCGGGAGCGCGCCACGGAGGCCCAGCGCCGGGCGGAGGCGGAGATGCGCCGCCGCGCCGCCGTTCTGGACGGGCTGCCCCTGCCGGTCTGGCTACGCCGGGGCGACCTGTCCATCATCTGGTGCAACGCCGCCTTCGCCCGCATGCTGGAGGCCACACCCGAGCAGGTGGTGGCGGAAGCGCGGGAGCTTCCGGCATCGGGACTGGCGGAACCGCCGGTCTCCCTGGCGCGCCAGGCGCTGCTGCACAACCGGTCGGAAAGCGATGCCCGTTACGTGGTCGTCAACGGCGACCGCCGGCTTCTGGTCCTGACGGAGCGGCCGGTGCCGGGCCAGGACCTGCTGCTGGGCTTCGCCCTGGACGCCACGGCGGAGCGCATGGTCCGGGATGAGCTGGAACGCCATGTCGCCGCCCATGGGGAGGTGCTGGAACAGCTTGGCTCCGCCATCGCGGTCTTCGGCGCCGACATGCGCCTGCGCTTCTTCAACCATGCCTATGCGCGGCTGTGGGACCTGGATGAGGGCTGGCTGGGCACCGAACCCACCTATGCGGAGGTGCTGGAGGATCTGCGCGCCCGGCGCAAATTGTCGGAGCAGGTGGATTTCCTGCGCTGGAAGAAGCAGCGCCTTTCCCTTTTCACCTCCCTGATCGACCCGGAGGAGGGGCTGGAGCATCTGCCCGACGGGCGCACCCTGCGCTCCCTGGTGGTGCCCCATCCCTTCGGTGGGCTGATGTTCGTGCTGGAGGATGTGACCCACACCCTGGCGCTGGAATCCTCCTACAATACCCTGATGGCGGTGCAGCAGGAGACGCTGGACCACCTGGCGGAGGGGGTGGCCGTGTTCGGCGGGGACGGGCGGCTGAAGCTGTTCAATCCCGCCTTCGCCCGTCTGTGGCGGCTGGATCCCACCCGTCTGGTGGCCGAACCCCATGCCGACGATGTGGTGGCCATGGCCCGCCCCCTGCTGGAACGCCCGAACGTGGCGTGGGAGACGGTGCGCAGCCAGATGGTGGAGGGCCTGCTGGAGCGGCAGGCGACGGCCGGGCACCTGTCCTTGAGCGACGGCGGGGTGCTGCGCTTCGCCCAGGTGCCCCTGCCCGACGGGGCGGTGCTGCTGAGCTGCCTGGACGTGACCGACAGCGCCCGGGTGGAAAAGGCCCTGCGCGCCAGCAATGAGGCGCTGGAGGCCGCGGACCAGCTGAAATCCGAATTCATCGCCAATGTCAGCTATCAGCTGCGCACACCGCTGAACGCCATCATGGGCTTCGCCGAGATCCTGCATAACCAGTATTTCGGGGAGCTGAACCAGCGCCAGATGGAATACGCCAAGGGCGTGCTGGAGGCGAGCCGGCGCCTTCTGGCCCTGGTCAACGACATCCTGGACCTGGCCACGATCGAGGCCGGGTTCATGGTCCTGGATGTGGATACGGTGGATGTGGGCCCCCTCCTGCAGTCCGTAGCCGCCCTGACCCGGGACTGGGCCCGAAAACAGGCGCTGGACCTGCGGGTCGAGGTGGTGGGGGATATCCACATGGACGGGGATGAAAAGCGCCTGAAACAGGCCCTGTTCAACCTGGTCAGCAATGCCATCCGCTTCACCCCGCCCGGCGGGCGCATCACCCTGGAGGGGAAGGTGGAGGGAGACAGTGTCGTCATGGCGGTGAGCGATACCGGCATCGGCATCCCTCCCGCCGACCAGATCCGGGTCTTCGGTCGGTTCGAGCGCGCGGGCGGATCGGCGGCGAAGCTGACCGGGGCCGGGCTGGGCCTGTCCCTGGTGAAAAGCTTCATCGAGCTGCACCACGGCCGGGTGGAGATCCAGAGCCACCCCGACCAGGGCACCACGGTGCGCTGCGTCCTGCCCGCCCGGCAGGTCCGCACCCAGGTCTGATGATGGGGCCCGCCGGGCTTGCCAACCACCGGCCTTGCCCCTGGCCCCCGCCGGTGCCACATTCCGCGCCGATCCAAAGGGGGCCGATCCGAAGGGAGCAGCCCCGCCAGCGACAGGAACCAACCCATGACCGTCACCGACACCAGCCGGGATGCCGCCCGCCTCGGCCTGGACCGCCTGTGGCAGCGGGGGCGGGATTTCCTGGGCACGGATCTGGCGATCATGGGCGGGGCCATGACCTGGGTCAGCGACCGGCACCTGGTCGCCGCCATCTCCGCCGGGGGCGGGTTCGGGGTCATCGCCTCCGGCTCCATGCCGCCGGAGGTGCTGCGGGCGGAGATCCAGGCGACACGGGCGCTGACGGACCGGCCCTTCGGCGTGAACCTGATCACCCTGCATCCCCAGTTGGACGCGCTGGTCCGCGTCTGCCTGGAGGAGGCGGTGGGCATCGTCGTCCTGGCGGGCGGGCTTCCCCCCGGCACGGCCATCAAGGCCCTGAAGGATGGCGGTGCGCGGGTCATGTGCTTCGCCCCCGCCCTGGTCATCGCCCGCAAGCTGATCCGCAGCGGCGTGGACGCCCTGGTGATCGAAGGGATGGAGGCGGGCGGGCATATCGGCCCCGTTTCCACCTCCGTCCTGGCGCAGGAGATCCTGCCGGAGGTGCGCGAGGTACCCGTCTTCGTCGCCGGCGGCATCGGCCGGGGGGAAGCGATGCTGTCCTACCTGGAGATGGGGGCGGCGGGGGTGCAGCTGGGCACCCGCTTCGTCTGCGCCACGGAATCCCGCGCCCACCCGGAATTCAAGAAGGCCTTCATCCGCGCCGCCGCCCGCGATGCCGTGCCATCGGTCGCCCTGGACAGCCGCTTCCCCGTCATCCCCGTCCGCGCCCTTCAGAACGACGGCACCCGCCGCTTCATGGAGAAGCAGAAGGAAGTCATCGCCCGGTTCGATGCGGGAGAGCTGGACCAGAAACAGGCCCAGCTGGAGATCGAGCATTACTGGGCCGGCGCCCTGCGCCGCGCCGTGGTGGACGGGGATGTGGAATCCGGGAGCCTGATGGCCGGCCAGTCGGTGGGCATGGTCACGAAGGAACAGCCCTGCGCGGAAATCCTGGCCGACCTGGTCGCCCAGGCCGAAACCGCCCTGGCCGCCCGCCACAAAGGCGCGTAGGGCACGGCGAAGGACGACACCGGGGGGGGCCGTTTCGTCGTCGCGCGCAGCGATCTACGGGGGGGACGGCAGCGGCGGGCGGCCCTCGCGGACGGGGATGCGGCGGGGACGGGTGTCGGCGGCGCTGGGCAGGGGGGCGGCGGGGTCGGTGATCCAGGCGGCGATGTCGGCCCAGACCGTTTCCGCCGCCAGATCGCGCAGCAGCATGTGCCAGCCTTGCGGATACACGGCCAGGCGCGGGCCATCCGGGCCGGTGGGAAATGCCGCCAGGGCCCGGTTCACCGGGGCGGCGGGCAGGATATCCTCGTTATCGCCATAGAGGACCAGCACCGGGCCCCGCACCCGGGGAACCGCCCCCACGGCCGCATCCATCAGGTCGGTCAGACCGGCCACCGCATCCACCCGTGTTTCCTTCAGCACCAGGGGGTCCCGCCCCATTTCCCGCAGCATGGCGATGTTGTCGGAGGCGTAGCGGCGCAGGCCCCGGGGCGGGGACAGGTCCATCCAGGGCACGGTCCAGGTGGCGATGGCCAGGGCCGCCCGCTGGTAGACGGGCATGCTGTCCCGGCTCCACACCGCCGGGGCCACCAGAACCGCCCCGGCCACCCCGTCCGGCAGGCCCTGGTCCGCCAGGGTGGTCATCACCACCGCCCCGCCCATGCTGTGCCCCATCAGGAACAGGGGCACGCCCGGGTGGCGGGTGCGGACGGCGCGGGCGGCATCGATCAGATCGGCCTGGAGTGTCTTCGTCCCCGGCCAGATGCCGGGGCGGGGGGCGGCACCGAAGCCGCGCTGGTCATAGGCATAGGTGGCGATCCCCCGCTCCGCCCACCAGGGACCGGCATCGCGGTAGACATGGGCGTAATCGTTGAAGCCATGCAGCCCCAGGATCACGGCCCGCGGCTGTGCGGCGGGCAGCCAGGACCGCAGCGGCAGGACCACGCCGTCGGCGGTGGTGAACCCGTCCGCGCCCAAGGCCGGGGCCACCACCCGCGGGCCCATGGGCTGATGCACGGGCGCGCAGGCGGCCAGCAAGCCCGCCATCAGCCCGGCCAGGAGCAAACCCCGGCCCGGGGGGATGCGGCGGCTGCGCTGCCCCATCCCGCTACGACGCGGCGGTGGGTGTCCGGGTGAGTTCAAGGAACAGGTCCTCCAGGTCGGATTCGACCGTGGACAGGTCGATGATCCCCAGCCCGGCGGCGGTCAGGGGACCCAGCAAATCCCCCACCTTGGTCTGGCTGGGCTGGTAGCGGATGACCAGCTGGCGGCTGCCCTTCAGTTCCACATCCCAGCCGGACAGTGCCTCCGGCACGGCGGTCAGGTCACGGTCCAGGCTGACCACAAGTTCCTTGCGGTCCAGGCGCTTCAGCAGCCGATCGGTACTGTCGCAGGCCACCACCTGGCCGTGGTTGACGATGGCGATGGTGTCGCACAGCTCCTGCGCCTCCTCCAGGTAATGGGTGGTCAGCACCACCGTGGTCCCGGCGCGGTTCAGTTCCCGGACATGGGCCCACAGGCTCTGGCGCAGTTCCACGTCCACGCCCGCCGTCGGCTCGTCCAGCACCAGCACCGGCGGGGCATGGACCATGGCCTTGGCCACCATCAGGCGCCGGCGCATGCCGCCCGACAGGGTGCGGGCATAGGCATCGGCCTTGTCCTTCAGCCCCACCGCCTCCAGCAGGCGGTCGGTCTGCCGCTCCGCCTTGGGCACGCCGTACAGCCCGGCCTGCAGGTCCAGCAGCTCCCGCGGGGTGAAGAACGGGTCCAGGTTCAGCTCCTGCGGGACCACGCCGATGGCGGCCCGGGCGCTGCGCGGGTGGCGGTCGATGTCGATGCCCCAGACGCTGGCGCTGCCCGCGGTCTTGTTCACCAGCCCGGCCAGGATGTTGATGAAGGTGCTCTTGCCCGCCCCGTTGGGGCCCAGCAGGCCATAGACGCTGCCCCGTGGAATGGACAGGCTGACCCCCTTCAGCGCCTCCTTCGGGGGGGACTTGGCCGACCCCTTATAGGTCTTGCGCAGGTCCCGCACGGCGATGGCATTGTCGGGCAGGGCCGGATCGGCGCCGGCGGCAGAGGCGCCAGGGGCGGCGGAAGCGGGGACGGTCAGGCTGTCGGGCATGGGAATTCCTGGACGGCGGCGGAAGCGGCGGCAGGGCGCCGCGGCAAGATGGGACGGCGGAACGGAGGACACCCGGGATCGGCCCTCCTGGGGTATCACCCCGCGTCATATCGGGTCAATTCCGGGCCTGGAAAAGGGTGGTGCCCCGGGTTCCCGCGCCGGCTGCGCCAATAAACCCCTCTCCCCGTGAGGGCTAAGGGAGTCACACATTTTGAGCCAGCGCCCAGCCGTGCTTGATGGCATCGAAACGCAT
>JBJOKR010000080.1:0-19334 GCA_046045995.1 Pseudomonadota bacterium | reverse complement strand
CCATAATGGCCCGCGGCACAGCCGCATCCCAGAGGCCGGACACACGACTGCACCCGACCCCATGTCCAAAAATCGGCAAAATTCCACTTGCATCCAGGGGGGCGTCCACACACGACCTGCGCATCGATGACATGATCGGCGAGTTGAAGGCCGACGGCCGGCTGGATACGGTCCGTATCAGCCTTCAGGCGGCGGCCAGCATGGAGCTGGACACGGTCGGCACCTTGAGCGTGGATGCGCATGGCGCCCTGAACCTTCAGGCCCGCACCATCGAAAACGGGCTGACCCTGACGGTCCACGGGGCGGGCAATATCGATGTCGGCTCCGTCACGGGCAAGACCGCCCTGTCCATCCACGGCATGTCCAATGTGGATATCGACCGTCAGGACGGGGCCATGGCCGTCAGCCTGAACGGTGTCGGGCGGATCGATGTCGAGGGCGGCCGCTCCGACCGGGTGGAGATCGACGTGAGCGGCCTCGGCAGCGTGAGCTATCAGGGGGAGGTGGCGGAGCAGCGGGTGAGCAAGTCCGGCCTGGGCAGCGTCACCATCAACGGCAAGAGCTACTGATCCCCGCCCACGGCCAGTCCTGCGGGCCCTGCCTCTGTCGGCCCCCCCTCGGTCGGGACAGCCCTGGCCGGGGCCGACAGCACGGCCGCCAGCATCAGGCCGGCCAGGATCAGGGCCTGGGCGATCAGGGCGGTGCGGTGCTTGGTCATCGGTCCGTCTCCTTTCCTTCTTCCACGGCGCATGGGCCCGATCCTTCGTCATCGTTTCCGGCGCATCCGGCAGGGGCTCACTGAACAGAGGCGCACTGAACAGGGGCGCATTCGACAGGGGTGCATTCGACAGGGGTGCATTCGACAGGGGTGCATTCGACAGGGGTAGTGTGGTCGTCCTTCTGTGTCAGGATAGTGTCCGGATCGCGGTGCGATTGTTTCCTTTCCGGTCCATTCCTTGGACTTGACGGTCACGGGCGGAACAGGCCGGCAGGGGACCGCCATCCGGGGGGCTTCTACCCACCGGCCGGCTCTGCTAGACAGGACCGACACACCCCCATCCGAAGGCCCCGCCCATGCCGCCGATCCCCGCCCCTTCCGCTGCGTTGCTGGACGATCTGCTGCGCCGGGCCAAGGCGGCGGGGGCCGATGCGGCCGATGCCTTGCTGGTGGATGCGGCCTCCCTCTCCCTGTCCATGCGCCTGGGCAAGCCGGAAGGGCTGGAGCGGGCGGAGGCGGGGGATCTGGGCCTGCGGGTCTTCGTCGGCCGCCGCATTGCCGTGGTCAGCACCACCGACCGGTCGCCCGCCATGCTCCAGGAACTGGCGGAACGGGCGGTGGCGATGGCCCGGTCGGTGCCGGAGGATGAATTCTCCAGCCTGGCCGACCCCGACCAGATCGCCACCGACTGGGCCGACCTGGACCTGGATGATCCGGAGGAGCCGAGTGCCGAAGCCCTGATCGGTGCGGCCCGTATCATGGAGGAGGCGGCCCGCGCCGTCCCTGGCGTGACCAACTCCGACGGGGCCGACGGCAGCTGGAGCCGGTCCACGGTGGCGCTTGCGGCCAGCAACGGCTTCATGGGCGGCTACAGCGTCAGCCGCCGCTCCCTCTCCGTCTCCGTCCTGGCGGGGGAGGGAACAGGGATGGAGCGGGATTACGATTACCATTCCTGCGTCTATGGCAGCGACCTTGAAGCGCCGGAGTTGATTGGCCGCCGTGCTGGCGAACGGGCCGTCGCCCGACTCAAGCCCCGCAAGATGAAAAGCCAAGCCGTGCCGGTGATCTATGATCCGCGGGTGTCGGGCGGTCTGCTGGGCCACCTGTCCTCCGCCATCAACGGGGCGGCCATCGCCCGCGGCACCAGCTTCCTGAAGGACCGGATGGGCCAGCGGGTCTTCGCCCCAGGCATCCAGGTGATCGACGATCCGCTGGTGCGCCGCGGCCTGCGATCCAAGCCCTTCGACGGGGAAGGCATCGCCACCAGCCGCCGGGCCATCATTGATGACGGGGTGCTGACCACCTGGTTCCTGGACCTGCGCTCCGCCCGGAAGCTGGGCCTGACCACCACGGGCCACGCCTCCCGCGGGACGGGCGGCCCGCCGTCGCCGGCACCCACCAACCTCTACCTCGCCCCGGGCCGGTTGAGCCCGGCGGAGCTGATGGCCGACATCCGGGAAGGTTTGTACATCACCAGCCTGATGGGCAGCGCCATCAACGGCGTGACGGGGGATTACTCCCGCGGTGCGTCGGGCTTCTGGATCGAAAACGGAACGATCGCCTATCCGGTGGCGGAGGTGACGGTGGCTGGGAACCTGAAATCCATGTTCCAGACCCTGACCCCCGCCAGCGATCTGGAATTCCGCCATGGCGTGGACGCGCCGACCGTGCGGATCGACGGCATGACCGTGGCCGGGACCTGATCGGAACCGGCCTTACGATCCGACCGGCGGGCACGGTCTTCCCGGACCGGCATCCGGCCCGGGCGATCAGGCCGCCGGGGTCGCCTTTGCCGCTGCATCCCCGGCCTCGCCTGCCGCCTGCTCAGCAGACTGGCCCGCCGACTGTTCCGCCCCCAGGGCGAACTGGCCGGCAATGGCGGCGACCTGCTGGTCGGCGGGGACCGTGGCGGCCCAGGCGCGGGCAATGCGGTCGGATGCTGCGGCGTCGGCGGCCTTCACCTGCACCAGCACCTCCACCATCGCCCGATGTAGCGGCGCCACCTGGGGCATCAGCCCGACCGCTTCCAGCAGGCCGTCCGCCGCGGCGACCGGCTCGCCCAGGCCCAGCCGGGCCAGCGCCAGGGAGATATGGGCCTCATAGGCGCCCTGTTCCTGGGCGATCACAGCGTTCAGCCGATCGATCGCCTCCGTGAAGCGGCCCTGGCGCCGTAGCACCTCCCCCAGGGCCAACAATGCGGCGAGGGAATCCGGATCGGCGGCCAAGACCGTGCGGCACAGATCCTCCGCCCGGGCGATATGGCCGGTCTGGTCGGCGACCTGGAGGAAACCGATCCAGGCATCGCGGAACCGGGGCTGCAGCTCGATGGCCCGGGCCAGGCTGTCCAGCCCTTCGTCCACCTTGCCCTGTTCCACCAGGGCCATGCCCAGATTGTGATGCGCCGCCGGCTGGGACGGATCCATGGACCGTGCCTTCTTCAGCGCCTTCACGGCATCCTCCAGCTTGCCCTGGAGCTGGAGTGCCGCCCCCATGTTGGACCAGGCGACGCGCAGGTCCGGCATCCCGTCATAGGCCTTCAGGATGCGGCGGTAGAGGGCCACCGCCTCGGCATGCTTGCCCTGCTTCTGCAACCCGGTCGCCACCTTCATGTCGGCGGCATAGCGTTGGCCCGCGTCGGTGCGCTGGACAAGGGTGCTGATCTGGCGACGGCGGTCCTGACGATTCATGGAAGGGGCGACCTGGAACGTGGGTGGAAGGGCTGGGTGAATGACGTCGATCGCCCTTGATAGCAGGCCCCCGCCCCCGCCTCAACGCTCCCCCGCCACCGCCGACGCCTTTGCCGGGTGCCCCCGGCCCTGACAGAGAAAAGGGGCCGGCCCCACCGGGACCGACCCCTTCCTCTACGGTAGCCGTAGACGCTTCCGCTGCGGGTCAGGCCCGCCACGAAGCGCTCCGCTCACCTCAGCAGCCGAGGCTCCCGATGGCGGAGAGATCCGTGCGGGTACCCATGGGGAAACGAGACATCGGATCACCTCCTTTCTGTTGGTTGCGCCAATGCCGACAGAGTTGGGTCATCCGGCGCCGCGGTCAAGGGAAATTTCATCCGACCCCGGATTTGTCTGGGGGCCGGGGGGAGGCAGGCGATCCCCCGGCTGGGGCCCGCAATGGCCCTTGCCGATCGGGCGGGGTAGCGGCGACAGTCCCGTCACCGATCCTTACCCGCACCGGGGGCACCATGCCATTCCCATCCGTCCTGCGCCTGACCGCATCGATCCTCCTGGTCCTTGGAGCGCTGGCCGGTCCTGCACTACCAGCAGCCGCCGCGTCCGGCCGGGTGGAGATCATCGCCGATACCGCCATGGGCCCCGACTTGGCGCCCCGCCCCATCCGGGTCTATCTGCCGCCCGGCTATGATGCGGCGCCGGATCGGCGCTGGCCGGTCGTCTATCTGCATGACGGGCAGAACCTGTTCGACGACCGCACCGCCTATGCCGGGGAATGGCAGGTGGATGAAACCATCGACCGCTTGGTGCGGGAGGGCGTGCGGGCGGGCTGGATCGTCGTCGGCATCGACAACGGGGGGGAGGCGCGGATGAGCGAATACGCCCCCTGGCCGTTTGCGGAGGCGCCGGTGGCGAAGGGTGCCGCCCATGCGGCAGCCGTGGCGGAGATGGTGAAGCCGATGATCGACGCCCGCTTCCGCACCGATCCGCGGGCGGAGGCCACGCTCATCGGCGGCAGTTCCATGGGGGCGGTGATCAGCGTGTACACAGCACTCCGCTATCCCGACCGGTTCGGCGGGGTGCTGGCCATGTCCGGTTCCTGGGTGGAGGATTGGATGATGGCCGACCTGCGCCGCTGGCTGGCCACCCTGCCCGCTCCGCCGGCCCATCTTCGTGTGTACCTGGACATGGGTGCGCGCGAATGGGGCTGGTTCGGGGCAAGCGCCAAGCAGGCCCGCAGCGTGGAGGAGGCCCTGCGCACCCTGGGCCTGCCGCCGGAGCGACTGCGCCTGGTCATCGACCCGGACGGCAAGCACCGGGAGGCGGATTGGGCCCGGCGGCTACCCGATGCCCTGCTCTGGCTGTCGGCGGAGTGAACCTTACCCGCGCCATCACCCCCGCCCGCCCCCTCGCTCAATGGCCCGCCAGCCGATATCCCGGCGGCAGAATCCCTCCGGCCAGTCGATGCGGTCCACGGCGGCATAGGCGCGGCGTTGCGCCTCCTCGATCGTCGGGGCGCGGGCGGTGATGCCCAGGACACGGCCGCCGGTTGCCAGGATCCGCCCATCCTCCGCCCGCTTCGTGCCGGCGTGGAACACCTGCACGGAATCCCCCTCCCCGGCCGCACCCTCCCCGGCGGCACGGTCCAGGCCCCGGATCTCCGTCCCCTTGGCATAGGGGCCGGGGTAACCTTCCGCCGCCATGACGACGCAAAGGGCGGCATCGGCGTGCCAGTCCAGGTCCACCGCATCCAGCCGGCCGTCGGCTGCGGCGTCCAGGGCGACCAGCAGGTCGGATTTCAGCCGGGCCATCAGCACCTGGCATTCCGGGTCACCGAAGCGGGCGTTGAATTCCAGCACCTTGACCACCGGGTGCCCATCCTCCCCGGTCAGGATCATCAGCCCGGCGAACAACACACCGGTGAAGGGCCGCCCCATCGCCGCCATGCCGCGCACCACGGGGTCGATGCAGGTGCGCATCACCTCGGCCTCCAGCGCGGGGGTCAGGACCGGGGCGGGGCTATAGGTGCCCATGCCGCCGGTATTCGGGCCCTTGTCCCCGTCATGGGCGCGCTTGTGGTCCTGCGCCCCGACCAGGGCGACGGCGCGGGTCCCGTCGGAGATGGCGAAGAAGCTCGCCTCCTCCCCGTCCAGGAACTCCTCCACCACCACTTCCGCCCCGGCGGTGCCGAAGGCGCGGGCCACCATCACCTCATCAATGGCGGCCAGCGCCTCCGCCACCGTCATGCAGACCAAAACGCCCTTGCCGGCGGCGAGCCCGTCAGCCTTCACCACGATGGGGGCGCCGCGCTCGCGGATGAAGGCCTTGGCGGCGTCAGGATCGGTGAAGCGGCCATAGGCGGCGGTGGGAACACCGGTGTGGGCCAGGATGTCCTTCATGAAGCCCTTGGAGCCTTCCAGCGCCGCCGCCGCCGCCGTGGGCCCGAAGGCCTTGATGCCGACAGCCCGCAGCCGGTCCACCAGCCCCAGGACCAAGGGCTGTTCCGGCCCAACCACAACAAGATCGACCGCGCGCGCCTGCGCGAAGGCGACCAGGCCGTCCACGTCATCGGCGGCGATGTCCACACAGGTGGCCACATCGGCGATGCCGGCATTGCCGGGCGCGCACCACAGGGTGTCCAGCCGCGGCGACCGGGCGATGGCCCAGCAGAGCGCATGTTCCCGCCCGCCCGACCCGACAACCAGCACCTTCATCCCATCCGCCATGGCAAAGCCCCCCGACCCCACGCCTGGACGCTGCCCGACAGCTCCGGGCCGTTATCCCCCGGATGTGTGCCTGTCAGCGGCGCCGTTGTTCCGCGCGGGTTCTAGCACGGCGGTCCCCGGGGTTTAACCCCTGACGGGAGCCCGCCAGGCCCATGGGCGCGTTCCAGCCAGGCTTGCCGGATAGGACAAGGAATACGGTCCGCGGGGCGCACGGTGGAGAGCCGCCGGAACCACCCTGCACCTCATATTCTATGCAGCCCTGCACCGCATATTCTATGCAGCGCCGATAAGCACGGAGCGCGCCTGCATATTCAAGCATTCGACAGGTGCGCATAGTAGTTAATGCAATCGATGGAGTCAACGAACAAGCTGTGAAATGATGGTGACAAAGATTGAACTGCATACCGGGGGATGTGGGTTCTGCTTTGAAACAGTGCATTCTGCTTTCCATCCGGCTCTTCAAACCATATAAACACGTTCATACTAAAAATTTGTTCTAACCTGTTGCTTTCTTCTCAGAAATGTACAAACCATCGTGTCCGCGCTTGGATCCTTCGGGGGAGGGCAAGATGGACATCGGTATTAACCGTTATGACTTCCTGACCGGCGACTGCGAGGCGACATTGGCGGACCACCGCCGAGTCAGCGCCTTCAAAAAGGCCATCCGTGCCGCTGTGCGACCGGGCGATGTGGTGGCCCATGTGGGTTGCGGTGCGGGTCTGCTGGCCATGATGACGGTGGAGGCGGGGGCCGCCCGGGTCATAACGGTGGTCCCGGGTACCGCCTCGGCGGAAATGGTGCGGGCGATCGTGGCCGATAACGGCATGGCCGACCGGATCGAGGTGGTGGCCGGGGATGCCGCCACCCTGGATATCGGGCAGCAGGTGGATATGGTCATCTGTGAGATGATCGGCAGCTTCGGCCCCGAATGCGGGATCGAGCGGGCCATGGGCGCCTTCTGTGCCCGCCATCTGAAGCCGGAGGGCACCACCATCCCCCGCACCCTGTCCACCTGTCTGGCCCCGGTCGCCTTCGACGGGGAGTTGTCAGGCTTGTGGTGGGAGGACAGCCACGGCTTTGACCTGTCCTCTGCGGGTATGCATCTGGGCGGTGGATCGGCCCGCTATGTCTCCCCCGCCCGACCCTGGGACCAGCTGTCCGCACCAGCCACGCTGGAAACCCTGAGCTTCGGGGCGGCGGGGGTGGAGCGGGACGGTGACCGCACGGCCCGCTTCACGGTCAACCAGCCGGCCCGGCTGGAGGGCTTCCTCGGCTGGTTCGAAGCGGATCTGGGCAACGGCATCCGCCTGAGCAGCCGCATCCGTCAAGCCGACAGCTCCTGGAAGCTGTGGTGCTGGCCCATCACCCGGGGCGTTCCCATGGATGAAGGCCAGGTGATCACCGCCGGCCTGCACGACCAGGGGCAGCCAACCAACGCGCTGGGCTGGCGCCTGGACTGGGTGGCCCAGAAAGCGGTTTCGCCTGCGGACATGTCCACGGCGATCGCGGCGGAATAAGCGGGCCGCTCCCCGGCCGGTAAGCGTCCGGGGCCGCCCCGCCCGCCTTCGGGGTTCCCGGCGGGCGGCGGCATCTGTATGATCGCGCGGCGATGACAGACCTTCTCGACACCGCCGCCCGCCCCGGCAGCAACCTGCCCGAACTGACCGTTTCCGATCTGGCCCGCGACCTGAAGCGGACGGTGGAGGAACGCTTCGCCTATGTGCGCGTGCGCGGTGAGATCAGCCAGCCGAAGCGCCACAGCTCCGGCCACCTGTACCTGCGTCTGAAGGATGATGCCGCCGTACTGGAGGCGGTGTGCTGGAAGGGCACCGTCTCCCGCCTGTCCATCCGCCCGGAGGAGGGGATGGAGGTGGTCTGCACCGGCCGGCTGACAACATATCCCGGCCGCAGCCAGTACCAGCTGGTCATTGAGACCATGGAACTGGCCGGTGAGGGCGCGCTGCTGAAGATGCTGGAGGAGCGGCGCCGGCGCCTGGCGGCGGAAGGGCTGTTCGCGACGGAGCGCAAGCGACCCCTGCCCTTCCTGCCCGATGTGATCGGCGTCGTCACCAGCCCCACCGGCGCCGTCATCCGCGATATCCTGCACCGTCTTGCCGACCGGTTCCCCCGCCATGTCCTTCTGTGGCCCGTGGCGGTCCAGGGGGACCGGGCCGCGGGGGAGGTGGCGGCGGCCATCCGCGGCTTCAACGCGATCCCAGCCGGCGGGGCGGTGCCCCGGCCGGACCTGCTGATCGTCGCCCGCGGCGGCGGCAGCCTGGAGGACCTGATGGCCTTCAATGAGGAAGTCGTCGTCCGTGCCGCAGCGGAAAGCGCCATCCCCTTGATCGCCGCCGTCGGGCATGAGACGGACACCACCCTGATCGACCACGCCGCCGACCGCCGCGCACCGACGCCGACCGCCGCGGCGGAAATCGCGGTGCCCGTGCGGGCGGAACTGCTGTCCCAGGTGCTGGATGACGGGCGGCGGCTGCACGCCGGCGCCGCCCGGATCGTGGAGGACCGACGCGCCCGGGTGGAGGGGCTGGCCCGCGGCCTGGGCGATCCCCGTGGCCTACTGGAGGTCTGCGTCCAGCGGCTGGACGACCGGGCGGAGCGGCTGACCCTGTCCCTGCGGGCAACGGTGGAGGGCCGTTCCGTTGCCGTGCGCGAACTGGCGGCAAGGCTGCGCCATCCGCGGGAGGTGATGGCCGTCGCCGCCGCCCGGCTGGACGGGGCGGGCCGGTCCCTGCGCGCGGGCTATGACAAGGCGGTGACCCTGGAACAGGGCCGCTACCACCGCATCGCCGACCGGCTGAGCCTGCTGCCCGTCCGCCGGCAGATGGCGGAGGGGACGGCCCGTCTGGCCGACCTGCCCGCCCGCCTGGACCGCGCCCATGCTGCCCGTCTGGCAGCATCGGCGGATCGGCTGGAGGGCCTGGGCAAACTGCTGGAAAGCTACAGCTACAAGGGCGTGCTGGCCCGCGGCTTCGCCCTGGTCACCGGCCCGGACGGACAGCCGGTCACCCGGGCGGCAGGCCTGGAACCTGGCACCACCCTGACCCTGGAATTCACCGACGGCACGGCCCGCGCCGTGGTGGACGGCACGCCGCCGCCGGTTGACGCCGCCGCCACCACGCCCAAACCCCGCAAACCCCGCCCCCCCGGCACCGACCAGGGCCGCCTGTTTTAGGGGTCTGCGCTGCTGTTTCAACAGCTTGGCAAGCACCGAGGGGCACCGATCCCCCTGAGGGGGAGAGGGAGGGGCCCGCCCGGAGTGAAACGGAGGGTGGGAGGGTGAGGGGTCCGGCAGCACCGGCGCCCCCCGGTCATTGATCAGCACCGCCCTTCGCACTACCCCTCACCCTCCCATGCTTCCGCATGGGCCCCTCCCTCTCCCTCAAGAGGAGAGGGGTCTTCACCCACTCCCTCATAAGCTGTACAAAACACCATCCGCCATCGCCGACGTTGACAGCGCTGTCCCGTCCGCGGGACAAAGAGCCTGCGGACACCGGGGATAATCCAGACCAACAAGGGGTGCCGCACGGGAACCGGGGAGGGGAGCGCGCATGGAATTCACAGGGCTGTCGGCCATCGATACGGCCATCGTCGTGGTCTATCTGGTGGCGATCGTGGCGTTGGGGCTTTGGGCGGGGCGGGAGAAGGTGAATGCCGCCGATTACTTCCTGGCCTCACGCTCCTCCACCTGGCCGACCATCGGCCTGGCGCTTCTTGCCTCCAACATATCCTCCACCACCCTGATCGGGCTGGCCGGGGCGGCGTATGCCATCGGCATCTCCGTCTATAACTACGAATGGATGGCGACGGTCATCCTGGCCTTCTTCTGCATCTTCCTGCTGCCGGTGATCCTGCGCAGTCAGGTTTTCACCCTGCCGGAATTCCTGGAGAAGCGGTTCACCGTTTCCGCCCGACTGTATTTCGCCGGCCTGACCGTGTTCCTGAACATCGTGGTGGATACGGCGTCGGGCCTGTTCGCCGGGGCGCTGATGTTCCAGCTGATCCTGCCGGGCGTGCCCCTGTGGCAGATCGCGGCCGTGATCGCGCTGGCCGCCGGCATCTACACCATGGTCGGCGGGCTGAAATCCGTGCTGGTGACGGAAGTGGTGCAGGCGGTGATCCTGCTGGGCGGATCGGTGCTGCTGACCTGGTTCGCGCTGGAGAAGGCGGGCGGCTGGGACGCGGTGATGGCCGGCGTCCCGGCGGAGAAGATGAGCCTGATCCGACCCCTGGACGATGCGGGCGTGCCCTGGCTGGGGCTGCTGACGGGGGTGCCGCTGCTGGGCCTGTATTTCTGGTGCACCAACCAATTCATGGTGCAGCGGGTGCTGTCGGCCAAGAACCTGAACCACGGCCGTTGGGGCAGTCTGTTCGCAGGCCTGCTGAAGCTGCCGCTCATCTACATCATGGTCCTGCCCGGATCGGCCGCCCTGCTGCTGTATCCGAACCTGGAGCGGCCGGACCTGGTCTATCCCACCTTGATCTTCGACCTGCTGCCGGTGGGCATCCTGGGGCTGGTGGTGGCGGGGTTCCTGGCGGCGATCATGTCCAGCATCGCCAGCACCTTCAATTCCGCCTCCACCCTGGTGACCATGGATTTCGCCCGGCGCCTGAACCCCGACCTGGGGGAGCGGTCGCTGGTCCGGATCGGGCGGATCACCACCTTCGTCTTCATGCTGCTGTCCATCGCCTGGGTGCCGGTGGTGGCGATGATCGCCGAGTCCCTGTGGCAGTATATCCAGGCGGTGCTGGCCTATGCCGTGCCCCCCATCGTCGCCCTGTTCCTGGTTGGCATCTTCTGGCCCCGGGCGAACGGCACGGGCGCCACGGTGGGGCTGGTGCTGGGCTCTATCCTGGGGGCCGGGCTGTTCCTGGCCAATGTGGTGCTGGGATGGATGGACCTGCACTTCCTGTATGCCGCCACCCTGCTGTTCGTGATCAGCCTGGCGGGCGTCATCCTGGGCAGCCTGCTGGCGCCCCCGCCGCCCGCGGAGAAGACGGAGTGCCTGATGTGGCGGCGGGTGGATTTCGATGCGGAGACGGCGGAACTGGCCACCCTGCCCGCCTGGCAGAACTACCGCTACCAGTCGCTGGTCCTGCTGGTGCTGACCGCGGCCATCGTCGCCGCCTTCTGGTGAGGTGAAAAGGAAACGGCGGCGGACATGATCGCCCGCCGCCGTTCCTGTCGGATCCTACCCTGACCCCGTCTCATACCAACGGTCGGAAATCCCGACCGTTGGTACGACGGCGACCGCCGCAGCACCGCTCCCGCGGCGTTGCCAGGCTGCGGAGGCAGCGCCGGCGAGTGAGGAGAACGAAAAGGCTATAGCGTGCTTCCGGTCCGCGGAAACACGCTATGGATCAGGTCAGGCTGACCTTGAAGTTGGCCCCGTTGTTCGGGTGGTTCTGGTCCAGGAAGACGGAGCGGTCGTTCTTCCGAATCAGAACCTCGAAATACGGGCGGAACTGGTCGTCGCTGAAGCCGAAGGCGGCCTGCATCTTGTTGAACAGTTCCTGCTCTTCCGGCTCCGCCTCACCATCGGACATGGCGCTGTCGACGAGGTTCAGCAGGATGGCAAGGCGCTGGGCCTGGGTCAGCAGCGGGGTCGCTTCGGCCAGGAACTGGTCAGGCGTGTGGCTGCGGACATACTTCATGGCGGAATCCAGAAGGGCCCGATTGTTGGCGCCCACGCCGATGGTGCCGCCCTCGCGGCTGCCGCCGATCACGGACAGCAGGTGGCCCACTTCCTCCGGGTCCATCTCCCCATCCGCGCCCATGCAGTAGATCAGCGCAATGGCGAACGCCTTGTGCGGCGTCATCTGCTCGCCCTTGTCGCTCTTGAACATGCTGAACAGGCCCATGGCCCTTCCCCCTCGATACGGTTCGGATGATCTGCGCGAATGATCTGCGGGACGGGCCGTGGCACCGCCCCCGCCGCGGAGATGGGGAGGAAGCCCCCCCGGCGGGGGTGCGGCGGGAGCGCGCAGGCTGGGCGTAGGGACAATCCGCCGGGGCACAAGATCAGCGGATGATGTCGTCCTTCAGCATGGCGAAAAGGATGTGGTCAGCCCACTTGCCGTCGATGCGCAGATAGGCGCGGGCATAGCCTTCGCGCACGAAACCGGCTTTCAGCAGCACCCCCTGGCTGGGGATATTGGTGGGAAGGCAGGCCGCCTCCACCCGGTGCAGGCCCAGCTGGCCGAAGGCGAAGCCCAGCACCAGCCGCACGCTTTCCGTGGTGTAGCCGCGCCGGGCGAAGGGGTGGCCGACCCAGTAGCCCATGGTCGCCATCTGGGCGACCCCGCGGCGGACATTGGTCAGGCTGATGCCGCCGACCAGCCGGTCGGTCGTCTGCTCGAAGGTCAGGAAGGAATAGCCCTGATCCTCCCGCCATTCCGCCGCCTGGCGCCGCAGCCGCCGGGTGAAGGCGGCGCGGGACAGTCCGTCGGCGGGCCAGGTCGGCTCCCAGGGTGTCAGGAATTCCCGGCTGAGATCGCGCAGCGCCGCCCAGGATTCCCAATCCTTGGCAGAGCCTGGGCGGACATAGACATGGGGGCCGTCGAGCCGTACCGCGGGCGGGGAGAGGAGACCGGTCTGAAAGAAACGGATCGGCACCGACGCCCCCTCCCCCACCCGCCCGTTCAGGACCGGAGCCGGACAGTCAGGGCGGCATGGCTTTCCAGCCGGTCCAGCGGACCGATGGCGGCCAGGGTCGGGCGGCTGGCGAAGATGCGCTCGGCCATGCGGCGCACAGCACCCAGGTCAACCGCATCGATCCGCGCCGCCACCTCCACCGGGGCCATGGTGCGGCCGAAGACCAGGAGCTGGGTCCCCAACTGCTCCGCCCGGTTGGTGGTGCTTTCAAGGCTCATCAGGTGACTGGCCTTCAACTGGGTGCGGGCACGGGCCACCTCCTCCTCCGTGCAGGTGGCGGCAAGGGACGCCACCTCCGCACAGACGACGGGGATCAGCTCCGCCACCCGGTCGGGGTCGGTGCCGGCATAGATGCCGAGGATCCCGTCCTCCACCATGGGCCAGTTGAAGCTTTCGATGGAATAGACCAGGCCGCGCTTCTCCCGCACCTCCTGGAACAGGCGGGAGGACATGCCACCCCCCAGCAGGGTGGACAGGACGGAGACGGCGTGGATGTCGTCGCTGCGGCTGCCCACCCCCTGGAAGCCCAGGATCAGGTGAAGCTGCTCCAGATCCCGGTCCTCCCGGAAATCGCCGCCCTCATACCGGCCGGGATCGCCCCCGTCGGCGGTGCCGGGCTCCAGGTCGGTGAACAGGCGCTCCGCCATCTCCACCACCCGGTCATGCTCGATATTCCCGGCGGCGGTCAGCACCATGGAGCCCAGGCGGTAGTTGCGGCCGACATAATCCACCAGCGCCGACCGCGGGATGGAGGAAATGACCTCCACCGTGCCCAGGGTGGACCGGCCCAGCCGCTGGCCGGGATAGCAGGTGGCCAGGAAATGGTCGTTGATGATGTCGTCCGGCGTATCCTCCGCCTGGCCGATCTCCTGGATGATGACCTGCCGCTCCCGGTCCAGTTCCACCGGATCGAACAGGGGGTGTTGGACCATGTCCGCCAGCACCGCCATGGCGGTGCCCAGATCCTCCTTCAGGACCTTGGCGTAATAGGCGGTGTGTTCCCGGCCCGTATGGGCGTTCATGTGGCCTCCCACCGCCTCGATCTCGGTGGAGATGCGGAAGGCGTCCCGGGTGGGGGTGCCCTTGAACAGCATATGCTCCACCAGATGGGCGACGCCGTTCGCCTCCTCCGCCTCATGGCGGCTGCCCACCCCGAACCAGACGCCGGTGGTCACCGTCTCCACATGGGGCATCGGATCGGTGGCGACCCGCAGGCCGTTCGACAGTGTGGTGACCTTCACTCCACTCATACCCGCAAAATCCTTGTGTCAGGCTGGATCTGCACGATTACACCGCCCCGCCCTTCCGTCCAAGCCCGGTTTAGACCACGCGCGACCGGGCGCGGACGAAGGACTTGAGCCCGTCCAGATCATTCGCCAGCACATGGACACGTTCGGGCCTTTCGAACAGGTCGGCCAGGTGCCGCGGCAGGCCGGGGCGCACGCCCGTGGCCCGTTCCACCGCATCGGGGAACTTGGCCGGATGGGCGCAGGCCAGGGCCACCACCGGGACCGACGGGTCCAGCGTCGCCGCCGCCATGGCCTGCCGGGCAGCGTGGACGCCGACAGCCGTGTGCGGGTCCAGCAGATAGCCGCTGTCGGCATGGGTGCGGGCCATGGCCTCCAGTGTTTCCGCCTCCCCGCAGCGGTGCCCCTCGAACAGGGAAAGTGCCCGGGAAAGCTGGCCCTGGCTGACGCTGAAGCGGCCGGTGGCGCGGAATTCCTCCATCACCCGGGATACTGCCGCCCCGTCCCGGTCCATCAGGTCGAACAGCAGGCGTTCGAAATTGCTGGAGACCTGGATATCCATGCTGGGGCTGATGGTGGGGACGACACCGGCCGTCCGCATTTCCCCCGCCTGGAAGAAGCGGGCCAGGATGTCGTTCTCGTTTGTGCCGACGATCAGCTTCGCCACCGGCACGCCCATGGCCTTGGCCGCATAGGCGGCATAGACATTGCCGAAATTGCCCGTGGGCACGGCAAAGGCCACCTCCCGGTCGGGGGCCCCCAGGGAGACGGCGGCGGTCACGTAATAGACGATCTGGGCCATGATCCGGGCCCAGTTGATGGAATTGACCGCCGACAGGTTCAGGGCATCGCGGAAGGGGATGTCGTTGAACATCGCCTTCACCGCGTCCTGGGCATCGTCGAACGTGCCTTCCAGCGCCACGTTGTGGACATTGGCGGAGAGGACGCTGGTCATCTGCCGGCGCTGGACCTCCGACGTGCGGCCATGGGGGTGCAGGATGACGATGTCCACCCGCTCCCGGTCTCGGCAGGCCTCGATCGCGGCACTGCCCGTATCGCCGCTGGTGGCACCGACCACCGTTATCCGGCTGTCCCGCGCGGTCAGCACATGGTCGAACAGCCGGCCCAGAAGCTGCAGGGCCACATCCTTGAAGGCAAGGGTGGGGCCGTGGAACAGCTCCATGATCCACAGCCGCTCATCGATCTGGACCAGGGGGGTCACGGCCCGGTGGGCGAAGGTGCCGTAGGCGTCGCGCACCAGGGCGGCGAAATCCGCCTCCGCGATCCGGCCCTGGAGGAAGGGCGCCATCACCCGCACCGCCACCTCGGCATAGGTCTTGCCGCGCAGGGCGCGCAGGTCGTCCGCGGTCAGGCGCGGCCAGGCATCCGGCACATACAGGCCGCCGTCCCGGGCCAGCCCGGTCAGCAGGACGTCGTCGAAATCCAGGCTGGGGGCGCGGCCCCGCGTGCTGATGTAGCTCACCATCCACCCGTCGAACAGGTCACCTTCCCCGGCCCCGTCAAGGCGCGGTTGGCACCTAGACTAGACAGCGTCGCCCGGCCACCGCAACCGGCACCGCCATGCGCCGGGCGGTCGCCTGCCCGCCCGACGGCGCGCCCCTGGCGGAAGGGACCCCGGGGCACAAAGCCGGGTGCCAACCGTTTCCGACGGGACCATTCCCCGCCGGAGGCCCGATGCCCCCCGAACCCCAGAACCCCGTCGCGGGTCCCGCCGAGGGTCCCACCGGGGGTCCCGCCGAGCATCCCGACATCGCCCTGGCGCTGGCCCGCACCACCGCCTTCCTGACCGGGCCCATGGCGGCGGCCCTGCGGGCGGTGGAATATCCCATGCCCCCGCCGGGTGCTGCGGCCCAGCCCCTGGACCGGGTGGCGACCGCCGCGGTCACGGTGCAGCATGTTCCCGGCGCCAGCGATGCCCAGTACCGCATCGGTGCCTTCGGCGATGCCCTGTCCCTGCGCCTGCAACTGAATGTCTGGCGCTTCGTCATCGTCTATACCCTGCCCGCGCGGGAGCTGGTGGATGTGACCGGGGTCGCCCCCCGGTTCGAACGGTGGCAGACGGGAGCACAGCATGCGGGCTGGACCATCGGCTGGCGGGACGCGGTCGACCCCTGGTCCCATGACCGCCGCATGGTGGAGACCTATTGCTACGCCATGCTGCCCCAGGACTTCCTGACCAACGGCCCGGCCCAGCTTTACTGGCGGACGGACATCATGCAGATGACCCGCGGCTTCATGCTGGAGGCGCGGCGCGGCGGTGTCCGCCTGTCGGATGAGGGGGAGGGGTGAGGCAATCGCGTGCAAGCCCCGGCCCATGATCATGTCCATGATCCTGTCCATGATCCTGTTCCCCCCGACCGCGGAACCGCTATAGTGCCGCGTCCGGCCCGCCGGATGGATCCGGGGACCGTGGGGGAGCACCGGATGGACATCATCAACACGATCCTGGTTTGCCTGCTGTTCGCGGGGGCCGCCTATGTGGTGGCCTTCCTGATCGGCAAGTTTTCCCAATCGTCCATTGAGGGGAAGCCGGAGCTGCGGATGGCGGAGCAGGCAATTCCCCGCCGTTCCCTGATGGAACAGAAGTTCGAGATGCGGACGGGTGAACTGACCCAGGAACTGGGCAAATTGTCGGCGGAGGTGGGATCCCTGCGTCGCCGCCGCTTCGTCCTGGAGAAGGAACTGTTGGATTCCAAGCGGGAAGCCGATTCGCCCATCCGCGTGATCGGCAAGGAAGGCTCCACGCCCGTCCGCTTCCGGGCCTGGACCATCAACCGACAGGTCCAGGCCGCCATCGGGGAGGGGAAGGTGCATCCGACCCTCGATTCCGACTGGGCCAACCCGCAGATCGTGGAGGTCTGGGCGGAAAACCTGAACGACGCGCGCAAGGAACTGCAACGCATCTATCCCCCGCCGCTGGGATTCACCATTCTGAACGTAAAGCTCGAATCGGGCGAAGACGCCCCCCTTGAGGAGGAGTGATCCATGACCGGCGGTTGGATCCTCGCCATCCTGGTGGGCATCGCCAGCTTCGCCTGGAGCCTGGACCGGTCCCTGAACAAGGTCCGGGGAGCGAAGGCGCGCTACAAGGCCATCATGGCCAAACGCCAGGCCCAGGTGGACCGCCTGAAGAAAGCGGCCTTGCAGACCCTGTACCTGAAGCGGGAGCGCAGCCAGCTCCGCCAGAGCCGCGACGAGCTGCGGGAGGATTGCGACCGGCTGGAGGCGGAGCGGCGCCACGTCGCACGGCCGGAGAACCGCATCTTCGTCCTGGACGAACGCCGCATGCCGGTCGATCAGGGCTGGATCATCCTGCTTGAGGCGCCGACGGGGGACTATGCCCGGCACGTCCCCTGGACCGGGGCACGCCGCTTCATGGTCTGGTCCCCGGATGAGGAGGGGGCCCGGATCAAGATCCACCGCCGCTACCAGGAAACCCACGGCTTCCGCATCACCGGCATGAGCGTCCGAAAGCCCGCCGCCGTTCCCCCGCCGGAATTGAAGCGGGCGAATAACGGGTGAGCCCAAGGGGGGGCAGGGTGCGGGGACCGGGCGTAATCCGACAACCGGTCACGATCACTCCGACCTGCCGTCCCCGTCCCGGATCCGGCGCCAGGCGACGACGTTGCGGTTGTGCTGGTCCAGTGTTTCGGCGAAGGCGTGGCCGCCGGTGCCGTCGGCGACGAAATACAAGTAATCGTGGCGGGCCGGGTTGAGCACCGCCCGGATGGACTCCCCCCCCGGGTTGGCAATGGGGCCAGGTGGCAATCCGGCCACATGATAGGTGTTGTAGGGATGTTCCAGGCGCCAGTCGGCGCGGGTCAGCTCCCGGTCCAGCGGACCCTTGCCCCCGGTCAGGGCATAGATCACCGTCGGGTCCGATTGCAGCTTCATGCGCAGGCGCAGGCGGTTGGTGAAGACACCCGCGACCTTCGGCCGTTCGGCCGCCACCGCCGTTTCCTTCTCCACGATGCTGGCCAGGATCACGGCCTGCGCCGGCGTGGTGACGGGCAGGTCGGGGGCGCGGCCCTCCCACGCTTCCGCCAGCAGGCGGCGCATGGCCTGCTCCATCCGCGTGACCAGCTCCGCCCGGCTGTCCCCGAAGCTGTAATGGTAGGTCTCGGGCAGCAGGGTGCCGTCGGCGGGGATGGACGCGATCTCCCCCGTCAGGGCCGGATCGGCCTTCAGCAGCTCCACGATCTGCCAGGAGGTCAGCCCCTCCGGCACGGTGAAGCGGCGGATGACCGTGCGCCCGGTCTCCAGCAGGTCCAGCACACCGCGCAGGCTGACACCGGCGGGGAAGGCATACTCCCCGGCCCGCAGCCCGCGCCCGTCCCCCTCCCCCGGGAACAGACCGGCATCGGCCAGGAGCCGACGGGCCTTCACCGCCACCAAAACGTCATAGGGACTGTGCACCACCCCGGCCTCCGCCAATTGCCGGGCGATGGCCTGGACGCCGCTGCCGCGGGCGACGACCAGGGTCGTCTCCGCCGCCGACGGGCCCGGCGCGCCATAGCGCTGCCAGCCCCACCAGCCGGTCCCGACAGCCACCGCCACGGCCAGCAGAAGCACGACCGCCGCCGCCGGCAGGAACCGGCGGCGGCGGGGGGATGGGGCGGGCGACGGGGCGCCGCCGGGTGGTGTGCCGGGCTCGGTCACGTCCGGTCGCCTCGGGTCGCCTCGGGTCGACAGGCGGGTGGCGGCACCGGTCAGGCGAACCGCTTCAGGATCAGGGAGGCGTTGGTGCCGCCAAAGCCGAAGGAATTCGACAGGGCGACATCCACCCGGCGCTGCTTGGCCTGGTTCGGGACAAGATCGACCCCCTCGGTCCCTTCGGACGGGTCCTCCAGGTTCAGGGTCGGCGGCACCACCTGGTCGCGGATGGACAGGATGGAATAGATCGCCTCCACCGCACCGGCGGCCCCCAGCAGATGGCCGATGGCCGACTTGGTGGAGGACATGGACACCGTCTCCACCGCGTTGCCCAGCAGTCGCTTAACCGCCCCCAGCTCAATCAGGTCGCCGACAGGGGTGGAGGTGCCGTGCGCATTGATGTAGTCGATGTCGGACGGGTTCAGCCCGGCCCGCTTCAACGCCATCCGCATCGCCCGGAAGCCGCCGTTCCCATCCTCCGACGGGGCTGTGAT
Source organism: Pseudomonadota bacterium (assembly GCA_046045995.1). Lineage (GTDB taxonomy): Bacteria > Pseudomonadota > Alphaproteobacteria > Azospirillales > Azospirillaceae > Indioceanicola. The sequence continues at coordinate 121 of JBJOKR010000080.1, read as the reverse complement.
GTGGTAGGCGTCACCCGACAGGCCATAGCCCACCACCTCGGCATAGATGGTGGCGCCGCGGCGCTTGGCGTGCTCCATCTCCTCCAGCACCACGACGCCTGCGCCTTCGCCCATGACGAAG
>JBJOKR010000079.1:0-19354 GCA_046045995.1 Pseudomonadota bacterium | reverse complement strand
CGCGCCCCGGCTTGCGCGCCGTGGGCCGGCCATGCTTTATGGCGGCTGGCCGAAAGGACCGGAACTGCTTGAACTCCCCGGGGCCGGGGACACCGTTCCCCCTGTCCCCGCTCCCTTGAAGGAAACGCCAGGAATGTTCGTGAAGTCGATGCGCGCGGCCGTGATGGCCGTTTCCACCGTCGCCCTGCTGGCCGGTGGCCAGGCCATGGCCCAGGACAAGCCCGCCGCGGCCCAAGGCGCCGCCCCCGCCGCCGCCCCGGCATCGGACGATCCCGTGGTCGCCCGGGTCAACGGGCAGGAGATCAAGCGGTCGGAGGTGATGGCCAGCCTGCAGCAGCTCGGCCCCCAGATCCAGCAGATCCCGCTGGCGACGATCTATCCCCAGGTGCTGGACGGCCTGATCGCCAGCCGCCTGCTGGTGGCCCAGGGCTACAAGCAGAAGCTGGAGGCGACACCCGAGGTGAAGGCCCGCCTGAAGGAGGCGGAGCAGCAGTTCGTGGAGGAGGCTTATCTGCGCGCGGCCATCGATTCCCGCCTGACCGAGGACCGGCTGCGCAAGCGCTACGACCAGTTCACCAAGGAGACCCCGCCCCAGGAGGAGGTCCGCGCCCGCCACATCCTGACCGAGACGAAGGAAGAGGCGGATGAGATCCTGAAGCAGTTGAAGGGCGGGGCGAAGTTCGAGGATCTGGCCGCGGCCCAGAAGATCGACCAGGCCTCCGCCGCCCAGCAGGGCGACCTGGGCTACTTCACCAAGGACATGATGGTGAAGGAATTCGCCGACGCCGCCTTCGCCATGAAGCCCGGCCAGGTCAGCACCGCCCCTGTGCAGAGCCAGTTCGGCTGGCATGTGATCAAGGTGGAGGACAAGCGGACGCAAACCCTCCCCACCTTCGACGAGCTGCAGCCCCAGCTCCGCCAGGCGGTGGCCCAGGAGATCGCCCGCGAGGTGGTGGCCGAGCTGCGCAACGGTGCCAAGGTGGAGACCTTCGCCATCGACGGTACGGCCATGCCGGCCGCCCCGGCCGGTGACGCCGGCACCGTCGGCGGCCAGGCCGGCCAGCGGAACTGAACTCGGCTAGAGCGTATTTCCGCTGACCGGAAACACGCTCTAGCTTTATCGTTTTCCTCACTCGCCGGCGCTGCATCAGCAGCTTGGCTACGCCGCAGGAGCGGTGCTACGGCAGTCGCCGCCGCAGCTGTTTCCGATCAACCAAAAACAGCTCAAGCGCCGCGGGTCGGGTCCGGCACGCTGCGCCGTGATCCGACCCTGGGGTGGCGATCCTGGGGTGGGGCCGGCCCCGCAAAGGGAAAGGGCGCGTGATGGCCCCTATGGTCCGCCACGCGCCCTTTGCTTTTCCGGTGTTCTGCCCGGTATTCGTCGGCCGTGGGCGGGCGGGATGTCCCCCGCCCCGCCGACCGCGCCGGATCAGGCGGCCTGCTTGCGCAGGGCGACCGCTTCGGCGAAGACGCGGATCATCGCCTCGATGAAGGCGGGCAGGTGGTCCTGGCCCTGGGCGGTCACCAGGTGACGGTCGGTCACCACCGGCTCCTCCTCGCTCCACAGGGCGCCTTCGGCCTTCAGGGCCTCGGCCGCACCGGGGGCGGAGGTGACGGCGCGGGCCTTGGCCTTGGCGCCCAGCAGGGAGACGCCGGTGCCGATGGCGGCGACACCCTTGCCGGCATCCATGAAGCTGCCGACGATGCGCTTGGTATGGGCGTTCTGGGCCAGCTTGGCGACGCTGCGGTCACCGCCGGGCAGCAGCAGCAGATCGAAATCGGCGGCCAGCACGTCGCCCACCTGCTTGTCCACCGGGAAGTAGTGGCCCCAGGCAGTGCCGTGCCAACCGTTCACCAGACCCTGTTCCGGCGAAATGATCTTCAGGGCGGCACCCTGCTTCAGCAGGGCGCGCTGCGGCTCGGTCATCTCCAGCTCCTCGAAGCCGTTGGCGACGAGGATGGCGACTTTCTTTCCGGCGAGCGGCTGATCGGTCAATGTCATTCTCCTTCTCTGTTGTTCCGGCGGCCTGTGCGGAAGCGGGGTCCCCCTGGACGCCGCCCCGCCTGTCGACATGAAGTGCCGGCATCGGCCGTCGCAACGGCCGGACGGGACGTTTAGGTCCGGGACCCCACCGCGGCGCGCGGCGGGGATGCGACCGCGGCGGCCGAACCTTCCCGGGGAAGGGGACCGCGTTGGTCACGCGTCATGCGCCCTCAGCGCTCTGATCGAGCGGGAGGCGGGGGCGCAGGATTCGGGTTGTCATGCATGGGTCCGTATCTGGACGCGACAGGGCCCCAGGTCAATCCTCTATTCCGACAGGGCAGCCATCGCCCCATGGTCGGTCCGCCGGGGGTAACACAAGCGGCGGGCCGGATCCGGCCGGTCCCGGCCGACCAGCCCTAGCCGATCAGGCGGCCCACCATCTTGGCCGTGTAATCCACCATGGGGATGATGCGGGCATAGTTGATGCGGGTGGGGCCGATCACGCCGATGGCGCCGACTATGCGTTCCTGGGTGTCCATGTAGGGGGAGACGATCATGGAACAGCCGGCATGGCGGAACAGCTGGTTCTCCGCCCCGATGAAGATCTGCACCCCGTCGGCCCGGCCGGTCGCGTCCAGCAGGCGCAGCATCTGTTCCCGTGTCTCCAGAGTCTCGAACAGGGCGCGGATGCGTTCCAAATCGGACAGGGCGGTCACATCCTCCAGCAGGCGGGCCTGGCCGCGGACGATCAGCACCCCCTCCGTCTCCCGCCCGCCCGACCAGGAGGCAAGGCCCGCCGCCACCACCTTGGCGGTCAGGGCGTCCAGCTGGGTGCGCTGCTCCTCGATATCCAGGGCGATCTCCGCCCGCGCCTCGGCCAGGGTACGGCCCACCAGCTTGGCGTTCAGGTAGTTGCTGGCCATGGTCAGGGCGCCGGCAGGCAGGCCCAGGGGCACCTCCAGCACCCGGTTCTCCACCAGCCCGCCCTCCGTGACCATCACCACCAGGGCCCGGCCGGGGGAGAGGTTGACGAATTCCAGGTGCTTCAGCGGCCGGTCGGTCTTCGGCGCCACCACCAGCCCGGCACAGGCGGACAGGCCGGACAGCAGGCCGATCGCATCCTCCAGCACCTCCGGCAGGGAACGGCCCTGGGCCTGGACCTTGGTCTGGATGCTCTCCCGCTCCTCCTCGCTCAGCACCCCCACCTCCAGGATGCCGTCCACGAACAGGCGCAGGCCCGCATCGGTCGGCACCCGCCCGGCCGAGGTGTGGGGTGCCCGCAGCAGCCCCAGCTCCTCCAGGTCGGCCATGACGTTGCGGATGGTGGCCGGCGACAATTGGGTGCCCAGCCGGCGGGCGATCGTGCGCGATCCCACCGGCTCTCCCGATTCCACATAGGCATCGACGATATGCCGGAAGATGTCGCGCGACCGCTGGTTCAGCTCGGTGATCATGCTCTGCCGTGGTTTCGGTGGCCAAGCCGCGCCAGCGTGCGGGAGCGGCACAATCTAATCGGTGGACGGATCCGGATCGATTGCGGCGCAGACGGTTCAAAGGGAAACCGTCGGCGCCTTCGATCGAAACATGGCCTCAAGCATCAGAAGATGGCTCTTCAGGTCCCGGTAAAGATCATCATAGGTCATCATGAATATGATCAGCTTATGATCCGGAAGGTGTTTCTGACGCCACTCCCACCGATTCCGCAGCATGGAACCGGCGGGAAGAAATGCATCGCGCCCGATCACCAGAAGGCCGACCTGACTGATGTGATTGGCTCCGAATTCCTCCCGGAACTGCGGGATAAGGCTGGCACTGTCGTTATAACAGAACCAGTCGATAATCTGGTTCAGCCCGTTATTGAAGCGCGGTGACCATTCGGGAGTTGCACGGCTCCGGGTCGATCGGAAAATGCTGTCCGCCTTGGCATTCTCCAGTTCCACAAAAAGGAAGCGGTTCGAGTCTTCACGGTTGATCAGGATATCGCACCGGAAGGCATTTCCCACCTCATACTCGCACCTGTACCTGTCGCCGATACCCATCCGGACATCCAGCAATGCCATGCAGCAACACAGGTTGGGCCATCGTCTGAAGGCGGGCAGGACATCACCCGTTTCATCCAGGTCGATCTTGCTCGCCAACAGGGTCTCGAATTCCTGCAGTTCCCGCTTCGCGTCATCGATCGAAAAGCGGTGACGCAGCAGTCGGCTCACTGAATGCCGTCCAGAAGCGCACGATCGACCAGTGATTCGATGACGGCATGTTCCCCGTCAAGCCGGTAAACAAGATTGAAGTTGCCGACGCGAATGAAGTAGGTGTCGCCCTCTTTGGCGATCGGCTCTCCGCCCGTGAGCTGCGTCATCGTCAACTGATCCACTTTACGCTGCAAAGCCACTTTGACCAATGGCGGGAGCGTCATCATCTGGCGACAGGCGACATGGGAGAGGGTCACACGCCGCTGACCCTGACGGACCAGGTTCCGGCGCGACGGGTCCGAACGACCGGCCGAGTAACGCATGGTTCTGGTGGTCATGGATCACCTGTTTTGTCTGCATATCCGAGTTTAGGCCTCGACAGGCCGATCGACAAGGGCATGCGGCTTGTTTTCAATCTGCCGCTGCCGTAAGCCGGGTTGTCGATTCCCTTCGATCCCCTGCCCGATCCGGAGTTCCCCCATGCCCCGCCCGTCCGGCCGTCTGGCCGACCAGCTCCGCGCCGTGACGCTGGAGACCGATGTGTCCAAATACGCCGAGGGCTCGTGCCTCGCGAAGTTCGGGGACACCCATGTGCTCTGCACCGCCAGCGTGGAGGATAAGGTGCCCCCCTTCCTGCGCGGCCAGGGCCAGGGCTGGGTGACGGCGGAATACGGCATGCTGCCGCGGGCCACCAATACCCGCACCGACCGGGAAGCGGCCAAGGGCAAGCAGTCCGGCCGCACCCAGGAGATCCAGCGCCTGATCGGCCGGTCCCTGCGCGCCGTCACCGACATGAAGGCGCTGGGGGAGATCACGGTGAAGATCGACTGCGACGTGATCCAGGCCGACGGCGGCACCCGCACCGCAGCCATCACCGGCAGCCATGTCGCCCTGTCCCTGGCCTTCCGCCACCTGATGACCATCGGGAAACTGAAATCCATGCCGATGACCGATTCGGTGGCCGCCATCTCCTGCGGCATCCACAACGGGGTGCCTGTGCTGGACCTGGATTATGCGGAGGATTCCACCGCCCAGGCCGATGCCAATTTCGTGCTCACGGGGCGCGGCGGCATCGTGGAAATCCAGGGCACCGCCGAAAAGGACCCCTTCCAGGAGGCGGAGTTCCTGGAGCTTCTGCGCCTTGCCCGCAAGGGCATCGCCGAGTTGACCACGCTCCAGCAGGCCGCCCTGTCCTGACGCCGCCGCAGCAAGGGAACATCCCCGATGACCGACAGGCCCCGCCGCTTCACCGGTGACACCCTGGTGATCGCCAGCCACAACAAGGGCAAGGTGCGGGAGATCGCCGATCTGCTGGGCCCCTTTGTCGCCCGCTTCCCCAGTGCGGGCGATCTTTCCCTGCCGGAGCCGGAGGAGACGGAGACGACCTTCATCGGCAATGCGGTGCTGAAGGCCCGGGCGGCGGCCATGGGTTCCGGCCTGCCGGCACTGGCCGATGACAGTGGGCTGTGGGTGGACGGGCTGAACGGGGATCCCGGCATCTATTCCGCCCGCTGGGCCGGGCCGACCAAGGATTTCGCCCTGGCCATGGAGAAGGTGCGGCTGGCCCTGGAAGCGTCCCCCGACCGGCGGGGCGACCGGGGCAAGTTCGTCTGCGCCCTGGCTCTCGCCTGGCCGGACGGGCATGTGGAGGCGGTGGAGGGCTATTCCCACGGCACGCTGACCTTTCCGCCGCGGGGGAACAGGGGCTTCGGCTACGATCCGATCTTCATCCCCGACGGCCATACCGTCACCTATGCCGAGCTGGACCCCGACCAGAAGCACGCCATCAGCCACCGCGCCGACGCCTTCCGCCAGCTTGTCGCCCTCTGTTTCGCCTGACACCGTCCCGGGGGCCCGCCGGGGGCCTGACGCACCGCCCCGCGGCACCTGCCCACAGCATGCCACGGCATTGTCCCCTCTCCCTGCCTCTCCCGGGGGAGGGGGGCAGGAGTCCAGCCGTCCATCCCAAAGATGCTTGCAGTGATTTCCCGCCCCTGCCCCCTTGCCTTCGTGCCGGGGCGGGTCCATGACTATGGCGCCTGGGGTGCCGCGGGCGTTCCGCCGACGGCTGAGATCACACCCATCGAACCTGATCCGGGTCATGCCGGCGAAGGGAGGACGCCATCACTTCCGCCATCACATCGCAATCCCCTGTCCCATCCGCGCCGGCAAGGCCGCGGGTCGCCATCATCGGCGGCGGGATCATCGGCCTGTCCGCGGGCTGGCGCCTGGCCCGGGCGGGCTGTGCCGTCACGGTGTATGAGCGTGACCGGGCCGGTGCCGCTTCCAGCCGTGCCGCCGCCGGTATGCTGGCCGCCGCGGTGGAGGCGGAGCCGGGCGAACAGCCGCTCCTGCCCCTGTGCCTGGAGAGCCAGCGCCGCTGGCCCGGTTTCGCCGCGGAGCTGGAGGCGGCGACCGGCCAACCCGTCGGCCTGCGGGTGGACGGGACCATCGCCGTCGCCCTGACCCGCGATGATCTGGAGGCGCTGCGCACCACCTATACCTTCCAGCGCGGGCTGGGGCTGGAGATGCAGTGGCTGTCGGGGGCCGCGGTGAAGGAGCGGGAGCCGTTCCTGAATCCCCGGGCCGCGGGCGGTATCCTAAGCCCCGATGACGGGCAGGTGGACAACCGCCTGGTCTGCGCCGCCCTGGTCCCGGCCCTGCGGGCGGCCGGGGGCATCCTGCGGGAAGGGGTGGCGGTGGACGCGGTGGATGTGGCCGCCGGGCGCTGCCGCGGCGTCGTCGTGGGCGGTGTACTGGAGCAGGCGGATGTGGTGGTGGTGGCGGCCGGGGCCTGGTCCCGGTCCATCCCCGGCCTTCCCCCCGCCGCCGTCCCGCCCGTGCGGCCCGTGAAGGGCCAGATGCTGTCGCTGGCCATGGACCCGGCGGCCCCGCTGCTGCGCCATGTGGTCTGGCCGCCCAAATGCTATCTGGTGCCGCGGTCCGACGGGACCCTGATCATCGGGGCGACGACGGAGGAAAAGGGCTTCGACGACCGGCTGACAGCGGGCGGGGTGCTGGCCCTGCTGGATGCGGCCTGGCGCGCCCTGCCGGGGATCGAGGAACTGCCGGTGGTGGAGATGTGGACCGGCTTCCGCCCCGGCAGCCGGGACGACGCCCCCATCATCGGCCCCGCCCCAGGGGTGGACGGTCTGGTCCTGGCCACCGGGCACCATCGCAATGGAATCCTGTTGGCCCCGGTGACGGCCGACGCGGTGGCGGAGATCGTGTTGACCGGCCGGGTTCCCGCATTTGTCGCCGGCTTCGGCCTGGACCGCTTCACGCCCGGAACGACGGGACAGGAGAGGGCGGCATGACGACCGCGACGATCACCCTGAACGGCAAGGTTCGGGATCTGGCGGCGGGCACGGTGCGGGACCTGCTGGCGGCGGAAGGTTACGACGCCGGGGCACGCGGCATCGCCGTGGCCCGCAACGGCACCGTCGTCCCCCGCTCCGCCTGGGCCGCCACCGCGCTTTCCCCCGGCGACACCATCGAGATCGTGAAGATCATGCAGGGCGGCTGACCCGCCCGGAACGGATGCCCCGATGACTGCCAGCACTTCCCCGATAATCAGCGATCCCCTGTCCCTGGGCGGGGCGACCCTGTCCTCCCGCCTGTTCCTGGGATCGGCCGGGTACCCGAACCAGCAGGTGTTCCTGGACAGCCTTGCCGCCTCCGGTGCCGAGGTGCTGACCGTTTCCATCCGCCGCGCCGACCTGACCGGGTATGGGGAGGGGCTGGTGGATCTGGTGGCGGGCACGGTGCGGCTGCTGCCCAACACCGCCGGCTGCGCCACGGTGAAGGATGCCGTGCTGACCGCCCAACTGGGGCGGGAGGCGCTGGGCACCGACTGGGTGAAGCTGGAATTGATCGGCGACCGCGAAACCCTGTACCCCGATGTGGAACAGCTGCTGAAGGCGGCGGATGAGCTGGTGCGCGACGGGTTCACCGTGCTGCCCTATTGCACCGACGATCCCATCGTCTGCCGCCGACTGGCCGATCTGGGCTGTGCCGCGGTGATGCCCCTGGGTGCCCCCATCGGCACGGGCCTGGGCATCCTGAACCCCTACAATATCGAGATGATCTGCACCCACAGCCCCGTGCCCGTGGTGCTGGACGCGGGCATCGGCACCGCCAGCGACGCCGCCCTGGCCATGGAGCTGGGCTGCGACGCCGTGCTGCTGAACACCGCCGTCTCCCGCTCCACCGACCCGGTGCGGATGGCCGCCGCCATGCGGGCCGGGGTGGAAGGCGGCCGTCTGGCCCGCCTGGCCGGCCGCATCCCGAAGAAGACCCGCGCCGAAGCCAGCAGCCCGGAACTGGGCCTGATCGGGGGGTGAGCCGCCGTTTGTGCCACCGATCGAGCCACCGTTCGGGAGCCGATCCCCATGCCCATTGATCACCCTGGCCCCGGGCTGCCCCGGCCGCCGTTGCTGCTGATCACCGACCGCTCCCGGCTGACCATCGGGGGGCGGGGGTTGGTGGGGGCGATGGTGGATTTGGTGCGGGGGGCGGTGGCGGGGGGGTGCCGGTGGGTTTCCCTGCGGGAGAAGGATCTGGACCCCGCTGCCCAGGCCGACCTGATCACCGCCCTGCTGCCGATCCTGCGGGCCGCGGGCGGGCGGTTGACGGTGCATGGAGGGGGGCATGGGGTGCCGTCAGGCGACCCGGGGGCGGGGGCGCTGCCGCCCCCGGTGCTGGACCTTGCCCGGCTGTGCGACGGGGTGCATCTGCCGGATGGGGGGCCGGACGGGGGGGATGCGGCAGCGGCCCGGGCGGCCCTGGGGCCGGGGGCGCTGATCGGGGTTTCCTGCCATTCCGGTGTCGGAATGATCCAGGCGGCGCAGGACGGGGCCGATTATGCAACGCTGAGCCCCCTGTTCCCCACGGAAAGCAAGCCCGGCTATGGCCCCGCCCTGGGCCCCGCCGGTCTGGCCGCTGCCCTGGCGGCGCTGAAGGCCGCCCGGCCGGGGGAGCGCCCGTTCCCCGTCATCGGCCTGGGTGGGATCGGGCCCGGGAACGCGGCCGGGGTGATGGCGGCCGGGGCGGCGGGAATTGCGGTCATGGGCGGGGTGATGGGCAGCGCCGACCCGGCGGCGGCGGTGCGGGCCCTGCTGGCGGCCCTTCAGACACCGGAAGCCGCCGGGCCGGGACCCGGCTGAGCCTTATCCGTCCTGGCCCTGGAACTCATCCGTCGGGTTTTCCTCCACCAGATCGGCCACCGTTTCGAAAGCGCGGGCATTGTGGTCCATCTGGGGGCGGATGGGTTCGTTCTGCTCCCCCACATGGCGGAAGAATTCCGCCGCATCGCGCAGCAGCTTCGCGGCGATTTCAGCATGGGTGGCCATGCGGTCCTCCTTGTTTCTGCGGATGTCGCTGGGTTGACGCCGGGCGATCACACCCCGGTTGGCGGGGCATCCAGGGGCGGTTTATCCAGGCGCGATGTGTCCAGGCGCGAAGTGTCCGGGCGCGATGCCTCGCGGGCCGGTGTTTCGGGACGCAGGGATTCCCGCGCCGCTTCCAACCGGGTGCGGTCCTGGCGCAGACCCTCGCCGATCCGGGTCAGCTCCGCCGCCAGTTCGGGGGTCATGTCCCGGGCGGCCGCCCGGTCCAGGGCGGTCAATGTCTCCTCCTGCTGGCGGATCAGGCCGGCCAGGATATCGCCGGAATCCCGGGCGCCCAGGGCAGCCCCCAGCTCCGCCACCAACCGGCGGGCCCCGCCGAACAGGGTGCCCGTGGCCTCCGGCGCACCGCCCAGGGCGGCCACCAGGGCCTGCAACTCCCGCACCAGCCCCGCCTGCCGCTCCGCCAGATCGGCGCAAAGCGGGCGGCCCTGGTCCGGCTCCAGCCGCTCGACGGCGCTGCGCAGGGCCTGGTGCCCGTCGGCCACCACCCGGATCAGGTCGTTCAGCGCGTCGATCCGGCCATCGCGCGCCTCCATCTCCCCGGTCATGCCGCCAATCCCCCCTGCCCCCTGTTCCGGCCGAACCCCGCCGGTCCTTGTGTCAACCCGCCGGGGGCCGGGCGGGTTCCGCCGGGGGCATGACCCAAGGGGGCGGCACTGGCCCCGCACCGGCCCCCCCGCACCGGTCCCCCCGCACCGGTCCCCCCCATCGGCCCCCCCCAATCGGTGTGGACGACCGGAGCGGGTGCCAGTGCCCCTTCATGACGATTGCGGGACGTGGTTGACACCCGGCCCCTCCCCCACCATCGTATCGGAACGGAAAGCCTTTGGCGGTCCGGACGATATTTTATTGCAGGCTGATGACGGTCCCGGGACCCCGGGGCCGTGATCGCCAGGGTTGGAGAGGACGACAGGATGCAGGGCATCGCTTTCGATACGCCGTTCGACCGGGATTTCATGCCGGTCCCCCCCGCCGCCCCGATCGGGGACGATGCCGCCGACCATGCCGCCATCCGGGCGGTGCTGGACCGGCTGGCCCGGGGGATGGAGCGGCGGGACCAGGCGCTGATCGACAGCGTGTTCTGGCCGGAAGCGGGGCACCAGGCCGGGCAGGCGGGTCTGGCCGCCATGATCCGGGCCCTGCCCCTGCTCCAGGGGGCGCGCCGCAGCACCCAGATGCCCGGCGACCTGCGCATCACCCTGACCACTGCAGGTGGGGCCGCCGCAGGTGAGGCGGACGGAACGGCGACAGTGGAAAGCCGGGTGGTCGCCAGCCACCTTCTGGACGTTGCCAGCGACCAGCGGGAGATCGTCATCGGCGGACGCTACATCGACCGGCTGGAACGCCGCCACGGCGACTGGCGCATCGCCGACCGCCGCTTCCTGCCCGACTGGAAGCGCGTGGCCGACGCCGGCTGGTGATGCGGTAGAAGCGACACACAGGCCGCCGCAATAGGACAGGCCCCCTAAATGGGACAGGGCCCCCCGGTGGGAGGGGCCCTGTCTGAACCGTCACAATACGGGCGACGGGCCGGGCCTCAATACCCCGCCGCCTGACCGTCCACGCGCATTTCCGTTCCGGCGCGGTAGACGCCGAAGGTATGGTCGCGCTGGATGCCCTGGTAGCTGCCGTAATGGGTGGGGTTGTAGCGGACGGTGTGGCCCTTCGCCTTCAGGGCCTCCAGCACCTCCGGCCCGATGCCCTGTTCCAGCCACAGTTCCCCGCCCGGCGGGTTTTCGCCCTCCCCCGTCGGTTCGGCGCTGCCGTCATGTTGCCAGCGGGCGGCGTCGCCCGCTTCCTGCACGTTCATGCCGAAATCGATCATGTTGACCAGCACCTGGGTATGGCCCTGGGGCTGCATGGCCCCGCCCATCACGCCGTAGGACAACCAGGGCTTGCCGTCCTTGGTGACGAAGCCGGGGATGATGGTGTGGAAGGGGCGCTTGCCCGGCGCATAGACATTGGGATGGGCCGGGTCCAGGGCGAACTGCTCCCCCCGGTCCTGAAGCATGAAGCCCAGCCCGTCCGGCACCAGGCCTGTGCCCATGCCGCGGTAGTTGGACTGGATCAGGCTGACCATCATCCCGTCCTTGTCGGCGGTGGTCAGGTAGATCGTGTCCTTGCTTTCCGGCATGGACCCCGGCGGCGGGGCGGTGGACGCCTTGGCCCGGTCGATCAGGGGGCGGCGTTCATCGGCATAGGCCTTGCCGATCAGCCGCGCCACCGGGACGGTCACGAATTGCTGGTCGGCATACCAGCGGGCCCGGTCGGCGAAGGCCAGCTTCTTCGCCTCCACCATCACATGGATGGCCTCGGCGGAGTTGTGGCCCATGGCCTTGATGTCGAAGCCTTCGATCAGATTCAGCATCTGCAGCGTGGCAATGCCCTGGCCGTTGGGCGGGATCTGCCAGACGTCGTAGCCGCGGTAATTGGTGCTGACCGGCTCCACCCATTCGCCCTCATGGGCGGCCAGATCCTCATACCGCAGGGGGCCGCCGATACGCTTCATATAGGCGTCGATGGTCTTGGCGATTGCACCCTTGTAGAAGGCGTCCCGCCCGTCCCGCGCGATCAGGTCCAGCGTGCGCGCCAGATCCGGGTTGGTCCAGACCTGCCCCGCCACCGGGGCCACCCCGTCGCGGGTGTAGGTGGCGAACATGTTCGCCTTTTCCTCCAGGTGCTTCTGGTCCTTCAGCCGGTCGATGTTCCGGGCCCAGGCCTTGGCGATATAGGGCGACAGGGGGAAGCCCTCGCGGGCATAGCGGATGGCCGGGGCAAGCACCTGCTCCATGGGCAGCCGGCCGAAGCGGCCGTGCAGGGCGAACCAGCCGTCCACCGTGCCGGGCACGGTGACGGGCAGGCTGCCGAAGCTGGGGATGGTCTCCACCCCCTTCTCATCCAGCCGGGCCTTCAGCTGTTCCAGTGTCTGCCCCCGGGGCGACCGGCCGGAACCGTTATAGGCATAAAGCTTCTGGGTCTTCGGGTCCCACAGGATGACGAAGATGTCCCCGCCGATGCCGTTGCCCGTCGGTTCCATCAGGCCGATGGCCGCATTGGCCGCCACCGCCGCATCCAGGGCGGTGCCGCCCGCCTTCAGGATGTCCAGCGCCACCTGGGTGGCCAGCGGCTGGCTGGTCGCGGCCATGCCGTTCTGGGCGATCACCTCGCTCCGCCCGGCGAAGTTCTGCCCCACCAGCCGGTCACCCCGCCCGGGCTGGGGCAGCGTCGGCTCCGCCCCGATGGCCAGATCGCCCATGAAACTCATGGCCAGCACCCCTGCTGCCAGCCGCAATCCCCATCTTCCCCACATCGTTGTCCTGCCTTCCCTGTCACGGAGCGAGCCCCTGTCATCGCGGGTGATTCCCGCTGTTGCGGTGAGGACTTAGTCCGGAACCGGGGTGGTGGCAATGGCCCTTGCCGCCCCCCGCCGTCACCGGGCACTCTGCCCCCTTCGATCAGGCAGGGGGAGGGTTGGATGCGGGTTCGGGTGGACGGGGTCGGGCTATGGTTCGATGTGGAGGGCCAGGGCCTGGTGCCGGAGGGGGAGGGGATGCGCCAGCGCCCCACCCTGCTGCTGCTGCATGGCGGGCCGGGCTTCGACCATACGAGCTTCAAGCCCTATTTCTCCGCCCTGACCGATGTGGCCCAGGTGGTCTACCTGGACCATCGCGGCCAGGGGCGCAGCGGCGGGGAATTCTGTGCCGCCGGGGCCGATCCGGCGGGCTGGACGCTGGCGCGCTGGGCCGATGATGTCCGCGGCTTTTGCGATGCCCTGGGGATCGTGAAGCCGGTGGTGCTGGGCAACAGCTTCGGCGGTTTCGTCGCCCAGGCCTATGCCCAGCGCCATCCGGGCCATGCGGGCGGGCTGATCCTGTCGTCCACCGCCGCGCGGATGGACCTGCCCCGCATCCTGGCCGCGTTCGAGCGGCAGGGTGGAAAGGCTGCCCGGGACGCGGCGGAGCGGTTCTGGACCGATGTCACCGCCGCCGGGCTGGAACCCTACCAGCGGGAATGCATGACGCTGTACACCACCAGCCATCCCCACGGCTTCCCCGGCAGCCGGCGGGCCATCCTGCGGCCGGAGGTGCTGGAGCATTTCTCCGGCCGGGCGGGGGAGATGTGGGGGATGGATTTCCGCCCCGCCCTGCCCGGCATCACCACCCCCACCCTGGTCCTGGCCGGCGACCAGGACCCGATCACCCCGTGGGAGGCCTCGGCGGAGATCGCCTCCCTCCTTCCGGCGGGCAGCCACCGCTTCGTCCGCTTCCCCGATTGCGGCCACGGCGTCTTCCGCGACAATCCCGCCGGTGCCATGGCGGTGATCCGGGATTTCATCACCGGGTTGCCGGGGTAGCCCCCGCCCCATGGGCCATAGGTTGCGGCGAGCACATGCGAGGGGCGACACATCACAAGCCGCCATGCATGAAGCAATGCCGCCCCTGGGTCCGGCGGTCTTCCCGTTTGTCTTCCCGTTGGTCTTCGTAGTTGCACCCAGGGTCACGAATTCTGACCCTTGGTACGGTGGAGACCGATGGAAACAAAGCCGCCGTTGATCAGTCGGGATGAACGGCGGCTGGTATGGGCTACCGCATTGATTCTAGAGCGATTCAGACGCAGACAATCGGTACCGATTGTCTGCGTCATTGCCCTAGGGGGTTTGCCTATCCACCTTCTCCTGCACCGGCCAGCGGGTGAAGGCGATGAACCAGAGGCCGATGGTGAGCAAGGGGAAGAAGAAGAAGACCGCAAGCGCCCAAAGCGGGTTGCGGCCGGTCTTGCCCAGGACCAGGCCGACCATGCAGACGGTCCAGGTGATCGCCAGAACGGCGACCAGGGTACCGGCCCAGCCCGGCAGGAAGCCCAGCATATCGACGATATCGCCATAACGCGGCATGGCTCAGCCCTCCCGTCCGGCGGCGGCGGCCCGTTGGCGGCGCAGGGCTTCGCGCGGATGCAGCTTTTCCGCCTTGGTGGGAAGGGTGGGCCAGCGGCGGAAGGCCAGGACGGTGGCGAAGGCCGGCCAGCCCAGGATCGGCAGCAGCAACCATGCCGCATGGACCCGCGGCAGCCCCGCCCGGGCCAGAAGCCGCAGAGCCGGCCACAGGGCCAGCAGGGCGAGAGCGCCATGGATCAGCAGCGCCAGTTCCATGCCCGTGCCCAGGGCAGCACCGGCGGCGGCATCCGCCCCCGCACCGGTTCCCGGAACCGTCCCCGCTTGTGACACCGCATCCACCGCCATCGCCCCGGCCACTCCCCGCATACCCAGCGGCCGTACCGGACGCCGGTCCTCCACGGCCGTTCCGGCCACCCCTGCCATGTAGCACAAGCACCCGGCCGGTCAATGTGTCCCGCGCCGTGTCCCACGCCGTGTCCCACGCCCTGTCCCGCGGGGCCGGGCGTCTTGCGCCTTGCCCCCGCCGGGGTCACGGCCTAACTCTGGTCGGCGGGGAGCTGCCCCGGAAACCGCCCCGGAAGCCGTAAGGAAGATGCGCCCGTGACCACCGCCGCCCACACCGCCCCACACACTGCCGCCCATGACACTGCCCGCACCACCATCGACCCCGGCGAGATCGCGCGTTTTTCCGCCATCGCGGCGGAATGGTGGGACCCCAAGGGCAAATTCCGGCCCCTGCACAAGTTCAATCCCGTGCGGCTGGCCTGGCTGCGGGACACGATCTGCCGCCACATGGGCCGCGACCCCCTGTCACCCCTGCCGCTCCAGGGGATCCGGATTGTCGATGTGGGCTGCGGCGGCGGCCTGATCGCGGAGCCGCTGGCCCGGCTGGGGGCGACGGTGGTGGGGATCGATGCGGCCGAACGCAACGTGAAGACCGCCGCCGCCCATGCCGCCGAGACCGGCGTGGACGTGGATTACCGCGCCACCACGGCGGAGGATCTGGTCGCCACCGGGGACCGGTTCGACGTGGTCTGCGCCCTGGAGATCGTGGAGCATGTGGCCGATGTGGACCTGTTCCTGTCGGCGGTGACGGCACTGGCGCGGCCGGGCGGGCTGATTTTCATGGCAACACTGAACCGCACGCCGAAAAGCTATCTCTTCGCCATTATCGGCGCCGAATATGTGCTGCGCTGGCTGCCACGCGGCACCCATGACTGGCGGAAGTTCCTGCGTCCAGCCGAACTTGCGGGGGGACTGCGCCGCAACGGTGCCGATGTTCGCGAAATGACCGGCGTGGTCTTCAATCCTCTGACCGACCGCTTTAGTTTGGCATCTAATGATCTTGACGTGAACTATATGCTTTACGCCATTAGGGGCACTCCTTAAGGCGAAAATCCTCCATTAGCCTCTTATCATGGTCGACAGGAAAAGGGGATGCCTGCACACTTTGCTGACGCGCCCACCAACCGGTGCCACAGCCGATGCAGACGCGACCCCGAACGACCCCTTCCCCATTTGGCGGTCTGCCGGCCGGCGCCTCCCCTGCCGGCCCCTTCCCGCCCGGGGGACACGGATCCGGGGGACACGGATCCGGGGAACCAGTATCCGGGGGAACCGGAATCTCCGGTGTTCTCGCGTCGGGGCGACGGCCGTTCTCGACGCCGGCGGCAGTGCCGCTGGCGGCGGTGGTAGCGGTTCTGTTCCTGGTGGCGCTGGTGCTGCCGGTGGCGCTGAAGGACCGGCAGGATCTGTTCGATACGGCCGCCACCATCGCCGGCAGCACCGCCGCCCTTCTGACCGAACATGCGGTCGGCGTGTTCGAGCAGAGCGATTTCGTGGCCCGCGACGTGGTGGAGATCGCCCTTCTGGCCGGGACGGAAGCGGCTGCCCGCAACACCACCCGCTCTGCGACCCATAGCGCCGTCGCGGACCGGCTGCATGGCCTCCTGGCGGCCGGTCCCCATATCGAGGCGATCCTGCTGACCGATGCGGAGGGGGAAATCCTGGTTTCCACCCTGGACCATGACGGGCAGGCGCCCGGGATCGGCCATGCCCGTCCGTTCCGCGACCTGAAGGCCGGGATCGCCGATGTGGCCATCGCCGGGCATCCCTTCACCCGCCTGATGGGGGAGCCGTCCATCGGCATCCTGCGGCCGGTGCGCCGGGAAGGGGTTTTCCTGGGGGTGGCGGCGGTTGTGCTGTCCACCGACCAGTACCGCCGGTTCTTCGAGCGGGTGGATGTGGGCTATCCGCTGAGCATCACCCTGCTGCGGGGGGACGGGATGGTATTGGTGCGCGAACCGCCCCTGCCCGATGTCCTGACCAAGCCCTTCCCCTTGATCACCCCGGCGGCGGGCGCGGGTGCCGCACCGGCATCGGCGACGGAGAGAGGGGTGCAGATCAGCCGCGGCCTCTCCCCCCTGGACGGGGTGGAGCGGATCTTCGCCATGGCCTCCCAGGGCAGCCTGAATGTCCATGTGGTGGTTGGCATCGAAGTGGCGGCGGTGGAGACGCGATGGCGGGCCCGGGCGCTGGACTATGGCGCCTTCTTCGTCAGCGCCCTGGTGGGCATCGCCAGCCTGACCCTGATGGGCATGGTCTGGGCCCGGCGGGAGCGGCTGGCCCGGGCCGAGCTTGAACTGGCCAACCGCACCCTGGAAAGCCGGGTGGCCGAGCGCACGGCCGAGTTGATAGAGGCGAATGCCCGGCTGAGCGGGGCGCTGAACGACAAGGAGACCCTGTTCCGGGAGGTCCACCATCGGGTGAAGAACAATCTCCAGGTCGTGGCCAGCCTACTGCGGCTGCAAAGCATGAAGATGGCGCCGGACATACGCCGCAGCTTCGAGGATACGCTGAACCGCATCCATTCCATGGGCATGGTGCATGAGCTGCTGTACCGCAGCAACCAACCCGCCACCCTGGAATTCGGCGAGTACCTGCGCGCCCTGGCCGCCAGCGTGGTTGAAGGCTGCCTGGACGATCCCGGCCGGGTGACGGTGGAGGTGACGGCAGAGCCGCTGGCCCTGGATCTGGAAACGGCGATCCCCCTGGGCCTGCTGGTGAACGAACTGCTGACCAATGCGCTGAAGCACGCCTTCCCCCATGGGCGGCGGGGGCGGCTGACCCTGACCCTGTACCGCCGGGCGGAAACCGGACTGCACCTGACGGTCCAGGATGACGGGGTTGGCCTTCCCGACCCGGCGGCGGCGGAGCCGGCCGGGATCGGCCTGTTGCTGGTTCGGTCGCTTTCCACCCAGCTTGGTGCTTCGGTCCAGGCCACCACCGGCCCCGCCGGTGGCGCCCTCTGGTCTGTCGACCTCCCCCCGCTGCGCGCGGAAGCGGCATAGGGGGGGCGGCGGTGCTCCGGGGGCCAATTTTTGCGGGGGCCGGAACCGTTGGTGTGTCGCATTCCCGGGCTTGCGCCCTCCATGCGACCTACGGCACCGGACCGTAGGTCGCAAGCAGCGCAGCGGATTGCGACGGTCACAAGTCCCGCTCCCGCAGGTCGGGCAAGCGACAGCGCGGCCCGACAATCCCACCCCCCCTCAAAACAAAAAATACCTCTGGGCGAGCGGCAGGCTTTCCGCCGGTTCGCAGGTCAGAAGTTCCCCATCCGCCCTGACCTCGTAGGTTTCGGGGTCCACCTGGATGTCGGGGGTGGCGTCGTTCAGGATCATGGACGCCTTGGAGATGCCGCCGCGGGTGTTCTCCACCCCCACCAGGGGGCGGGAGAGGCCGATGCTTTCCGCAAGGCCGGCGGCGATGGAGGCTTGGCTCACGAACAGCAGGCTGGTTTGCGTGTTCGCCCGGCCGAAGGCGCCGAACATGGGGCGGTAATGCACCGGCTGGGGTGTCGGGATGCTGGCATTCGGGTCGCCCATGGGGGCGCTGGCGATCATCCCGCCCTTGATCACCATGTCCGGCTTCACGGCGAAGAAGGCAGGCGACCAGAGCACCAGATCGGCCAGCTTGCCGACCGCGATGCTGCCCACATGGCCACTGATCCCGTGCGCGATGGCGGGGTTGATGGTGTATTTGGCGATGTAGCGGCGGGCGCGGAAATTGTCGGCCTCCCCGTCATCGGGGGACAGGGGTCCGCGCTGCACCTTCATCTTGTGGGCGGTCTGCCAGCAGCGGATCACCGTCTCCCCCACCCGGCCCATGGCCTGGCTGTCCGACGACATCATGGAGAAGGCGCCCAAGTCGTGGAGGATATCCTCCGCCGCGATCGTTTCCTTGCGGATGCGGCTTTCGGCGAAGGCCACATCCTCCGCGATCTTCGGATCCAGGTGATGGCAGACCATGAGCATGTCCAGATGCTCATCCAGGGTGTTCACCGTATAGGGCCGGGTCGGGTTGGTGCTGCTGGGCAGCACATTGGGCAGACCCGCCACCCGGATGATGTCCGGCGCGTGCCCGCCCCCCGCCCCTTCGGTGTGGAAGGCGTGGATGGTGCGGCCCTTGAAGGCGGCGATGGTCGATTCGACGAAGCCGCTTTCGTTCAGGGTGTCGGTATGGAGCGTGACCTGGATGTCCAGGTCATCCGCCACGGTCAGGCAGCAATCGATGGCGGCCGGGGTGGTGCCCCAATCCTCATGCAGTTTCAGGCCGCAGGCGCCGGCCAGCACCATCTCCTCCAGCGCCTGGGGTCGGCTGGCATTGCCCTTGCCGAACAGGCCGATATTCATGGGGAAGGCCTCTGCCGCCTGGAGCATGCGGGCCATGTGCCAGGGTCCGGGGGTGCAGGTGGTGGCCAGGGTCCCGTGGGCGGGGCCGGTGCCGCCGCCCAGCATGGTGGTGATGCCGGCGTTCAGCGCCTCCTCGATCTGCTGGGGACAGATGAAGTGGATATGGGCGTCGATCCCGCCCGCGG
>JBJOKR010000078.1:0-19633 GCA_046045995.1 Pseudomonadota bacterium | reverse complement strand
AACCGCCAGAGGGGGGAGGGAGGGTCGCATGCCGCCGCAATCGTCGTCGCCGTCATCACCGCCGCTGCATCCCCCGGCACCGCCGGCACTGTCACCGCTTGCGCCGTCATCGCCGGTGCCGTCCTCGCCGGTGCCTTCATCGTCGGTGATGCGGCGGCGGATCCTGTCTCTGTGGCTGCCCTGCTTCGCCACCGACCGCCTGCACCGGGCCCTGTCGTTGTCGGCGGGGCGCCGTGGGGGGGCGGGGCCCTGCGGGGCGGCGGATGTGACGCCCCTGGTGGCCGTGGCGGCGGAGCGGGGGCGGATGGTCCTGGTCGCTTGCGATCGCCATGCCCAGGGGGCGGGGCTGTCCCCCGGCATGCCGCTGGCCGATGCACGGGCGCTGGAACCGGGCCTGCGGGTGCTGGATGCCGACCCGGCGGGCGATGCCGCGGCCCTGGCCCGGCTGGCCGACTGGGCCTGCCGCTACACCCCCTGGACCGCCATCGACCCGGCGGAGCAGGTGCAGTCCGGGGCCGCCGGCCTGTGGCTGGACGTGACCGGCTGCGCCCATCTGTTCGGGGGGGAGGCGGGGCTGCTGGCGGATCTGGAGGGGCACCTGGCCAGGGCGGGGCTGGAGGGGCGGGCCGGCATCGCCGACACGCCGGGGGCCGCCTGGGCCGTCGCCCGCTTCGGCGATCCCGATCCGGCCGATCCGACCGCCCCCCTGATCGTGCCGCCGGGCGGGCAGGGGGTAGCACTGGCCCCCCTTCCCGTGGCGGCCTTGCGCCTGCCCGCCGCCACCGTGGCCGGGCTGCGCCGGGTCGGGCTGCACCGGGTGGGCGATCTGCTGCACCGGCCCCGCCCGGCTTTGGCCTCCCGGTTCGGGGTGCTGCTGCCCCGCCGCCTGGACCAGGCCCTGGGCCGGGGGGAGGAACCGATCAATCCCCACCGGCCGGTGCCGGCCCATACCGCCCGCCTGGCCTTCGCCGAGCCGATCAGCACGCCGGACGACTTGCACCGGGCCACCCGCCATCTGCTGGACGGGGTCTGCCGCAGCCTGACCGTGGCGGGGCAGGGGGCGCGCCGCCTGGTGCTGGCGGCTTGGCGGGTGGATGGGAGGATGGACGCTCCCCCCCAGACGGTGGAGATCGGTACCTTCCGCCCCGCCCGCGATCCGGCCCATCTGTTCGCCCTGTTCGCCCGCAAGCTGGAAAGCTTCGCCCCCGGCCCGGGGTTCGAGGTGATGGCCCTGTCCATCCCCGCCGCCGACCCCTTCACCGGCGAGCAGGCGGTGCTGGGCCCTGCCCTGGCCGCACCATCCCGGGCCGGGGAGGTCGGCGCCGGGGCGGGGGCTGCGGGGCCGGGCATGGCCGACCCCGCGCCGGAGCTTGTGGACCGGCTGGGTGCCCGGCTGGGCCTGGGCCGCATCCTCCAGCCCCGGCCGCGGGAAAGCTGGTGGCCGGAGCGGGCGGTGCTGCTGCGACCGGCCGATGCCGCCCGCGCCCATGCGGAGCCGCCGCCCGCCCGCCCCTGGCCGGTGGAGCGGACCCGGCCCGTCCGCCTGCTGCCCCGCCCGGAACCGGTGGAGGTGACGGCACCCGTGCCCGACGATCCGCCCATCCTGTTCCGCTGGCGCGGCACCCCCTGGCGGGTGCGTCGGGCCGACGGGCCGGAACGGCTGGCCCCGGAATGGTGGCGCGCCCTGCACCTGCCCGAACCGGACGGGGACCCGCGCGACTATTACCGTGTGGAAGCGACCGACGGCCGCCGCTTCTGGCTTTACCGCCACGGCCTGTACCGCGGCGACGCCCCGGTCCCGTGGTACCTGCACGGGTTTCTGGGGTAGTATGGATCGGATTCTGTTCCACAGAAGGAGGGGACAATGGTCGATGTCACGATCCGGGGCCTGGATCAGGCGACCTTGAAGCGGCTTGAGCTTCGGGCGATGCACCGTGGCGCCACCCTTGAACAGGAACTGCTCGATATCCTGCGGCGATCCGCCGAGGAGCGGCAGGCGGTGACGGACAGTGCCGACCGTCTTGCCTTCGCGGAGGAGATCCGCCGGCGGTTACCGCCCGCCGCCGGCCTTCTGGACAGCACCAGTCTTATTCGTATGGCCCGGGATTCGAATTATGGCCGTTATTATTGACGCAAGCGTCACCCTTAAATGGTTCCTGCCGGAAAACGGTTCGGATACGGCGCACCGCCTTCTGTCCAGCCGGGCGGATCTGGTCGCCCCGGACCTGCTGATCCATGAGGTCTGCAATGTCCTTTGGCTGAAGGTGGAGCGGGGGCATGTCCCCCTTTCCGATGCGCAGGCGATTGCCCGGCGTCTTCCCGACTATTTCATCCAGATCATTCCGGGGCGCCGGCTTGCCGAGGCGGCGGTCAAGATCGCGGCCACCCTCCATCACCCCGTCTATGATTGTCTCTATGTTGCCGCGGCCGAGGCCCTGGATGCGGACCTGGTCACGGCGGACCAGGGCCTGATCAAGGGGGTCCGCGACAGCGTCTGGGCACCGCGGGTCAAGGACCTGATGGCATTCCCGACCTGATGCCGGGGGCTGACCCATGTCCCCTGGCCCCCTCTCCCCTGGCTCCAAGTCCCCCGGCCAAATCTCTCCCGGCCCCATGTCCCCCGGCCAAATCTCCCCTGGCCCTGCGCCCCCCGGCTATGCCGAGCTTCAGGTCACCACCAATTTCAGCTTCCTGCGCGGGGCCTCCCATGCGGAGGAGCTGGTGCTGACCGCCCGGGCGCTGGGCCTGGGGGCGTTGGCGGTGACCGACCGCAACAGCTTGGCCGGCGTGGTGCGGGCCCATTTGGCCGCCCGCGGTACGGGGCTGAAGCTGGTGGTGGGGGCGCGGCTGGACCTGACCGACGGGCCGTCGCTGCTGTGCCTGCCGCGGGACCGGGTGGCCTATGGCCGGCTGTCCCGGCTGCTGACCATCGGCAAGCGCCGGGCGCCCAAGGGGGAGTGCTGGATCGGCCGGGACGATGTGGCCGAACACCAGGAGGGGCAGATCCTGGTCCTGCTGGCGCCGGACGGCGTGGATGCGGCCTTCCCCGGCGATCTGGCGGATTACCGCGGCCGCTTCGGCAAGCGCCTGAACCTGGCCCTGACCCACCGCTACCAGGGGGACGATGCCCGCCGCCTGGACTGGCTGGCCGATCTGGGGCGGGCGCACCGGGTGCCCCTGGTCGCCACCAACGACGTGCATTACCACACCCCCCGCCGCCGCATGCTGCAGGATGTGCTGACCTGCATCCGGGAGGGGGTGACGATCCAGAGCGCGGGCTACCGCCTTTCCGCCAATGCCGAGCGCCATCTGAAGCCGCCGGGGGAGATGGCCCGCTTGTTCCACCGCCATCCCGATGCGGTGGCGCGGACGATGGACCTGGCCGCCGCCTGCACCTTCTCCCTGGCCGAGCTGGAGTACCAGTACCCGGATGAGGTGGCGCCCGGCGGCGACGCCCAGGCGGAGCTGGAGCGGCTGACCGCCGTCGGGCTGGCCGGGCGCTATCCGGACGGGGTGCCGCCCAAGGTAACGGCCCAGGTGGCGCATGAGCTTTCCCTGATCGGGCAGCTGCGCTACGCCCCCTATTTCCTGACCGTGCAGGACATCGTGGCCTATGCCCGCCGCCGGGAGATCCTGTGCCAGGGCCGGGGATCGGCGGCCAATTCCGCCGTCTGCTATGCGCTCGGCATCACGTCGGTCGATCCCGCCCGCTCCGACCTGCTGTTCGAGCGCTTCATCTCCACCGCCCGGAACGAGCCGCCCGACATCGACGTGGATTTCGAGCATGAGCGGCGGGAAGAGGTGATCCAGTACATCTATGAGAAATACGGACGCGACCGGGCCGGCATCGCCGCCACCGTCACCAGCTACCGCGCCCGCGGCGCCATGCGGGAGGTGGGCAAGGCCATGGGCCTGTCGCTGGACCTGGTCAACCGCCTGTCGGGCGCCGTCTGGGGCTGGGGGGCGGAAGGGATCGACGATGCCCATATCCGCGCCCAGGGCCTGGATACCGACGATCCGCTGCTGAAACGCACCCTGGACCTGGCGCGGGAACTGGTGGGTTTCCCCCGCCACCTGTCCCAGCATGTGGGCGGCTTCATCATCACCAAGGGGCCCCTGTCGGACCTGTGCCCGATCATGAACGCGGCCATGGAC
Source organism: Pseudomonadota bacterium (assembly GCA_046045995.1). Lineage (GTDB taxonomy): Bacteria > Pseudomonadota > Alphaproteobacteria > Azospirillales > Azospirillaceae > Indioceanicola. The sequence goes on along the minus strand of JBJOKR010000078.1, from coordinate 15,478 downwards.
GGGCGCACCACCATCGAATGGGACAAGGACGACATCGATGCCCTGCGCATCCTGAAGGTGGATGTGCTGGCGCTGGGCATGCTCACCTGCGTGCGCAAGGGGCTGGACCTGATCGCCGCCCATTACGGGCACCGTTACGATCTGGCAACGATACCGGCGGAGCAGCCGGAGGTCTATGACATGCTCTGCCGGGCGGATAGCCTGGGCGTGTTCCAGGTGGAAAGCCGGGCGCAGATGACCATGCTGCCCCGGCTGCGCCCGCGCACCTTCTACGATCTGGTGATTGAGGTGGCGATCGTCCGCCCCGGCCCGATCCAGGGGGACATGGTCCACCCCTACCTGCGCCGCCGCCAGGGGATCGAGCCGGTCACCTTCCCGTCCCCGGAACTGGCCCAGGTCCTGGGCAAGACCCTGGGCGTTCCACTGTTCCAGGAACAGGCGATGAAGATCGCCATCGTCGCCGCCGGATTCACCCCGGATGAGGCGGACCGCCTGCGCCGGGCCATGGCCACCTTCCGCAAGAACGGGGACATCCACACCTTCCGGGACAAGTTCATCGGTGGCATGACCAACCGCGGCTATGACACCGTCTTCGCCGAAAGCTGCTTCCGCCAGATCGAGGGCTTCGGCACCTATGGCTTCCCGGAAAGCCATGCCGCCAGCTTCGCCCTGCTGGTCTATGTCTCCGCCTGGATCAAGTGTTTCCATCCGGATGTGTTCTGCGCCGCCCTGCTGAACAGCCAGCCCATGGGCTTCTACGCCCCGGCCCAGATCGTGCGCGATGCCCGCGAACACGGGGTGCCGGTGCTGCCGCCGGACGTGAACATCAGTGGGTGGGACTGTGGGTTGGAGGACGCCTCTGTCTACCCCTCACCCTCCCAAGCCTCCGGCTTGGGCCCCTCCCTCTCCCTCAAGGGAAGAGGGGGTATGGAGCCCCACCGGATAGGGGCGGAGCAACATGCCTTATCCTCGACGGAGCAGGAGAAAACCCCTCTCCCCCCCGAGGGAGAGGGAGGGGCCCACGCGCAGCGTGGGAAGGTGAGGGGGACAGCCGCCCCCACCCCCACCCCCACCCCCGCCCGGCATGCGGTCCGTCTCGGCTTCCGCATCGTCAAGGGGCTGCGGGAGGAGGAGGTGAAGCGCCTCACCGATGCGCGGCAGGGGGGACCCTTCCGGTCGGTGGCGGACCTGTGGCGCCGGGCCGGGCTGTCCACCGGGACGCTGGAAAAGCTGGCCAATGCCGATGCCTTCCGCTCCCTTGGCCTGGACCGCCGCCAGGCCCTGTGGGAGGTGGCGGCCCTGGGCGATGCGCCCCTTCCCCTGTTCGCCGGTCTGGCGGAAGGAGGGGAGGAGGGAGGGGCCGAGCCTGCGGCGGACCTGCCCGCCATGGCCCTGGGCGCCCATGTGGTGGAGGATTACGCCAGCCTGAACCTGTCGCTGAAGGCCCATCCCCTGGCCCTGCTGCGGGAGCGGCTGCGGTTGGAGCATCCGCCACAGGCCCCGCCGCTGCTGCCGGCGGAGATGCAGCGGCGCCTGCCCGACCGGCGTCGGCTGGCCGTGGCCGGGCTGGTCCTGGTCCGCCAGCGCCCCGGCAGCGCCAAGGGCGTGATCTTCGTGACCCTGGAGGATGAGACGGGGGTGGTGAACCTGGTCCTGATGCCCGATGTGTTCGAGCGCTACCGAAAGCAGGTCCTGGGCAGCCGCCTGCTGCTGGCCTGGGGCCGGCTGGAACGGGTGGGCCCGCCAGCGGTCACCAGGGGGGAGGTGCCGGGGGAGCCGGTCATCCACCTGCGGGTGGAACATCTGGAGGACCGGTCCCCCCTGCTGCGCACGCTCGCCGACCAGCCGGACCGGTTCAGCCCCGCCACCCTGGACAACGCCATCGCCCACGCCGACGAGGTGCGCCGCCCCGTCCCCCATGACCGCCGCACGGAGGTGGCCCGCGTCTTCCCCGACGGGCGGAATTTCCGGTAGGGGATGGGGAATTCAGTCAAGGCACCGGTGCAGCCCTTGGATCCAGTCATCCGGAACCCGGTTGCGAACTATAACGCCATGCGTTATAGAGCTTCAGGATGATCCTAGACTTTGCCTGCGATGAGACAGCATTGATCTGGTCGGGCAGGCGGAGCCGCAAACTCCCTGCCGACATCCAGGCCGTGGCATTGCGCAAGCTTCGACTGCTGAATCAAGCCAAGCGCCTGGATGACCTGAGAGTACCGCCCGGCAACCGCCTGCACGCCCTTTCAAGCGATCGTGCCGGTCAGCACGCGATCCGGATCAACGACCAATGGCGTATCTGTTTCACTTGGACCGATGGAGGGCCAAGCCGTGTCGAAATCGTTGACTACCACTGACCGGGACCTGCTCCCCAACCCGCATCCCGGCGAAATCCTCCAGGAGGAGTTCCTGGTGCCCATGGGGCTGAGCCAGAACGCGCTTGCCCGCGCGATCGGTGTTCCGCCGCGGCGGATCAATGAGATCGTGCTGGGGCGCCGGGCGGTCACGGCGGACACGGACCTGCGCCTCTCCCGCTATTTCGGTCTGTCGGAGGGGGTGTTCCTAGGGCTTCAAGCCGATTACGACCTGATGGAGCGGCGACGGCAGATCGCGGGCGACCTCGCCGCGATCCAGCCCCGTGCCGCTTGACACCCCATGCTTCAGATCACCCCCGCCATCCGCCTGGACGAGACCGAACTGCAGGAAAGCTTCCTGCGGGCCGGGGGGCCGGGTGGGCAGAATGTGAACAAGGTGGAGACGGCGGTGCAACTGCGCCTGGATGTCGCCAATTCCCCCTCCCTGCCGGACTGGCTGAAGGAACGGGTGCGGACGGTGGCGGGGCGGCGGCTGACGGATGACGGGGTGCTGATCATCACCGCCCAGACCTTCCGCAGCCAGGAGCGGAACCGGGAGGATGCCCGCGACCGTCTGGTCGCCATCCTGGCCAAGGCGGCGGAACGCCAGCCCCCCCGGCGCGCCACCCGCCCCACCTTTGCCAGCAAGCAGCGGCGCCTGGAAAAGAAAACCGGCCGGGCGGAGGTGAAGCGGATGCGCGGCAAGGTCGACGCCGATTGAATCACCGGCCCCCGACCTCCCCTTGCGAATAGTTCCCATTGACCGCCCGAATTCCCACTAGTCCGAAATGCGTATCCCATCTGCCCCGGCTTGGGCGGTCTGAAGATTGCGGATGGCTTTTTCTATGATGTACCCTCTCTGTCATGAGCACCGAGCATGATATCCGGCCTGCCGACACTCGCGGAAACGGCGCAGAATCATCCCCCGACGCGGCGACGCCCGCCGGACCGGTTGCGCTGTCCGATACCGTGCAGACCGCTGCCCCGCCGTCCAGGCCCGTGCCTGCCGGTGCCGTGCCCTGGACGGACAGGGCGGATATCCCCGCGGCGCGCATCCTGGACAGCCTGTTCGCCTTCGTCGGGGTGCTGTCCCTGGACGGGACGCTGCTGCAAGCCAATCAGGCGCCCCTGACGGCGGCGGGGATCACTGCCGCCGATGTGGTGGGCCGCCCCTTCTGGGAATGCTGGTGGTGGGAATACTCCCCGGCGGAACAGGAGCGGCTGCGCGATGCCGTCGCCCGCGCGGCGATGGGGGCGACGGTGCGCTATGACGTGGATGTCCGCATGGCCGCCGGGCGGTTGATGCGGATCGATTTCATGCTGGCGCCCTGCCGTGATGCCGCCGGGCGCATCACCCACCTGATCCCGTCGGGCGTGGATGTCAGCCAGCGCCACGCGGCGGAGACGGCCCTGCGCGACAGTGAGGGGCGGCTGCGCTTCGCCCTGGCCGCGGCGGGTGCCGCCTGCTGGGACTGGGATGTGGAGACGGGAACCGTCTACTGGTCGCAGGAGCATTGGGACCTGTACGGTGCAGACCCGGCGGCCCGCCCGTCCTACCAGACCTGGCTGGACCATGTGGTGCCGGAGGACCGGGACCGCGCGGAAGCGCAGGTGCGGACCGTCCTGGATGGCCTGACCGACAGTTACGAGACGGAATACCGCATCCGCCATCCCCGGCGGGGTCTGCGCTGGATCCTGGGCCTGGGTCGGGGGGAGCGGCAGCCGGACGGACGGGTCCGCCGCATGTCGGGCCTGTCCATCGACATCACCGAACGCCGCCAGACGGAGCAGGACCTGCGCCTGTTGATGGCGGAGGTGGACCACAGGGCGAAGAACATGCTGGCCGTCGTCCAGGCCATGCTGCGCCTGACCACGGCCGATACCATCACCGACTATCGCGACGCGGTGGAGGGGCGGGTGGCCGCCCTTGCCCGTACCCATACCAGTCTTGCCGATGCCCGCTGGCGCGGGGCTGATCTGGCGAACCTGCTGACGGGGGAGATCCAGGGGGCCTGCGGGGCCACCGTCGATCCTGCCGGGCGGCTGGACCTGGGCGGGCCCGATGTGCTTCTGGCCGCCGATGCGGCCCAGGCGGTGGCGCTGACCCTGCATGAACTGGCCACAAACGCGGTGCGCCACGGCGCCCTGTCCCGACCGGCGGGGACGCTTGCCGTGGAATGGGCCATCGACGCCGACAGCGGCCTTACCCTGCACTGGCGGGAATTGGGCGGTCCGCGGGCCGATCGCCCCGGACCCGTCCGGTTCGGCACCACCATCATCGACCGCAGCATCGGTCAGCAGCTGGGGGGGGAGATCCGGCGCACCTGGTCGGCGGAGGGCCTGGCCTGTGTCATCCGCCTTCCCCCGAACAACCTGGCCGCCGCGCATGCGCCCACCCAGGCGGCCACGCCCGCCGGTGGTCCTGTCCAGCCGGCCGACCGGGCCCGCCGTCGGCTGCTGGTGGTTGAGGATGCGCCCCTGGTCGCCCTGGAGCTGGAACAGGTGCTGATGGAGGCGGGGTATGAGGTGGTGGGCCCCGCCATGACCCTGGAGCGGGGCTTGGCCCTGGCGGGGGAGGAGGCGCTGGACGGGGCGGTGCTCGATCTCAATCTGGCCGGTCGCCTGGTCTTCCCCATTGCGGATCTTCTGGCGACCCGGGGTGTGCCTTTCCTGTTCTGCACCGGTTATGACCGGGCGATCCTGGCTGGCACAGGCTTTATCAAGCATGCCTGCATCGCCAAGCCTTTTGCCGCCGCCACCCTGCGGGCCGCGGTGCGCGACCTGCTGGCGCCTGCACGGATGGCCAACCCGCTGGAGGCGGGGGCGGCCCAGGGCAGGGTTGGGGATCGCGCCGAGCACTGAGGGGGGGCCACCCGTGCGGGACCAGGAGTTCCGGTGAAACGGCCGGATGTTTTGGCTGTTGTTCACCTTACAGCCATCCGGAATGTCGGTCCTGGTTGGGATGGCGACAGGTGGGCCCGGGAAACCTGCGCCGGTCGGAGGCACCGATGCCACCGGTTGGTGATCCTGACCTGTCGGGGCCAACGGCATTGATGGCACGAATCGCCGCTGCACGGGTCCGCGCGGATACCAGCAGCCGGATGTTCCAACCGGCAAAATGGGAGCCAGGTGTGATGGCGGTCATTCCCGGTCATGGGCCGCCGCGTTAAACCATAAAGCATCAAGGGACTTGCGGGTCGTCCGCACGCCCACCATATTAGAACCGTTCCAGAAACGAGCGGCGATGTCCGAGAATCGCACAGCCGGTGCCTGATAGGGCCGGTGATGGTGCTCCCCCGCGTCCATGGGAGTGGAGAAGAATGAGCCTTTATTCGGAATCCATCGATCTTCTGCGGGCCTTCACAGCCCAGGCGAACCGCTACCCCATGCTCACGCTTGAGCTGGAGCAGGCCTATGCGCGCGCCTGGGCGCAGCGCCAGGACCGCAAGGCCTTCGACCAGCTGGTGAAGAGCCACATGCGCCTTGCGGTGAAGATCGCCTCCAAATACGCCCGGTCCGGTCTCCCGGTCGGTGATTTGATCTCCGAAGCGAATATCGGTCTGGTCAAGGCGGTGCAACGCTTCGATCCCGACCGCGGCTTCCGACTGGCCACCTATGCGCTGTGGTGGATCCGGGCGGAGGTGCAGACCTATGTGCTGCACAATTGGTCCATGATCAAGGGCGGCAACACGGCAGCCCTGAAGCGCCTGTTCTTCAATCTGCGCCAGACCCAGCGCCGTCTGGGCTTCCACGATCGCATCATGACGGACGCGGAGGCGGAGAAGGTGGCGACAGAGCTGGAGGCCACCGTCCAGGAGGTGCGGGAGATGGAGCACCGCTTCGCCACCCCCGTCAGCTCCCTCAACACCCCGGTGGGGGAGGATGGGGATGCCGAGGCGCTGGACCTGCTGGCCGATGATGAGGAAAGCGTGGAGTTCCGTCTGGCCGAGCGCAGCGAGCTGGAGGCGCGCAAGGCCCTGATGCGCGATGCCCTGGGCGGGCTGGGCGACCGGGAACGCCACATTTTCATCAGCCGCAACCTGTCCGACCAGCCGGTGACGCTGGAAACCCTGGCCCAGCACTACGGCGTCTCCAAGGAGCGGATCCGCCAGATCGAGAGCGGAGCCTACAAGAAGGTGGCGAAGCGGGTGCGCAGCATCTCCGCCGAAGGGCTGACCGCGCCGATCCTGCCCATGGCTTCCAAACGGGCGAAGGCGGAGGTCCGGCCGAACTGATCCAAGGTGGTCGCACACGGGTGCGGCGCCGGGGCGGACCTGATCGAACGGGCGTTCGCACTGGTCCGCCCCGGCGCTTTCGTGTAGGGAAATGCTCCCGTGCAGGGAAGTGCACTGCACAACAAGACGGCAGCAGCCGCCGCGCCAAGGGATCGAGCCCCATGTCCGCCACCGCCCAGGTGAAACGCATCACCGTGCCGGAGATCGCCGCCCGCAAGGGCAAGGACCCGGTCTCTGTCCTAACCGCCTATACCGTCTCCACCGCCCGGCTGCTGGACCCCCATGTGGACATGTTGCTGGTGGGCGACAGCCTGGGCATGGTGTTGTACGGGCTGGACAGTACGCTGCCCGTCACCTTGGACATGATGATCAACCATGGCGCCGCCGTGGTCCGCGGGTCCCGCCGGGCCTGTGTCGTGGTGGACATGCCCTGGGCCAGCTATCAGGAAAGCCGGGAACAGGCCTTCCGCGCCGCCGCCCGCATCCTGGCGGAGACGGGCTGTGCCGCGGTGAAGCTGGAAGGCGGGGAGGAGATGGCGGAAACCGTGGAGTTCCTGGTCCGCCGCGGCATCCCCGTCATGGGCCATGTCGGGCTGACGCCCCAGGCGGTGAACGCGCTGGGTGGTTACCGCGCCCGCGGGCGCAGCGATGCCGAACAGGCGAAGATCCTGGGCGATGCCCGCGCCGTGGCCGATGCCGGAGCCTTCAGCCTGGTCATCGAAGGGGTGGTGGAGCCGCTGGCCCGCCAAGTGACGGAGCAGGTGCCCGTGGTCACCATCGGCATCGGCGCATCCGCCGCCTGTGACGGGCAGGTGCTGGTCAGCGATGACCTGTTGGGCCTGTACGGGGCCTTTACCCCGAAATTCGTCAAGCGCTACGCCGATCTGGGCCCGGTGATCGAGGCCGCCGCCCAGGCCTATACCGCCGATGTCCGGGCCCGGACCTTCCCGGGGCCGGAGCATGTGTTCCCGGTGAAGAAGTAACACTACCGGATCGCGACGCCGCCCGCGGCCGTGGCGGTCAGGCCGAACAGGCGGGACGTGTCCTCCGCCGTGATGGTCAGGTCCTGGCGGTGGGCGATCAGATCCTTGATGTGCAGCAGGGGGATCAGCGGCACCTCCCGCTCCATCAGGTCAAGCATGCGCGTGGCCAGGTCCGGGGATGAGGGTTCGCCCGAGGCGGAATCCACCTGCTTGATCAGGCGTGTCAACTCCGCCCGACCCGGGTCGGGAAGGCGGTCATGCATCAGCATGTCTTGGCGCAGAATCTGGACCAACCCCTGGACGGCATCTGTCCCGGTCAGCCCGAACAGGACCAGCGCCAGTTCATACCGCCCTTCCTGAAGGCGGGGGGTCATTTCCCCGCCGGCGATGGGGGTCACCCGCGCCTCCAGCCCGACCGACCGCAGCATCGCGGCAATCCCGCCGGCGATCCGGCCGCTATCGGCCCCCCGGGCCTGGGAGACGACGATCTCCACCGGAGAGCCGGGTGGCACCCCCGCCGCCGCCAGAAGTGACCGGGCCGCGGCCGGGTCGACGGTGGCGTGCCGCCGGTCGGGAGCGATGCCGGTCATGTCGGGACGGGCCAATTGGCCGACCGGTGCCGCCAGCCCCACCGATCCCCGCTCCACCAGCGTGTTCCGGTCGATGGCCAGGGCGATGGCCCGGCGGACCCGGGCATCGGCCAGGGGGTGCCCGGTCAGGCCCGCATTCAGGGCCAGGAACATCACCCGGTCGCTGGGCAGTTCCGTCAGCACCAGATCACCCCGCCCCGCCAGATAGGGCAGGTGGGTGGCTGACACATCCTCCATCACCTGCACCATCCCCTCTGCCAAGAGGCGCATGCGCTCGGCCGGCATGGGCGTTGGGATCAGGCTGACCCGTTCCCAGGCGGGGCAGCCGGTGATGCAGGCCCGTTCCAACTCGTACCCGTCCCCGGGATGGGCGCTGAGCAGCCGGAAGGGGCCGCTGCCGATCAGGCCCGTGAGTTCCGCCTGTTCCGCCGCGGGGATGTCCCCCGGCCCGCATCCCGCCCATGTCGCATCGGCCCGGACCCGGTCCGGGGCCTTGGCGATCAGGATCAGGGAAAGGTCCAGGTCCAGGTCGATCTGGGGGGCCGCCAGCACGATCCGCAGACGGTCAGCGGCCGCCACGTCCACCCGATCCAGCCCCGGGGCGGCACCGGAGATACCCAGGGCCCTCACCCGGCACAGGCTCCATGCCGCATCGGCCGCAGTCACGGGGGAGCCGTCGCTGAACCGCCGCCCTGGGGCCAGGGCGATGTCCCAGACCCTCCCATCCGCTGTGGACCAGCGTTCCGCCAGGGCGGGTACCGGCCGGAAGTTCCGCCGCTCCGTCAGCGCCTCATACACATGGCCATGCAGTTGGAAATCGGACCCCCGCAACGCCCGATGGGGATCGAGCGTTCCAACGGAGGAGGAGGTTGCCACCTTCAGATGCGCCTCTCCTGCCACAGCCGGAAGAAGGGGAAGTAGCAGGAGCAGGACACCAAGGATGGATAGACGTGACACAATATGTCTCCCCGTGTGCCCAGGGAGAAACATAATGGCGCAGTTGCGCCGGCTTGGCTAGTCCCCAGCATCAGGGGACAGCATCCTTTTGGGATGCCAGCCGTGCCCGGCCTGAGCCGGACCTGTCATCGGACCGCCATCAGCCCGCCGTGGCCGGCTTTGCCACCTTGGCCTCTTCCCGCGAGGCGCCCTTGCGGGGGGCGGGCAGTTCCACATTCACCTCCAGCATGGAGCAGCCGCTTTCCCGCTCCAGCTTCACCGCGACCTTGTCGTCATCGATGGAGACATACTTCTTGATGACGTCTAGCAGCTCTTTCTGGAGTTGGGGCAGGAAGTCGGGGGCGTTGCGGTCGGCCCGCTCATGGGCGAGCACGATCTGCAGGCGGTCACGCGCCGTGGCGGCAGCGCTCGGCTCCTTGGACCGCTTGAAGAAATCGAACAGGCTCATGCGCTCCTCCGCAGCAGACGGTCGAGGAAGCCCTTCTTTTCGGCCTTCAGGAAGCGGTGCTCGATCTTCTCACCCAGGAAGCGGCCGACCGCGTCGGCATAGGCCTGGCCGGCATTGGACTTGTCGTCCAGCACCACCGGCATGCCCACGTTGGACGCCTTCAACACCGCCGGGCTTTCCGGCACCACGCCCAAAAGCGGGATGGCCAGGATCTCCAGCACATCCTCCACCTTCAGCATCTCCCCCCGCTCCACCCGCTCCACATCGTAGCGGGTCAGCAGCAGATGCTCCTTCACCGGTTCCAGCCCCATCTCCGCCCGGCGGGATTTGGCCTGGATCACGCCCAGGATGCGATCGCTGTCACGGACGGAGGAGACTTCCGGGTTGGTGACGATGATCGCCTCATCCGCCCAGTACAGCGCCATCAGGGCGCCCTTCTCGATCCCGGCCGGGCTATCGCAGAGGATATAGTCGAACTCCCCCTTCAGCTCGTCCAGGATGCGGCCGACACCTTCCTGGGTCAGCGCATCCTTGTCCCGGGTCTGGGAGGTGGGGAGGATGTACAGGTTCTCCACCCGCTTGTCCTTGATCAGCGCCTGGTTCAGACGGGCTTCCCCGTTGATGACGTTGATGAAGTCGAAGACCACCCGGCGCTCGCAGCCCATGATCAGGTCGAGATTGCGCAGGCCCACATCGAAATCGATGATGCAGGTCTTGAACCCCCGCAGGGCAAGGCCGGTACCGAAAGCGGCGCTGGACGTCGTCTTGCCAACGCCGCCCTTGCCGGAAGTCATCGTGATGATCTTGGCCAAGTGGCGTCTCCCGAGATCAGGGGGTGGTGTGGGGGAAGCAGCGGGCGGGGCGGGCGGCGGCGCGCATGGCTCAACGCTCCGCCTGCAGCGGTTCGATATGCAGGTAGCCGTTGTCCAGGTAGATCTGGACCGGCCGCCGCGTGATGGTCTTGTCCATGTCCTCGCTGATCCGGTACAGGCCGGCGACGGACACCAGCTCCGCCTCCAGGCTCTGGCAGAAGATGCGGGCCGTCTGGTCGCCGCCGATCCCCGCCAGCGCCCGGCCGCGCATGGGGCCATAGACATGGATCGACCCGTCGGCGACCAGCTCCGCCCCGGCGCTGACCGGCCCGATCACCACCAGGTCACCGCCCTGGGCATAGACTTGGCGGCCGGACCGGATCGGCTCCGTCACGATCATGGTCGTCTTCTGCACCACGGTCTGCACAGCCGGCTGCACCGGTGCGGGTTCCGGGGCACGCGGGGCCGGGGCCGCGGCAGGCTGCGGGGGCTGGGCGGATGTCACATTGCCCAGGCCCTGGGCCGCACTCCGCCCTGTGCCCTCCAGCGGGTTGAAGGTCTGCTGCCCGTCCCGCGGGGGCGGCAGGACTGCCAGCCCCGCCTTCAGGGCTGCCGTCTGCTGTTCCGCCGTCCCGCCCTGAAGTCCCACGGGGAACAGGCTCATGTTCCGCAGCAGACCGCAGAACTGGGGAAAATCGAACACCACGCCCGCCGGCAGATCCTCCAGATCCAGCACGACCGGCGCATTGCGGAAGAAATTCGGCGCCTGGGAAATCTTGTTCGCCAGGACGGGGAAGAAGTTCGGATTGCGCGGGTCGCCCACACGCAGAATCATCATGGTGAAGTTCGCACCACGAAGCTGGAACGGCGAATCGCGAAAGGCCGCTTGCGTGTTCGTCTTCAAAGGGCTGATCCCCACCGCCTGAACCGGCCCGCCGCCCGCATCCGGCGGAATACGGCGAGCCATCCCCGATTGACGCCGTTCAAGCCCAATGGCAGCCGGACGTCAAGAGGAAGCTTCGCCATATTTTGCGACAAGTGGGGGGGCAGCACAATATCTGTTGTGGTAGCGATCCGTTATGGTCGTCCAAAACGATGGATTATCCCTCCAGTTCGGCCCGGCGCCGCTCATACTCCGCTGCCGGGATCAGGCCCCGCTCGAACATTGTCTTCAGGGCAAAGAGGGAGCGGCGGCGATCTTCGTTGCTGTCCAGGTTTTCCGTGCCGGATTCCGAATCCGTCGCCATCGCCGCAGCACCGGGCCGGGGGCCGGACCGGCCGGCGTCGGGCGGGGACAGGGCGGCGGCATCGCCACGGGGGGGAAGGGGGCGCATCATCATCGGCTCCATCGACCAGGACCTGTTCCCAGGATACCGCGTCCGGGGATGCTGGCAAAAGGGGTCGGCATGCGGCATCCCCGTCAGGCGTGCGGGGGCCCTGAATTCAGGGTCTACCCCTTTCGGGTGTCATGCTGGCGCAACATCTGGTGTGAACTTTCCATGTAGGACGCAACAGATGCTGACGGACACCGCATGGTGCGGTACGTTGGTTTCGTAGTCCAACGACCGGATGGACAGGGATAGTGCCGCACCGGCTTGCCATCATCCCGATCCCGCACCCGCCGCCGGCGGGGCTTCCCCTTGTCGCCTCCATCCGGCGATCCGACCACCCCGCACCGACGCCGCCCGTTCCGCTGCGTCGTCCGGCCCGACCGAACCGCACGCCTCGCCCGAGGGTGCGGTTTTTTGTTGCCGGTTCCGTCCCTGCTGCCCGTCCACAGGAGACCTGACATGGCCAAGCGCCAGACCAAGACCGTCGCGACCCAGGATTCCAAGGTTCAGCCGCTGTTCCCCCGCGGTGCCGCCAGCGGGTGGGACCCGCTGGGCAATGATCGGCGGGACCAGAGCTATGTCCGTACCGTGAAGCCGCAGAGTGCGGGCCAGAAGGTGCTGATGGAGGCGATCGCCGCCCACAACCTGACCCTGGCCCTGGGCCCCGCCGGTACCGGCAAGACCTACCTGGCGATCAGTGCGGCGGTGGAGGCGCTGGAATCGGGCCGGGTGGACCGCATCGTCCTGTCCCGACCCGCGATCGAAGCGGGGGAGAGCATCGGCTATCTTCCCGGCGACATGAATGAGAAGATGGCGCCGTTCCTGCGCCCCCTCTATGACGCCCTGTCCGATCGGATGGGGGGCAAGCGCCTGCGCCAGCTGATGCAGGAGGGCACGATCGAAATCGCCCCCGTCGGCTTCATGCGGGGCCGCACCCTGAACAACGCCTTCGTCGTGATCGATGAGGCGCAGAACTGCACCTATGCCCAGATCAAGATGCTGCTGACCCGCCTGGGCTGGCATTCCACTATGGTGCTGACCGGCGACCCCGACCAGTCGGACCTGCTGAACGGCCTGTCCGGCCTGTCCGACATCGCCCGCCGGCTGGAAGTGGTGGACGGCATAGCCGTGGTCCGCCTGTCCGACACGGACATCGTCCGCCACCCGCTGGTGGCCAGCATGCTGACGGTGCTGTGACGGGGGGATCCGGGGGCACCCCCTCACCCTCCCACCCTACGCTCCGCTCCGGGCTGGCCCCTCCCTCTCCCTCGCGGGGGAGAGGGGCTTTCTCCTGTTCGACCGGTACCATCCCCGATGATGCAGCGTCAGGCCCGGGGAGCATCCCCCTTTCCCCTTGAGGGAGAAGGAGGGGCCCATTGCCCAAGCAATGGGAGGGTGAGGGGTGGCAAGAATCGACCCGCCCGGAAACGCGCCGCTCACCCCTGCGGCAGGTCGAACACGTCCAGGTCCACGGACGCCTCGTTCCGGTGCAGGCGGCCCGGGCCGGGATTGTCATAGGTGACCATGACCTGCCGGCCGCCCGGCATCAGGCAGAACCCCTCCGCATGGTCGAAGCCGTAGCCGTGGGGCACCTGCAGCACCATTTCCAGCCGGGTGCGGGGGATCACCGTCTCCGCGCCCGCATGGACCGCATCTTTCCAGCGCCAGATCTGCACCGGCCCGTCCAAATCCATGGTCGGCCCGGCCAGGATCAGCAGATCGTCGCCGCTGCGCTTCAGGTCGCGGATGCCCAGCCCGTCCAGGTCCAGGAAATGCTTGCGGTACGGCTCCTCCTCCGCGCCCAGGGGGCGCGGGGTCAGGCGGCCGGGCTTCGTCGCCTCCAGCTCCAGTTCCAGCAGGACGGCCCAGCCGCGCAGCACCGGCCCGCGCAGGCCCAGGAAGACGGTGTCCACCCCGCGGCGCCCGCCGAAGGCGCAGACCCCCTCCACATCGAACCCGTTCTCCTTGGCCGGCACCTCCAGGAACCGGGCCAGATGCTCATCCGTCCGCAGCGCCTTGGTCAGGACATTGCCGTGCTTGTCGGAGAATTTCAGACAGCCGGCGGTCAGATGGGTCCCGTCTGCCAGCCGCACCTCCCGGTGCAGGGACCAGGTGCCGTCCGCCCCCTTGGTGCAGGGAACCCGGCCCAGTAGCCAGCGGTTCGGGTCCCGCTTCACCTGGGACAGCCGCTCCAGCGCCTTTGCCGTATCGTTCTCCCCCGGGTTGGGCTTCTTGCGGGCATAGGCCATGGAGCCGGTGAGCCAGAGGTAATGCCCCTCCAGCGCCAGCCCCTCCAGATCCACCTCCCCCTCCGCCCCTTCGGGCAGGTCGAACAGGTCGGCCAGGGCGAAGGCCGCATGCTCCCCGTACCGGCCCTCCGGCAGGTCCGCGTTCCCCCGCGTCACCAGCCGCTCGATCTGCGCCGTCTCATCCGACGCGGTCCACAGGCAGTTCCCCGTCAGCTCCAACGCCGACAGATTCTCCCGCAACGCCTCATCCACCAGGGCCGACTGGGTGGAATGGTGCGACAGGTGCAGGGTGACGGTGCGGACGGGTTTGGCGGGGGGCACGGGGAACGGCATTGAGCGCTCCACAGAATTGCGGGAAAGCACTGTATCGTACCAGACCATCTTGCCCTTGGGTGCATGATGGCGCCGTCATGGGGAAATGGCAGCGCGGGTCACGATCGAATGGGTAGGCGAAGGCCAAGGCGCTGACGTACCTGCTCATACACCTCGATAACGCCGGGCATCTCCAGTGTCACGGCGAGTCCGAAGGAAATGTCTTCATCCTCGAACCCTGGTTGATCGGGCTCCCGTTGGAGGATGATGGGTATGGTCATGTCCGCACCGACCACGGGCGCCTTTGAACCGGCCCACCAGCGGGAAATGGTGGTGCCGCGGCGGTTCTGGTTTTGATTGGGCTGCGGCGTGTTGGCGGAGGTCACGCCAAGTTTCCCCAACCCATCCGGTTCAAGGAGCTTAAGCCGTGCCGCCCGGTAGATCTGACGGCCGGGCTTGACCGGGCTGAACCAGGCCAGCGTCGCCGCCAACGAATGGGGCTGTGCCTTGCCGCCGATACAGGCGGGAATGGGCACGTCCACGCGCATCGACTGCTCCCGACCGATGGTGCCCGTGGCCCAGAAGGTGGCCCTGTCGGCGGCACAGGCCACCGCCGTGTCGCCATCCACGGCGCCGTAGCCAAGATATCGACGGACGTTGTTCTTCTGCTCTTCGTGGTATCTGCCTTCCGCGGGACCCACCACATTCTTGATGAACGCCTCCACCGCCGGGTCCCAGCGGGCGGGATGGACCAGCAGCGCCTTCAGGATCAGGGCCCGATGTCTGCGCGGAAGAGCCAGGAACTGTTCACCATACGCATCCTCCAGGGCGTCATGGATGCGGTGGGCCGTGCGGGAGGCGAGGGCGGTGGCTCCGCTGGTGTTCCCGGAGGCGCCGGTTGCATTCGGATCACCGCCGGGCCTCGGCGGAGCGGCTACTTTAAGGCCGAAGAAACGGCTCATCTTCGCGAGAGAGACGCCAATACTCCCACCCGGGGTCGCAGGGGTAAGGTGCTCCCTACCTCCCGGCAATAGGATGTCCGGCTTTACCGCGTTGGCGAAGCCGGGGCCAAGGCGGCTGGATGGGATCGCCATCGGCAGGTCCGGATAGGCCTCGAAGGTTGAGGTCAATCCCCGACGTTCGCTGGTGGGCACCCAATCGTGATTGAGAGCGCCGACGGTCACCCCATTCAGTGTCTCCGCCGGCGCGA
>JBJOKR010000077.1:0-19984 GCA_046045995.1 Pseudomonadota bacterium | reverse complement strand
GGTTCCTTGGAAGTTTGCGGGTGTAGCTCAGTTGGTTAGAGCGCCGGCCTGTCACGCCGGAGGCCGCGGGTTCAAGTCCCGTCACTCGCGCCACTTCCACCGGGGTTGTTGAGAGTTGGTATCTACGCGGGTGTAGCTCAGTTGGTTAGAGCGCCGGCCTGTCACGCCGGAGGCCGCGGGTTCAAGTCCCGTCACTCGCGCCACTCTCCCTTCCTCCCCAAACACGATGCGTCATAATCCGCGCTGCCAGGTTATCAGTTCCTGCGGCATAATGGTTGCCCAGCGAAACTGTTACCCCTGTCCGGCGGGATAGGCGGGGCAGGGGGCCGGCCCGCTGCATGGCTGCCCGCCTTGCCGCAACAGCTTTGAAAGACTACGGCTTTCACCGGCCAAGCCCCTGATCGGCAAGGGTCCGGGGTGCTTTCCGCAGTGCCACGAATTGGGCGTAATTTGCTTTCCTTGCGAAAGGGTCACGCCTATATTCGACCGGTCCCCGGAAGGGGCTTTCCGTTCATGAACCGCCGGCTCGAGGCGTGCATACGGCGGCAGCGCCAGGGGCACGCAGGGGCTGGCCGCAACGGTGTGATGATGCCCGACGCGATTTCGGCCACGCTGGCCAATCCTGTGCTGAACAATCCGCTGCTGGCGGAATATCTGCCGATCCTGATCTTCCTCGGCATCGCCACGGTGGTGGCCGGACTGATGGTGGTGGCCTCCCTCGTCGTCGCCAAGCAGAACCCGGACAGTGAGAAGCTGTCGGCCTATGAATGCGGCTTCGAGCCATTCGCCGACGCGCGCAGCAAGTTTGACGTCCGATTTTATCTGGTGGCGATCCTGTTCATCATCTTCGACCTGGAAGTGGCGTTCCTGTTCCCCTGGGCGATCTCGCTGTCCGATATCGGGATGTTCGGCTTCTGGTCGATGATCGTTTTCCTGGGGATCCTGACCGTCGGCTTCATCTACGAATGGAAGAAGGGTGCGCTGGAGTGGGAGTGATCCCGCGCCGCCACCCGACCCGAACTCCGGCCTTGGGCTGACCTGCAATGAGCAACATCATCACCTCTCCCTCCTCTCCGCTGCCCCAGGGCATGGCGGGCCAGGGGCTCCCGGCCCAGTTGCCGGGCTCGCCCATCGGTTCTCCCATGCCGCCGGGGCCGGCCCAGGACGCCTATATGAAGGCGGTTACGACCGAGTTGCAGGAGAAGGGGTTCCTGATCGCCAAGTACGATGCCCTGCTGGATTGGGCGCGCACGGGGTCCCTGTGGCCGATGACCTTCGGACTGGCCTGCTGTGCGGTGGAGATGATCCATGCCTACATGGCCCGCTACGACCTGGATCGGTTCGGCGTGATCCCCCGCCCGAGCCCGCGCCAGGCGGACGTGATGATCGTCGCTGGCACTCTGTGCAACAAGATGGCCCCGGCTCTGCGCAAGGTCTACGACCAGATGGCGGAGCCGCGTTGGGTCATCTCCATGGGTTCCTGCGCCAATGGCGGCGGCTACTACCACTACAGCTATTCGGTCGTGCGGGGCTGCGACCGCATCGTGCCGGTGGACATCTACGTGCCCGGGTGCCCGCCGACGGCGGAGGCCCTGGTCTACGGGATCCTGCAGCTTCAAAAGAAGATCAAGGCGGGCAACCGCCTGATCCGCGCCTGACCGGCGGCGATATTCCTGCCTGAACGGCCGGTCCCCTCCGGGCCCGGCGCAACGAAGACGCCCATCATGAGCCCCACCAGCGTGAGCCCCAGCGTGAGCCCCAGCGTGAGCGACGAAGCGCTACAGGAACTTGGCGAGTATGTGCGCGCGGCACTCGGCACGGATGTGATCTCGGTCACCATCGTGAAGGGGGAACTGTGCGTCACGGTCCAGCGCCATGCACTGATCCGGGTGATGCAGTTCCTGCGCGACGACAGCACCTGCCGGTTCCAGCAGTTGATGGAACTGTGCGGGGTGGATTACCCCGACCGCGCAGAGCGGTTCGAGGTCGTCTACAACCTGCTGTCCGTGAAGCACAATCACCGTATCCGGGTGAAGGTGTCGACGGATGAGGACACGGCCGTTCCCTCCGTCACCGGGCTGTGGCCTGTGGCCGGCTGGTTCGAGCGGGAGGCCTGGGACCTGTACGGCATCTTCTTCGCCGACAACCCGGATCTGCGCCGCATCCTCACCGATTATGGGTTCGAAGGGCATCCGCTGCGCAAGGACTTCCCCCTGACCGGGTATGTGGAGCTGCGCTACGATCCGGAGCAGAAGCGGGTGGTGTACGAGCCTGTGCGCCTGACCCAGGATTTCCGCAGCTTCGACTTCCTGTCCCCGTGGGAGGGCATGACCGACGTGCAGCTTCCCGGGGATGAAAAGGCGGCAATTCCGCTGGGTGCACCCACGCCGGCCGCGAAGCCCACGGCCATCCCTGCCGGCGCCGGCGCCGGCCAGACCCCGAAGAGCTGAGGAGGCGGTGCCATGACCCAGAGCGCCACCACCGCCGTCGCGCCGAAGGCCGACGAGCTGCAGATCAAGCCCTTCACCCTGAATTTCGGGCCCCAGCATCCGGCCGCCCACGGCGTGCTGCGCCTGGTGCTGGAGATGGACGGGGAGATCGTGGAACGGGCCGATCCGCATATCGGGCTGCTGCACCGCGGCACCGAAAAACTGATCGAGTACAAGACCTATATCCAGGCGCTGCCCTATTTCGACCGCCTGGACTACGTCTCCCCCATGTGCCAGGAGCATAGTTTCGTCCTGGCTGTGGAAAAGCTGCTGGGCATCACTCCGCCGAAGCGGGCGCAGTACATCCGAGTGCTGTATGCGGAAATCACCCGCATCCTGAACCATCTGCTGAACATCACGACCTTCGCCCTGGACGTCGGTGCCATCACGCCGTCCCTCTGGGGGTTCGAGGAGCGTGAGAAGCTGATGGAGTTCTATGAGCGGGTATCGGGCGCCCGGCTGCATGCGAACTATTTCCGGACGGGTGGTGTGCACCAGGATCTGCCGGCGGGCCTCGCCGAGGATATCTGGGAGTATACGGAGACCTTCCCGAATTTCATGAACGACCTTGACAGTCTGCTGACCGATAACCGGGTCTTCAAGCAGCGCACGGTCGATATCGGCGTCGTGTCGCCGGAGGATGCGTTGGCCTGGGGCTTCTCCGGCCCCATGCTGCGCGGGTCGAACACCGCCTGGGATCTGCGCAAGGCGCAGCCCTATGACAGCTATGAGGAATTCGATTTCGACGTGCCGGTGGGGCTGACCGGCGATTGCTACGCCCGCTATCTGATCCGGATGGAGGAGATGCGGCAGTCCATCCGCATCATCCGCCAAGCGCTGGAGAAACTGCGCGTCACCCCGGGCCCGGTGAAGGTGGACGACCGCAAGATCGCCCCGCCGCCCCGCGGCGAGATGAAGCGGTCGATGGAATCCCTGATCCATCACTTCAAGCTTTATACCGAGGGCTATCACGTCCCGGCTGGGGAGACCTACACCGCCACGGAATCGCCCAAGGGCGAGTTCGGCGTGTACCTCGTCTCCGACGGGACCAACCGGCCCTATCGCTGCAAGATCCGGCCGACCGGGTTCTCGCATCTTCAGGCCATGGAGTTCATGTCCAAGGGGCACATGCTCGCCGACAGCGTGGCGATCATCGGGTCCATGGACATCGTGTTCGGAGAGATCGATCGATGAGTGCGGCAGAGGGCCATCACCATCAGGAGCCCCAGTCCTTCGCCTTCACGGCGGAGAACCTGGAACTGGCGAAGCGCATCATCGCCAAGTACCCCGAAGGCCGGCAGCAGAGTGCCGTCATGCCGTTGCTGGACCTCGCCCAGCGTCAGAACAGCGGCTGGCTGCCCAAGGTCGCCATCGACCATGTGGCCGACATGCTGACCATGCCGCGCATCCGCGCGCATGAGGTGGCGACTTTCTACACGATGTACAACCTTAAGCCGGTGGGTAAGCATTTCGTGCAGGTTTGCACGACGACGCCCTGCTGGCTGCGCGGGTCGGACGATATCGTCCAGGCGTGTGAGAAGAAGCTGGGTATCGGTCTGGGTCAGACGACGGCGGACGGGCAGTTCACGCTGGTGGAGGTGGAATGCCTCGGCGCCTGCGTGAACGCGCCCATGGTGCAGATCAATGACAGCTATTTCGAGGATCTGACGCCGGAGACGATGGCGCAGATCCTGGACCTGCTGGCCCGTGGCCAGACGCCCGCGGACGGCCCACAGAACGGCCGGGTCCGGTCTTGCCCCAGCGGGGGCCCGACCAGCCTGATCGAGCAGGCCAAGCGGGTCGGCATCAAGCCGGCCGGCCAGGCCTGAGACCCGGGAACGAGGAGGAGAGCCAGCCATGCTGCGCGATGAAGACCGCATCTTCACCAACCTCT
Source organism: Pseudomonadota bacterium (assembly GCA_046045995.1). Lineage (GTDB taxonomy): Bacteria > Pseudomonadota > Alphaproteobacteria > Azospirillales > Azospirillaceae > Indioceanicola. The sequence continues at coordinate 15,601 of JBJOKR010000077.1, read as the reverse complement.
ACGGCTTCGAAAGCCCGTTCCTGGAGGGGGCGCGCCAACGGGGCGACTGGTCTGGGACGAAGGAGTTGCTTGATCTGGGCCGGGACAAGATCATCGATCTGGTCAAGGAATCCGGCCTGCGCGGACGCGGCGGTGCCGGTTTCTCCACCGGCATGAAGTGGTCCTTCATGCCGAAGAAGACCGATGGCGGTCCCGTCTACCTGGTGGTGAACGCCGATGAGGGGGAGCCCGGGACCTGCAAGGACCGGGAGATCATGCGCCATGATCCCCACAAGCTGATCGAAGGCTGCCTGATCGCCGGTTTCGCCATCGGTGCCAGCGCCACTTACATCTATATCCGCGGTGAGTTCTACAGCGAGGCCGCCAACGTCCAGCGCGCCATCGATGAGGCCTATGAAAGCGGCCTCGTCGGCAAGAACGCCTGCGGCTCCGGTTATGATCATGACGTCTACCTGCATCTGGGCGCCGGCGCCTATATTTGTGGGGAAGAGACGGCGCTGATCGAAAGCCTGGAAGGCAAGAAGGGCCAGCCGCGCAACAAGCCGCCGTTTCCCGCGATGGCCGGCCTTTATTCCCGCCCGACCACGGTGAACAACGTGGAATCCATCGCGGTGGTGCCGACCATCCTGCGCCGCGGGGCGAGCTGGTTCGCCAACCTGGGCCGGCCCAAGAACACCGGCACCAAGCTGTTCTGCATCTCCGGCCATGTGAACAACCCCTGCACGGTCGAAGAGGAGATGGGCATCCCCCTGCGGGAGCTGATCGACAAGCATTGCGGCGGTGTGCGCGGCGGCTGGGACAACCTGATGGCCGTGATCCCCGGCGGATCCTCCGTCCCGGTCCTGCCGAAGGAGATCTGCGACACGGTCCTGATGGATTTCGACAGCCTGCGGGAAGTGCGATCCGGCCTGGGCACGGCGGCGGTGATCGTCATGGACACCTCCACCGACATCGTGAAGGCCATCACCCGCCTGTCCAAGTTCTACATGCATGAGAGCTGCGGCCAGTGCACGCCCTGCCGGGAAGGCACCGGCTGGATGTACCGGATCATGCAGCGGATGGTGAAAGGCCAGGCCCATGTCGAGGAGATCGACATGCTGCTGGATGTCACCAAGGAGATCGAGGGCCACACGATCTGCGCCCTGGGTGACGCGGCCGCCTGGCCGATCCAGGGTCTGATCCGCCATTTCCGCCCGGAAATGGAGCGCCGCATCCTGGATTACCGCACCCGCGCCGACCGCGCCGTACCCCGGATCGCGGCGGAGTAAGGGACAGCCGATGCCTGACGACCGGCTCCACGATGTCGATTTCTACACCTGGACAAAGGTCCAGGCGGCGGCCCTGCGCGACATCGCCCAGGGACGCCGGTCCAATGCCGTGGACTGGGAAAACGTGATCGAGGAGATCGAGAGCTTGGGCAGCGTGCAGGAACATGCGCTGGTGTCGCATCTGGTCAACATCATCGTCCATCTGCTCAAACTGGAGCTTTCCCCGGCGGAAAATCCAAGGAAGCACTGGCGACAGGAGATCGGGCACCAGCGGGTCAGGTTCGAACGTCGGCTGAAGAAGAATCCGGGTCTCAAATCCAGCCTGGGTCTCCTCTTCGCAGAGGCTTACGAGGATGCCCGCCGCGATGCCGCGATCAGCATGGAGCAGGACGGGCTGAGCCTGAAGGACATCCCCGAGGCCTGTCCCTATACCCTTGACCAGATTCGCGATTTCGATTGGTTTCCCGTCTGCCCGGCGGACGGAGCGAAGGACTGACCATCATGCCCAAGTTGACGATCAACGGTACCGAGATCGAGGTCGAGGCCGGCACCTCCGTGCTCCAGGCCTGTGAGCAGCTCGGTCTTGAGGTTCCGCGCTTCTGCTACCACGAGCGGCTGTCGGTTCCGGCCAATTGCCGCATGTGCCTGGTGGAGGTGGAGCGCAGCCCGAAGCCGGTGGCCAGCTGCGCCATGCCGTGCGCCGAGGGCATGGTGGTGAAGACCGACAGCCCGCTGGTCCACAAGGCCCGCAAGGGCGTGATGGAATTCCTGCTGATCAACCACCCGCTGGATTGCCCGATCTGCGACCAGGGCGGGGAATGCGATCTCCAGGACCAGGCGGTGGCCTATGGCTTCGACCGCTCCCGGTTCCAGGAGAACAAGCGGGCGGTCACGGACAAGTACATGGGTCCGCTGATCAAGACGATCATGACCCGCTGCATCCATTGCACCCGCTGCATCCGCTTCATGGATGAAATCGCGGGCGTGAACGCGCTCGGCGCTGTCTACCGCGGCGAGCACATGGAGATCACCAGCTACCTGTCGCAGGGCATCGATTCGGAGATGTCGGGCAATCTGGTGGATGTCTGCCCGGTGGGGGCGCTGACCAGCAAGCCCTATGCCTTCACGGCCCGCCCTTGGGAGCTGCGCAAGACCGAGACGATCGACGTGATGGACGCCGTCGGCGCCAATATCCGCGTCGATACCCGCGGTCCGGAAGTGATGCGCGTGCTGCCCCGCCTGAACGAGGACGTGAACGAGGAGTGGATCGCCGACAAGACCCGCTATGCCCATGACGGGCTGAAGCGGCAGCGCCTGGACCGCCCCTATATCCGCAACGGGGAAGGCAAGCTTGTTCCGGCAAGCTGGGGTGAGGCCTTCGCCGCCATCAAGGCTCGGCTGGCCGGTCTGCCGGGCAACCGCATCGCCGCCATCACCGGCGACCTGATCGATGTGGAAGCGGCCTATGCCCTGAAGGAGCTGATGGCCTCCCTGAGCAGCGCCAATCTGGACTGCCGCCAGGATGGCGCGGTCTACGACACGTCCGCCCGGGCCGGTTACCTGTTCAACACCACCATCGCCGGGCTGGAATCGGCCGACGTCATCCTGATGATCGGCACCAATCCCCGGTGGGAGGCGCCGCTGGTCAATGCCCGCATCCGCAAGGGCTATATGGCCGGCAAGGTGAAAACCGTTGCCCATCTGGGCCCCGTCTACGACCTGACCTATCCGGTGGAGAATCTGGGCGCGTCGGCGGAGACCCTGAACGACCTGGTCGCCGGGACCCATCCCTTCGTGGCGACGCTGAAGGCGGCCAAGAACCCCGCGATCATCCTGGGCATGGGCGCGCTGCGCCGTCCGGACGGCATGGCCGTGCAGGCGGCGGTGCGGGCGCTGGCCCTGTCCGTCGGTGCGATCCGGGAGGACTGGAACGGCTTCAACCTGCTGCACACCGCGGCGGGCCGTGTCGGCGCGCTGGAGGTCGGGTTCGTGCCGGGGCAGGGGGGCCGCGATCTGGCGGGCATCCTGGCCGGGGCCCAGGCGGGGGAGATCGACGTGGTCTACCTGCTTGGCGCCGATGAGGTCCCGGCGGAGAAGCTGGGGCAGGCCTTCGTGATCTATCAGGGCCACCACGGCGACCGCGGTGCCCACCGCGCCGACGTGATCCTGCCCGGTGCCGCCTATACCGAGAAGAACGCCACCTATGTGAACCTGGAAGGGCGCGCCCAGCAGGCCCGTCTGGCCACCTTCCCCTTGGGGGAGGCGCGGGAGGATTGGAAGATCGTCCGCGCCCTGTCCGGTGAGCTGGGCCATACGCTGCCCTTCGATACCCTAAACCAGCTTCGGGTGAAGCTGGCGTCTGTCAGCCCCGTCTTCACGGCAGTGGGCAGTGTCGTGCCGGCGCCCTGGGCCGATTTCGGTGCTTCGGGGCCGGTGGCAGCGGGAGCGTTTGCGTCGGCGGTTGAAAACTATTACATGACCGACCCCATCAGCCGCGCTTCGGCCACCATGGCGAAGTGCACTGAATCTTTTGTAAAGCCGGCCCTGCCGGCCGTCGCGGCGGAGTGACCGGAGCATGAGCGAGTTCTGGACCGCATATGGCGCGCCCACCGCCTGGATCGTGCTGAAGATCGTGGCGATCATGGTGCCCGTCATCATCGGCATGGCCATGTTGACCTGGTTCGAGCGCAAGGTCATGGGCGCCATGCAGATGCGGCAGGGGCCGCAATTGGTCGGTCCCTTCGGCCTGCTCCAGCCCTTCGCCGACGGAATCAAGCTGCTGCAGAAGGAAACGATCATCCCGGCCGGTGCCAACCGCTTGATGTTCGTGGTGGCGCCGATGCTGACCTTCCTTCTCGCCCTGGTGGCCTGGGCGGTCATTCCCTTCGATGCCGGGATGGTGCTGGCCGACATCAATGTCGGTGTGCTGTACCTCTTCGCCATCAGCTCGCTGGGCGTCTACGGCATCATCGTCGCCGGCTGGGCGTCCAACTCCAAATACGCGTTCCTTGGCAGCCTGCGCTCCGCCGCCCAGATGGTCAGCTATGAGGTCTCCATCGGCCTCGTCATCATCACGGTGCTGCTCTGCGTCGGGTCGCTGAACCTGACGAAGATCGTGGAGGCGCAGGAGAACCTGTGGTTCTTCATCCCGCTGTTCCCGATGTTCGTGATCTTCTTCATCTCCGCCCTGGCAGAAACGAATCGCGCCCCCTTCGATCTGCCGGAAGGCGAGTCGGAGCTGGTGGGCGGCTACAACGTCGAATACAGCTCCATGACCTTCGCCCTGTTCTTCCTGGGCGAATACATCAATATGATCCTGATGAGCGCCATGACCACCATCCTGTTCCTGGGTGGCTGGTTGGCCCCGTTCGACTTCCTGGAATTCATCCCGGGGCCGATCTGGTTCATCCTGAAGATCATCCTGTGCCTGTTCGTCTTCGTCTGGGTGCGCGCCACGCTGCCTCGCTACCGGTATGACCAGCTGATGCGGCTGGGCTGGAAGGTATTCCTGCCTTTCTCCCTGATCTGGGTCGTGCTGACGGCGGGTGTGCTGGTGGCTTTCGACTGGCTGCCGGCCTGACGGCCCGGCCCGTCTGCGCATTGGGGCGCTGTTTCGTTTGTTTTCGGCGGCCGGCCGGGGATGTCCCTGTCCGGCCCATCCGCGCGGACCGGCAGGGGTCGGGACCGTGCGAATCAAGGAGGTGAGCCATGGCCCTGCTCGATCGTACCGCGCGCGGCCTGTTCCTGTGGGAACTGGTCCAGGGTATGTCCCTGACCTTGAAGTATTTCTTCAAGCCCAAGGTCACCCTGAACTACCCGTTCGAGAAGGGGCCGATCAGTCCGCGCTTCCGCGGGGAGCATGCGTTGCGCCGCTATCCCAACGGGGAGGAACGCTGCATCGCCTGCAAACTGTGCGAAGCCGTGTGCCCGGCCCTTGCCATCACCATCGAGGCCGAACCACGCGATGACGGCTCCCGCCGGACGACGCGCTACGACATCGACATGACCAAGTGCATCTATTGCGGCTTGTGCCAGGAGGCCTGCCCGGTGGATGCCATTGTCGAAGGCCCGAATTTCGAATTCGCCACCGAGACCCGTGAGGAGCTTTTCTATAACAAGGAAAAGCTGCTGGCGAACGGCGATCGGTGGGAGGCACAGCTTGCCGCCAACATTGCGGCCGAGGCGCCGTACCGGTAAAAGAGCCTCGCGATTACCCCCTCTTGCGCGGGGCCTTTCCCGGAACCGCGCGCCCATCCTTCCCGATCCCGGAGTTTCCTCCGTGACACCGCCCAGATCACGACCCGCGCCGGAGGCGGCGTAACCATGGCCCTGACCGCAATCGCATTCTATGCGTTCGCCGCCGTCCTTCTCGCGTCGGCGGTGATGGTGATTTCCGCGAAGAACCCTGTCCATTCGGTTCTGTACCTGATTCTGGCCTTCTTCAACGCGGCCGGACTCTTCGTGCTGATCGGTGCGGAGTTCGTGGCCTTCATCCTTGTCATCGTTTATGTCGGCGCCGTGGCGGTGCTGTTCCTGTTCGTGGTGATGATGCTGGACATCAATTTCCAGGAATTAAGGGCGGGCTTCCTGCAGAACCTGCCGATCGGTCTCCTGGTCGGGGTGGTCCTGCTGGCCGAACTCGTCTTCGTGGCGAGCGCCTGGTACGTCTCCCCCGACGCGGTAGCCCGGAACGTGGCGCCCGCGGGTGCCTCCGTCTCCAACACGGAGGCGATCGGCCAGGTCCTGTACACCCAGTACGTCTACGCCTTCCAGGCGTCCGGCCTGATCCTGCTGGTCGCGATGATCGGCGCCATCGTCCTGACCCTGCGGTCGCGCCCCGGCGTGCGCCGCCAGAAGATCGCCGATCAGGTCGCCCGCACCCGCGAGCAGGCCATGACCGTGCGCAAGGTCCCGACCCGGGGAGGGGTGTGAGATGGCAATCGGTCTTGAACACTATCTGGTCGTCTCCGCCCTGCTGTTCACGCTCGGGGTGTTCGGCATCTTCCTGAACCGGAAGAACGTGATCATCATCCTGATGTCGGTCGAGCTGATCCTGCTGGCCGTGAACATCAATCTGGTCGCCTTCTCCGCCTTCCTGGGGGATCTGACGGGTCAGATCTTCGCCATGTTCATCCTGACGGTCGCGGCGGCGGAAGCGGCGATCGGTCTGGCGATCCTGGTGGTCTATTTCCGCAACCGCGGCACCATCGCGGTCGAAGACATCAACATGATGAAGGGCTGAGGCAGTCATGGAGACGATGGCGATCCTGGCGGTCTTCCTGCCGCTTCTCGGGGCCTTCATCGCCGGCTTCTTCGGCCGGCTGATCACGGACCGCGGCTCCCAGATCGTGACTTGCACGCTGATGGGCATCGCCGCGGTTCTGTCGGTGATGCTGTTCGTGCGCATCGGGTTCGGCGATGCGGGCGGTACCGTCCATCTGATGACCTGGATCGACAGCGGCACGTTCGAGGTGAACTGGTCGCTGCGCATGGACACGTTGACCGCCATCATGCTGGTGGTGGTGAACGGCGTGTCGTCGATGGTGCATCTCTATTCCGTCGGCTACATGAGCCATGATCCGGCAAAGTCCCGCTTCATGGCCTATCTGTCGCTGTTCACCTTCATGATGCTGATGCTGGTGACGGCTGATAACCTGGTGCAGATGTTCTTCGGCTGGGAAGGCGTGGGCCTTGCCTCCTACCTGCTGATCAATTTCTGGTACGAGAAAAAGAGTGCCAATGACGCCTCCATGAAGGCGTTCCTGGTCAACCGCGTGGGTGACTTCGGCTTCGCGCTCGGCATCTTCGCGATCTTCTTCATCTTCGGCACGGTGCAGTTCGACGAGATCTTCGCCAAGGTGCCGGAGGTGAAGGACATGACTTTCGCCTTCCTGGGCTTCGAGGTGCATGCCTTGACCACGGCCTGCATCCTGCTGTTCATCGGTGCCATGGGCAAGTCGGCCCAGCTGGGCCTGCACACCTGGCTGCCGGACGCGATGGAGGGGCCGACTCCAGTGTCGGCGTTGATCCACGCCGCCACCATGGTGACGGCCGGTGTGTTCATGCTGTCGCGGATGAGCCCGGTCTTCGAATACGCGCCCGATGCCCTGGCGCTGGTGACGGTGCTGGGTGCCCTGACCGCCATTGTCGCGGCCACCATCGGCATGACCCAGTTCGACATCAAGCGGGTCATCGCCTATTCGACCATGAGCCAGCTCGGCTACATGTTCTTCGCCATCGGTGTCGGCGCCTATCCGGCGGCCGTGTTCCACCTGATGACCCACGCCTTCTTCAAGGCGCTGCTGTTCCTGGGGGCAGGCTCGGTCATCCATGCCATGTCCGATGAACAGGACATGCGCAACATGGGCGGCATCTGGCGCATGATCCCCTTCACCTATGCGATGATGTGGATCGGCAACCTGGCGCTGGCCGGTATCGGCATCTACGGCGTCTTCGGCTTTGCCGGGTTCTATTCCAAGGACATCATCCTGGAGGCGGCCTATGGTGCCCATAGCGGCTTCGGCATGTTCGCCTTCGTGCTGGGCATGCTGGCTGCTTTCATGACGGCCTTTTACTCCTGGCGCCTGCTGTTCCTGACCTTCCACGGTCAGCCGCGGGCCAATGAGAAGGTGATGGCCCATGTGCATGAAAGCCCGCTGGTCATGACCATCCCGCTGGGGATCCTGGCGGTGGGGGCGATCTTCTCCGGCATCGTCGCCAAGGGCTGGTTCGTTGGTGACGGGATGGAGGCCTTCTGGGGCGACAGCATAACCATGCTGGCCCGGGGGGAGTTCGCCAACGCCATCGAGGCGGCGCACCATGTGCCCGGCTGGGTGCCCTGGGCGCCCACCATCGTCGCCCTGCTGGGTATCGGGCTTGCCTATGTCCTTTATGTGAAGAGCCCGGACCTGCCCGGCCGGATCGTCGGCTCCATCAAGGGGCTGCACCAGCTGGTCTTCCGCAAGTACTACTTCGACGAACTGTACGATGCCCTGTTCGTGCGCCCGGCCGGCAAGCTCGGCTACGGCCTGTGGAAGGGCGGGGACGAGGCGGTGATCGATGCCTTCGGGCCCGATGGTGCCGCCAAGGTGACCCGCGGCCTGTCCGTGGTCACCAGCCGTCTCCAGACCGGCTATGTCTTCCACTATGCCTTCGTCATGGTGGTGGGCGTGGTCGGGCTGGTCGCGTGGTTCTACTTCGTGCGCTGAGGTTGGGAGCAGTCGAAAATGGCGGATGTGCCGATCCTTACCCTGACGACGTTCCTGCCGCTTGTTGGCGCGTTGTTCATCCTTCTGATCCGCGGGGAGGCGGAGATGGTGGCGCGCAATGCCCGCGCCGTCGCCCTCTGGACCTCGCTGATCACCTTTGTCCTGTCGCTGTTCATCCTGTTCGAGTTCGACCCGGCCAATCCGGGTTTCCAACTGGTCGAACAGGTGGAATGGCTGCCCGCCTTCAACATCTCCTATCTCAAGGGGGTGGACGGCATTTCCATCTGGTTCGTGCTGGCCTCCACCTTCCTGACGCCGATCTGCGTGCTAGCGTCCTGGGACAGTGTTCAGACCCGGGTGAAGGAGTTCATGATCGCCCTGCTCGTGCTGGAGACCATGATGGTCGGCATGTTCACGGCCTTGGACTTCGTCCTGTTCTACCTGTTCTTCGAGGGCGTGCTGCTGCCGATGTTCCTGCTGATCGGCGTGTGGGGCGGTCCGAACCGGGTCTATGCGGCCTATAAGTTCTTCCTGTACACCTTCATCGGCTCCGTCCTGATGCTGCTGGCCATCCTGGCCATGTATCTGACCGTCGGCACCATGGACATGCGGGTGATGATCGAGCATCCGTTTGCCCGGGAGATGCAGCTTTGGTTGTGGGTGGCGTTCTTCATCGCGTTCGCGGTGAAGACGCCGATCTGGCCGCTGCACACCTGGCTGCCCTTCGCCCATGTGGAGGCGCCGACCGCGGGCTCCGTCATGTTGGCCGGCGTCATGCTGAAGATGGGCGGCTATGGCCTGATCCGTGCCAATGTGCAGATGCTGCCGGAGGCGACCTTCGTCTTCACGGATTTCGTCTTCGTCCTGTCGGTCGTCGCCATCATCTACACCTCCCTGGTGGCGCTGGCGCAGACCGACATGAAGAAGATGATCGCCTACAGCTCCGTTGCCCACATGGGCTACGTGACCATGGGCATCTTCACCATGAACCAGCAGGGGCTGGACGGCGCCATCTTCCAGATGTTGAGCCACACGATCGTGTCGGCGGCCCTCTTCCTCTGCATCGGTGTCGCCTACAACCGTCTGCATACCCGTGAGATCGCGGCCTATGGCGGCATGGTCCACAACATGCCCCGTTATGCCGTCGTCTTCGCCGTGTTCATGCTGGCCACTGTCGGCCTGCCGGGCACCAGCGGCTTCGTGGGTGAGTTCCTGACCATGCTGGGCGCCTTCATGGTCAACACCTGGGTGGCCTTCTTCGCGGCGTCCGGCCTGGTGCTGGGGGCGGCCTACATGCTGCTCCTGTACCGGAAGCTGTTCTTCGGCAAGCTGGAGAAGCCGGAGGTGAAGGCCATGCGGGATCTGGACTGGCGGGAGATGACGGTGTTCGCGCCGCTGATCGCCATCGTCCTGATCATGGGTGTCTTCCCCGCCTCCTTCAAATCCGTCTACGAGGCGTCGGTCACGCAGATCATCGCCGAGCATGAGGCGTCGCTGCGTGCCGCCGGCTTGATCGAGACCGTGCCCCAGGTTGCCGCCGATCCCACCGGTGGCGCTGTCCAGGCCGATGTTCCCGCCAGTGAGAAGTAAGCCATGCTGACCACGGTTCCCGACCTGCTTCCGGCGCTGCCCGAGATCTTCCTGGCCTGCGCCGGCATGGCCCTCCTCCTCATCGGCGTGTTCCGGGGGGAGGGGAGTACGCGGCTTGTCTCCTGGCTGACGGTCGCCTCCCTGATCGTCGCGATGGTGCTGCTGCTGACCGGCCCGCAGGAGCGGGTGGTCACCTTCTCCGGCATGTTCGTGCTGGACCGCTTCGCCATCTTCGCCAAGGTGCTGATCCTGACGGCCACGGCCTTCGCCGTCATCCTGTCGCTCCGCTACCTGGAGCAGGAGCAGATCGCCCGGTTCGAATACCCTGTGCTGATGCTGTTCGCCGCCCTGGGCATGATGGGAATGGTCTCGGCCAATGACCTGATCGCGCTTTATGTCGGGTTGGAGCTGCAATCCCTGTCGCTTTACGTCATTGCCGCCTTCCGCCGCGATTTCGCCAAGTCCAGCGAGGCGGGGCTGAAGTACTTCGTCCTGGGCGCGCTCAGCTCCGGCTTGCTTCTCTATGGCGCCAGCCTGATCTATGGCTTCGCCGGCTCGACCAATTTCGACCGCCTGGCGGCCGTCTTCGTGGCGGGGGAGGTGCCCCATCTGGGCGTGATCGTCGGCATGGTGTTCGTGGCCGCCGGTCTGGCCTTCAAGATATCCGCGGTCCCGTTCCACATGTGGACGCCGGACGTCTATGAGGGTGCGCCCACGTCCGTCACCGCCTTTTTCGCGGTGGCGCCCAAGGTGGCGGCCATCTGCCTGTTCATCCGCGTGCTGGTGGAACCGTTCGGCGACCTGCTGGCCCAGTGGCAGCAGGTGATCTGGTTCTGCGCGGTGGCCAGCATGATTGTCGGCGCCCTGGCCGCGATCCAGCAGACCAACATCAAGCGCCTGATGGCCTACAGCTCCATCGGTCACATCGGCTATGCCCTGGTCGGGCTGGCCGCGGGGACCGAGGATGGGGTGCGCGGCGTGCTGATCTACATGGCGATCTACCTCGCCATGAATGTCGGCACCTTCGCCATCATCCTGTCCATGCGCCAGAACGGCAGAATGGTGGAGTCGATCGCCGATCTGCGCGGCCTGTCCAAGACCCATCCGGCCATGGCCTTGGCGCTTACCATCTTCATGTTCTCCATGGCCGGCGTGCCGCCCCTGGCGGGCTTCTTCGGGAAGTTCTACGTCTTCCTGGCGGCGGTGGATGCGGGCCTGTACATCCTGGCCCTGATCGGGTTCATCACGTCGGTCGTGAGTTGCTTCTATTACATCCGCATCATCAAGATGATGTATTTCGACGATGTGGTGGAGCCTTTGGAAAAGCCGGCTACGGTTATCAGTCTGGTCATCACCGGGACCGCATTGTTCACCTTCCCGGTCTACCTGATCTTCCTGAATCCCATCGTGAACGGGGCGGCCCAGGCCGCGGCCAGCCTGTTCAACTGATGGTGTCGGTTCACCCTTCGATGCTGGAAACAGGTCCGGAAGCCCCGCGGCGGCTTCCGGACCTGACGCCCTTCTACCGTCTGGTGGCGCTCGAAACCTGTGGCAGCACCAATGACGAGGCGCGGGAGCTGGCGCGGAATGGTGCGCCGGAGGGGACGCTGGTCTGGACCCGGCGGCAGGATTACGGAAGGGGCCGGCGCGGCCGGACTTGGTCCTCACCCGAGGGGAACCTGTTCATGACCGTGGTGCTGCGACCGGCCGTGGCCCCCGCGGCGGCGGCACAGGTGTCCTTCGTGGCGGCGGTCGCCCTGGCAGAGGCGATCGGCAGCCTGATTCCCGGCGTGCCGCGGCTGAAATGGCCCAATGACGTGCTGATCGACGGGGCGAAGACCGCCGGAATCCTGCTGGAGTCGGAGCCGGGGCGGGCTGGAACCGTCGACTGGCTGGTCCTGGGCATCGGCGTGAATGTGTGCCACTTCCCGCCGGATACCGAATATCGCGCCACCTCCGTCGCCGCCTCGGGTGCGCCGCAGGTGACGGTGGAGACAATGCTGGAACGGCTGGCCGACAGGCTGGAGGTCTGGTATCGCCGCTGGTCCACCCAGGGATTCGCCCCTGTCCGGGCGGCCTGGCTGGCGGCGGCCCATGGGCTGGGCGGGCCGGTGATGGTGCGCCTGGGTGACGGGGCCTTCACCGCCCGCTTCGCCGATCTGGATGCCGACGGCGCCCTTGTGGCGGAGTTGGAGAGTGGGGCAACCCGCCGTGTCACTGCCGGCGACGTGTTTTTCGGGTAGGGGAGGGCCGGGGCCATGCTGCTCGCCATCGATGCCGGCAATACCAACGTCGTCTTCGCCGTCTTCGACGGGACGGAGAAGCGGGGGCAGTGGCGCATCTCCACCGACGGGCGGCGGACGGCGGATGAATATGCTGTCTGGCTGGTCAGCCTGATGGCGATGAAGCGGCTGGTCCCGGCCGATATCGACTCGGCCATCCTGTCCAGTGTCGTCCCCTCCCAGACCCCGGCCCTGATCAAGCTCTGTGAGGAGCATTTCGGGGCCACACCCATGCGGGTGGGCGATCCGGCCGTGAAGCTGGGTCTGGAGGTGAAGATCGACAACCCTAAGGAGGCAGGGGCCGACCGGCTGGTCAACGCCGTGTCCGCCGTCGCCCTCTACCCCCCGCCTTTGGTGGTGATCGATATCGGCACCGGCACCACTTTCGATGTGGTGGATGCGGATGGAAACTTCGCCGGCGGTGTCATCGCGCCCGGCCCCGTCCTGTCACTCGACGCCCTGCACCGGGTTGCGGCCCAGTTGCCCAAGGTCGATATCGTCAAACCTGCCCGCGCCATTGGTCGTGGGACGATTGGCGCCATGCAGTCGGGCATGTTTTGGGGCTATACAGGTATGATCGAAGGGATCCTGAAGCGGATCCGGGATGAATTGTCGCCGACGGGCGCACCCAAGGTCACCGTCATCGGCACCGGCGGGTTGGTCCGCCTGTTCGCGGAGGAGACGGATCTGGTTGACCATATCGACGGTGAACTGACCCTGCGGGGGCTGCTGCTGATCCACACACGCAACCGAGCCTGAGGCCGAAGCGGACGATGAGTCACGATCTCGCCATCGACGACGGGGAAATCGATCCCGATGCCCTCCTTTTCCTGCCGTTGGGTGGGGCGGGAGAGATCGGGATGAACCTGAACCTCTACGGTTATGCCGGCCAATGGCTGATGGTCGATCTGGGAGTGACCTTCGGGGATGACAGCACGCCCGGGATCGACGTCATCCTGCCCGATCCGGAATTCATCGCCGAACGGGCCGATGATCTGGCCGGTCTGGTGCTGACCCACGCCCATGAGGATCACCTGGGTGCCGTTCCCTGGCTCTGGCCGGAACTGGGCTGCCCTGTTTACTGCACGCCCTTCACAGCCTCCGTCCTGCGCACCAAGCTGGCGGAGCGGGGCCTGGCGGGGGAGGTGCAGATCATCGAGGTACCGCTGGGCGGGCGTTTCACGGTCGGCCCCTTCGACCTGGAATTCATCACCGTCACCCATTCTATCCCGGAACCCAATGCCCTGGTGATCCGCACGCCCGCGGGCACCATTCTGCACAGCGGCGACTGGAAGCTGGACCCCGATCCGGTGATCGGCGCCACCTCCGATATCGCGGCCTTGCAGGCCCTGGGGGCGGCGGGCATCACGGCCATGGTCTGCGACAGCACCAATGCCCTGGTTCCCGGCCATTCGGGATCGGAGGCGGCGGTGCGGGACAGCCTGACCCGGCTGTTCGCCGATTACACCGGCCGCATCGCCGTCGGCTGCTTCGCCACCAATGTGGCCCGGCTGCATTCCATCGCGCTGGCGGCTCAGGCGGTGGGGCGGAACGTCGCCCTGGTCGGCCGGTCGCTCTGGCGGATCGATGCGGCGGCCCGGGCCAACGGCTACCTGACCGACCTGCCGCCCTTCGTCACGGAGCATGATGCCGGCTTCATCCCGCGGGAGAAGCTGGTGATGATCTGCACCGGCAGCCAGGGGGAGCCGCGGGCCGCCCTGTCCCGAATCGCTAATGGCGACCATCCGGAGGTTGTGCTGGAACGGGGCGATGTGGTGATCTTCAGCGCGCGGGAAATCCCGGGCAATGAGAAGTCCATCGCCAAGATCCAGAACGGCCTGATCCGGCGGGGCGTGCAGGTGGTGACGGCGGATGACGCCTTCGTCCATGTCTCCGGCCATCCCTGCCGGGATGAACTGGTCAGCATGTACCAGTGGGTGCGTCCTAAGGTCGCCATTCCGGTCCATGGGGAGCAGCGCCATCTGGAGGCCCATGCGCGGTTGGCCCGCGACTGCCAGGTGCCGGAAACGGTGATCCCGGAGGATGGGGCGCTGATCCGCCTTGCCCCCGGCCCGGCGGAGATCGTGGGCCATGTGCCGACGGGCCGGCTGTGTGTGGACGGCAAGCGCATCGTTCCCCTGGGCGGGGCGGCGATGCGGTCGCGCTCCCGCATGGCCAATAACGGGGCGGCCGTTATCTCCCTGGTCCTGACCGGCCGGGGGGAACTGCTGGCCGATCCCCAGGTGGCCGTGATGGGCCTGCTGGAGGGGGAGGACGACCATGCCGACCGGGCCGAGCTGGTCCGGCTGGTGCGGTCGGCGGTGGAAAGCCTTCCCAAGCCGTCGCGCATGGATGATCCCAGCGTGCGGGAGGCGGCGCGCCTCGCCCTGCGCCGGGCGTTCAACGCCTGGCAGGGGCGCAAGCCGGTGACGGAGGTCCACCTGGTCCGCATCTGACCCGGTGGATCATCCGGGGTTCCGGGGAACCGGGGCCCGGGGTAACGAAGCAAGAAAGGGCAGGGAGCATGATCGGGCGTCTGAACCATGTGGCCATCGTCGTGCCGGATCTGGCGGCGGCGGCGGCAACCTACCGCGATACCCTGGGCGCCAGCGTCAGCGCACCACAGGATCTGCCCGACCATGGGGTGACGACGGTCTTCGTCCAGCTGCCGAATACCAAGATCGAGCTGCTGCACCCCCTGGGGGCGGACAGCCCCATCGCCAAGTTCCTGGCCGGGAACCCGTCCGGCGGCATGCACCATGTCTGTTACGAGGTGGCGGACATCATCGCCGCCCGCGACCACCTGAAGGCCCAGGGCGCCCGGGTGCTGGGCGACGGCAACCCGAGGATCGGCGCCCACGGCAAGCCGGTGTTGTTCCTGCACCCGAAGGATTTCATGGGCACCCTGGTCGAGCTGGAGCAGGTGTGATGGGCTGGCTGACCTGGGTTGCCATCTATTTCACCACCTGGTGGGTGGTGCTGTTCGCCATCCTTCCCATCGGCGCCCAGCCGCCGGAGCAGGTGGAACAGGGCCACGCCACCAGCGCCCCGGCCAGGCCCGACATCAAGAAGAAGTTCCTGCTGACGACGGTCATCTCCGCCGCCCTGGTTTTCCTGGGCTGGTCCATCTTCGCCACCGGCCTGCTGGACTGGCAGGCCATCATGCGGCCGGAGCGGGCCTAAGGGGGCGTCAGCGGCTCGAAATCCCCTCTCCCCCTGAGGGGGAGGGGCCCATGCGAAGCATGGGAGGGTG
>JBJOKR010000076.1:0-20246 GCA_046045995.1 Pseudomonadota bacterium | reverse complement strand
CGGGTTCGTTGAAGCCGGCCTGGGCAGCAAGGGCCGACGGGAGGTATCGGCCGCCGTGTCGACCCCGCTGATTCCGGGGAAGCTGGCCGCACGCCTGTCCTTCGCGTCGGACGCCTATGACGGGTTCTACGACAACCCGGTGCCGGGCGGGCCGAAGATCGGATCGGAGAAGTCCCAAGCCGGGGCCATCACCCTGCGCGCCACCCCGACCGACCGGCTGGAGGCGGTGCTGCGAGTCAGCTATGCGGAAGATGACGACGGCCAGTGGAAGGGATTCTATCTTCAGACCAATTGCCGCCAGCGCCTGACCAACGGCGTGCCCACCGGCGCCTTCACCCAGTATTGCGGGGAAATCCCGGAAAGCGGGCCAACCCTGGCCGCCAATCCGGAACATTTCGGCTTTGTCCGCGATGCTTGGCGCAGCTCTGCGACCGTCACCTACGACCTCTCTTTCGCCACGGTCACCAGCATCACGGCCGTGAATGCGGAAACGAATGAGTTCAACCGCGACAATGATTACGGGCCCCTGCGCCTCTCCCAGGCCGGGCAGCTGTCCGACCGCTGGGACGCCAGCCAGGAACTGCACCTGGTCGGGGCGGACCGGGGACAGGCGGTGACCTGGCTGATCGGGGCCAGCGCCTATCGCTTCGACAATGAGACGGAGCGGCGGAATATCGAGTTCTGGAGCGGCCAGACCACCACCACCGGCCTGCCCCGCACGGATGAGCGGACGGACAGCACCGCCCTTTACGGCTCCGTCGGCTGGCGCCTGCGCCCCGATGTCACCCTGACCGGGGATCTGCGCTGGCAGCGCGATTGGAAGGATTTCCGCACCACCAGCACCGACCGCACCGGCCGCCCCATCACCGCTGCGGATGCCTGGACCCTGTGGACCCCGCGCCTGACCGCCGACTGGCGGATGACGGAGCGGGTGATGCTCTATGCCTCCGCCGCCAAGGGGGTGAAGAGCGGCGGCTTCAACACCATGGCCAACATCTTCCCCGAAGAACGCAGCTTCGGGCCGGAAACCAATTGGACCTATGAGGCGGGAGCCAAGACCGCCTGGTTCGACGGACGGTTGGTGGCCAATGCCGCCCTGTTCTGGGTGGACTGGACCGACCAGCAGGTGGTGGCCGCCAGTGCCGCCGGGACGAACAACAATTTCTACACCAACAACGCCGCCCGCAGCCGCAGCCGGGGTGTGGAGATCGACCTGACGGCCGCCCCGGCGGACGGGGTGGGTCTGCGCCTTGCCTATACCTTCGCGGATGCGGAGTTCCGGGATTACCAGGACCCCGATTACGTCACCATCACCGGCTTCGCGCCCACGGGCGATGTCTCGGGCCTTGCCCTGCCGCGGCAGTCCCGCCATCAGATCGCGGCCGGGCTGGACCTGGACGGGGATGTGGCCGCCGTCGCCGGGCTCGGCTGGTTCGCCGGGGCGGAATGGCTGTGGCAGTCGCGTCAGTACACGGAGAACACCAACCTGTCCTGGATCCCCGCCGACGGGAAGGTGAACCTGCGGGCCGGGGTGGAGACGGGGGGCCTGCGCCTGACCGTCCGGGTGCAGAATCTGTTCGACGACCGCACCCCGCCGGTCGCCGTGCGCTTCAGCGAACCGACGGCCGCCGGCTACCGCCGGGCCTGGCTGGTCACCCCCGGCGACGGGCGGACCTGGAGCGTGCAGGCCCGCTGGAGCTTCTGACCCATGATCCGCAAGCGCTCCCTCCTCATCGCCGGCCACCCCACCAGCGTCACCCTGGAGGAGGAGTTCTGGACGGCGCTGAAGGAGGTCGCGGCGGCGCGCGGCACCACCGTGGCGGCGCTGGTGGAGGACATCGACCGGAACCGCACCGGCAACCTCTCCAGCGCCATCCGGGTCTGGGTCCTGAAGGCGGTCCAGGCGGGATGACCGGATGGTGGTGTTCCGGCGGAGGGCACATGCCCCTCTCCCAGAGGGAGAGGGGTGGGGCGGCGACTCCACCTAAAGCTATTCCCTCCGGTTCTCACTCATAGCGCAGGGCCTTGATCGGGTTGGACTGGGCCACGCGCACGGCATGGACAGCCACCGTACCCCAGGCGATGGACAGGGCAACCGATCCGGCCAGGACGAACAGGGCGGGGTTCAGGTCGATGCGGTAGGCGAAACCTTCCAGCCAGCGGCTCATCCCCCACCAGGCGAGCGGCCAGGCGATGATGTTCGCCACCAGCACCGGCTTGCTGAACTGCCAGACCAGCAGGCGGACGATGTCGGGCACGCCCGCCCCCAAGACCTTGCGCAGGCCGATTTCCTTCGTCCGCCGCTCCACCGTGAAGCTGGCCAGCCCGAACAGGCCAAGGCAGGCGATCAGGATGGCAAGGCCGGAGAAGGCGGCAAAGGCCTGGCCCGTCTTCTCTTCCCGCTGATACAGGGCCTGGATGCTGTCATCCAGGAAAACGCGGGAGATGGGGCGATCTTGCACCATCTCCGCCCACAGCCCGTCGATGGCGGCAATGCCGTCGCCGATCATGCCGCCGCGCAGGCGCACCGCCATGGCGTGCTGGCGCGGCGGGTCCACCATGTAGAGGGACGGGCTGATCGGCCGGTGGATGGAGGCGTAGTGGAAATCCTCCACCACGCCGATGATGGTGGCGCGGATGGAGGTGACAGGGCTGTCCAGCACCGTGACTTCCTGGCCGATCGCCGCCTCCTGGCTGGCATAGCCGAACTGGGCAACGGCCGACTGATTGATCACCACGGCGGCGGGCAGCATCGTCTGCTTGAAGTCCGGGGGCGGGGGCTGGTTGTCCAACTGCCATTGCGGGCGGGTCAGCACGTCGGTCGGACGCGCCCGGTCGAAGGTACGACCGGCGATGATGCGCATGCCCAGGGTTTGGAAGTAATCGAAGCTGACACTGTCATTGCGCACCACCACGCCCTGGGTCCCGGTATCGCCCGGGCGGCGGGCCAGGGTGTTGTTCTCCCACGGGTCGCCGGGGACGAAGCCGCCCACACCCACATTGACCACCGCCGGATGCTGCTTCAGCCGCTCCATGAAGGTTTCGCGGTGTTCGATGACGCCGGGCGTGTTGAAATAGCCGATGACGACCATGTTTTCCTTGTCGAAGCCCAGGTTCTTGTTCTGGGCGAACAGGAACTGGCCGTAGACGACGGCAGTGGCGACCATCAGGGTGATGGAGATGGCGAACTGCACCACCACCAGCGTGGCACGCAGCCGACCCGACCCACCCCCCACACCAGAGGCGGAGCCCTTCAGCACCCGGGCCGGGTTGAAGGCGGACAGGAAGAAGGCGGGATAACTGCCCCCTGCCACCCCGACCAGAAGGGCAAGCCCTATCAGCAGGCCCACCAGCCCGGCATCGGCGTAATCCAGCGTCAGCTGCTTGCCGATGAAGGTAGAGAAGGCGGGGAGCGTCATTTCAACCAGGGCCACGGCCAGGACCATGCCCAACAGGGTGATCAGGACCGATTCGCCGATGAACTGGGTGACGATCTGGGCCCGGCTGGCCCCCACCACCTTGCGGATGCTGACCTCCCGTGCCCGCTGGGTGGCGCGCGCCGTCGCCAGGTTCATGAAGTTGATGGACGCGATGACCAGCAGCAGCACCGCCACGGCGACCAAGGTCCAGATCTCCGCCATGCTGATGCCGGAGACCATGTCGCCCTGGACCGGGTCGGTGTGGATGTCGGGCAGGTTGCGCACGCTGGCGGTTACCAGATCGCTTAGACTGAGGGGGCCTTCGGCCGTGTCCAGCGGCGGGGCGCGGCGCTTGATCCAGTCATCCATGCCGGCCACCATGGCCTTGATGGATACCCCCTCCCGATAGCGTATGTAGGTGGTGCAGCAGACATTGCCCCAGTTGGGGTTCGCCTCGAAGGCCGGCAGATTGGTGAGCGGGGAGTTCATGGGCACGACGATGCCGAGCCGCAGGTGCGTGTTCGGCGGCAGATCCTTCAGCACCGCCGTCACATGCATCTCATTCCCGTCCAGGGCGAGGGTGCGGCCGATCACATCGGTCGTGCCGAACAGCTTGATCGCAATCTCTTCCGTCAGGATGACGGCGGAGGGGTCGAGCAGGGCCGTCGCCGCATCGCCGGTCAGGAAGGGATAGTCGAACATCTGGAAGAAGTTCATATCGACCGCGGCGGAGGTCTCATAGAACAGGCTGTCGCCTACCTGCACCATCGGCCGCCCTTCGATCAGGCGTGCGACGTCCTGCACCTGTTCGGGATGGTCGGCGGCATAAGTGGGACCGAAATGGAAGCTGTTGGCACCGGTCCGCTGGGCGGGCCGGCCGGGGATGTGGAAGATCATCCCGGTCTGGACGATGCGGTCCTTGTCGGTGATGAAGCGGTCATAGGTCAGCTCATTGCGGACCAGCAGCAGGATAAGCACGGCCGCCGACAGACCAACCGCCAGGCCGATCACATTGATGGCCGAATACAGCCGGTGCTTGACGAGGTTCCGGAGCGCCACCGTGAGATAATTGCGGAACATGGGCATCGCCTTGTCGCGGGAACGGGTCTACCCCGTAATCAGCAAGGCCCGTGCCAAAGATGAACGGGCTGTAATCCTCGGGCGCCCGGCCCTCCGCATCCTGGGACGCCGCTGTCCGATTCCGGACAATGTCCGGGATCGGACGGATGGCGGTGTTCCTGGGCGATCAGTAGCTCAAGGGCGGGTCATGGGTGACAGACAGGCTTTTCAGTCCCGAGCGCAAGGTCGGGGTGGCGAAGCGCAGGGTCCGGAAGGCATCCGTCCGGCGCCGATGCTCCGCCATCAGGCCGGGATCCGCCGTCACGCTGCGCCGGCTCCGCTCCTGCCCGTCCGCCGCAAGGTGGCGCAGGGTCAGGATGGTGCCCGACCGCTCTGCCACCCATGTTTCCCCATGCGCCAGCGGCTGTTCCACCGGGGCGAAGCCGGGCAGGACCAGGCGCAGGACCAGGGCGATCCCTTCCGCCCGGGCGGTGTATCGCCCCGTCTGCCCGGCCGCCGTCTGCCCGTCCGCCGTCTGCCCGTCCGCCGTCCGGTATGACAGGTGCAGCCGCCCAGTGCCGATCCGGGGGGCGATGTCCACCGCCGTCACCGCGGCGGGCAGGTTGGGCCGCAGGGTGACCCGCCCAGCCAGCATGTCCGGCTGGATGCCCAGCATGTGCTGGTGCCAGACGCGCAGCTGTTCGGCATTGGACCACGCCTGGAGGAAGGTGCCCGACAGGCGGGCGGTGGCGGCACCGTCCCGGGGCAGCGCGTCCGCATTCTCCGCCATGCTGCCCACCGCCCCCTCTGTCAGGATGGTCCGGTTCATGGCGGCGAACAGGGGCCAGGCGGCATCCGGCTGGTCCAGTTCCAGCAGGCGCTGCAGCGCGATGCCGTTCAGCCATTGCCAGACCGTGCCGTTATGGTAGGCGGCATCCTTGTGGTAATGCTGCCATGCCTCATGCCAGGGATGGAACTCCGCATCCTCCTGCGACAGGGAGGCGACACCCCAGGGATAGACCAGCGCCTCCCAGGTGCTGCGGGTCAGCCGCTCCCGCAAAGCGGGATCGGGCAGCAGGTGCAGGGCGAAGAACTGGTTGGGCCGCATCTGGCCGTCGCGGCTGCCGTCCCGGTTCAGGTGGTCGGCCAGGGTGCCGGTGGCGGGATCTATGAAATCGGCGGCGAAGCGGGCGGCCACCTTCTCCGCTTGGGCCCGCCAGCGTGCAGCCGCCGCAACGTCGCCGTTCAGGCTTGCCAGCTCCGCCGCGGCCAGCAACTGCCCATGCCACAGGGCCTGGATATCGTTCGCCCGGTCCCCGCGGGGGGAGAAGGGGCGGGTGCCCTTCTCCTTCGCGTCCATCCAGGTATCGGCATCGTCATGGCGCAGATAGCCGGACGGATCTGTCCAGCGCTCCAGCGCCGCATCGGTCGCCCGCTTCACTGCCGGGTACAGGTCGGCGGCGATGGCCCGGTCGCCGGAATAGTGGATGTAGTCCAGCAGGGCGATGACGAAGCGGGGCGTGCCGTCGGTGGTGTTGTAGATCACCTCCTCCGGCCGGGCGCGGTTGGGCACCCGGCCATAGGTGGGGGAGGTGGTGTCCGTGTCCTGCAAGCGGGCGAAGGACAGCAGCACCTCCCGCGCGGCCTCGAACTGGCCGGTGACCAGGGTCAGGCCGGGCAGGGCGATGAAGGTGTCCCGCCCCCAGTAATCATTGAACCAGGGCAGCCCGGCATAGATGCCGGTGCCCAACTGGCGGGTGATCAGGCTGTCCCCCGTCAGTGTCAGCCAGGCCAGAGCCCGGTCCAGGTCCGCATCGTTGCTGACCTGCCCGCCCGCCCGGTCCAGCAGGGCCGCCATCCGCTCCCGCCGCGCCGCCAGCCGGTCCGCACCCGAGGTCCGCACCCGCTCCAGCCGGGCCAGAAGGTCGGCCGCGTCGCGCCCGTGCAGCAGGACGAAGCCGCCGGCATCGGCCGGGGCGGTCAGCCGCCGACCTTCCGCCCGCGCCGGCACCGGCCGCATCGGCGCGACCAGGACCAGCCCGCCCGGATCTCCCGTCGGGGAAAGCCACAGGCCCCCGCCCGGGTCGGTTTCCGGGTCCGCCCCCGGGGTTCCGGCCGGGGCGGGCACGGCATGGTCGCCCGTGATCTCCAGCCCGATCTCCCGGATCGCCGGTCCCCCGGCCTCGGACGTGAGGGAAAGCAGGATCGTCGTCTCCCCGTCCAGCAGGGCGATGGCCTCCACCAGCCCGGGCCAGCGCCGCTCCATCCGGTCCGGCCGGACCAGGGCGGTGGCCTTGCGCCGGTCCAGGGGGGTGCCGTCGACCCACAGGGCGTAATCCTGCAAGACTGGCCGTGTCGCCACGGTCCAGCCGCTGAACGGGGCGGTGTTCAGCGGCTCATGGGAGCGGGCGTACCAATAGCCGGATTGCTTGTCGGTGAAGGAGAAGATCCGATTCTCCGCCGCCATCACCGGGACGGCCAGGGTCGCCAGCGTCGGGGTGGCGCCCGCCGGGGCCCCAACTGTCCCGCTGCCGGGGGCGGCCGCGCACCCGGTCAGCAGCGCCGACAACAGCAGGGCGGTGGGCAGGAACCGGGCCGCGGGGCCGGGACGATGGTGGTGCTGTTGGCCCTGGTGTCGGCCACTGGACGGCATGAGCATAGGCACCCTCCCTGCGGCGGGGCCGGGGCCCCGGATTGTCCGGTCCTGCGGGGCCGCGGCGGGCCCCTTGGGCGACCGGCTCAGGCGGTACGGCCGCCGATGCTTTTCCCACCCACCGGTCTATCGGGTGTTGACAGCGCTAACAAGGTCCGCACACGCTGGGGAATCGGCAATCCCGCTCCGAGTTTCCGCAGGATTGCCAGCGCTGTCAGTTGAGCGTTGATATACTGTCACGATTGCCCAAGAGAAACCGGCCCTCAAGCGTAAGGGAAGCGTCGGGGCGGTGGTCGATGGCTAATCAATCCTGCATACGCGCTTACTACTGACTGCGTTGCTTGCACTGGTGGTTTGGCGCATTTGGCTCTAATGCTCCCCGCTGTCCTGCGATGGAGGGAGACGGTTACAAAATGGACGGCAGCCAGAACAAGACACCGCCCCTGACGGAAGGGAAGGGGGCCAGCGTCACCATCTCCGACGTCGCCGCCCATGCGGGCGTGTCGATAAAGACCGTGTCGCGGGTGCTGAACGGGGAGCCCAATGTGCGCCCGGACAAGCGCGCCCGGGTCACCGCCGCGGTGGAGGCGCTGTCCTACCGCCCCAATGCGTCTGCCCGCAGCCTGGCCGCTGGCCGGTCCTTTCTGATCGGCATGTTCTATGAGAATCCCAATATCCACTATGTCGGCAGCCTTCAGCACGGCGCCCTGACCCGGTGCAGCCGCCTTGGCTACCACCTGGTGGTGGAGGAGTGTGAGACCGCATCGCCGGAGGGCGCGCGCCGGGTCGGCGAACTGGCCCGGGCGACCCGCCTGGACGGGGCCATCCTGTCCCCGCCGGTCAGCGACTGCCCCCATATCCTCCAGGCGCTTCAGGCGGCGGGCGTTCCCATGGTGCGGATCGCCCCCCTGACCGATACGGACAGCGTCCCCACTGTCGCCATCGACGACCGGCAGGCGGCGGTGGATCTGACCAACCATGTGATCGGCCTGGGCCACCGACGTATCGCCTTCATCGCCGGCGACCCGGCCCACCGTGCCTCCATCGACCGGGAGGCGGGGTTCCGCGCGGCCATGCGGGCGGCAGGGCTGCCCTTGGCCGACGGGATGGTTCAGGGGGCCGATTTCTCCTTCACCACCGGGCGGACGGCGGCGGAACGGCTGCTGACCATGGCCGTGCGGCCGACCGCCATCTTCGCCGCCAATGACGACATGGCGGCGGCGGTCTATGCCACGGCCACCCGCCTGGGCCTGTCGATTCCGCGGGATCTGTCCGTCGTCGGCTTCGACGACACGCCCATGGCCTCCTGCCTGTGGCCGCAGCTCACCACGGTGGCCCAGCCGATCGCGGAGATCGCAGAGAATGCGGTGGACCTGATCGCCCGGGTGAAGGCCCGCACCCTGCAACGGGCGGACATGCATGTCCGCCTGGGGTACCGGCTGGTCCTGCGCAACAGCACCGCCCCGCCCGCCATGGGGCGGTGACCGCGGTAGCTGACCTGGGATGCGGACCCGGGGCGGTAATCCGGCCCTTCTCGGCAGGTTGGGGGTGTGGTCGGGGCGATTTGTTCGGCGAAAGAAGTAATACCGCGCGGATCCATGTAGTGCCGTTTCATCGGTCGCGCTCCCCGGGTGCCTGCCCGGATCACCCCGCCGTCGCCTGCGGCGCCGTCTTCGCAGCCCCGGCGACTCGGGAGCCGTGCCGCAGGATTGGTTTTTCCTGATACAAGCCAGGGCGTGGCGGATGTGCAACATTTCCCCCACCGATCCGCTTGCCCATCGGCCCAATGAAAAAATGGACTTTGTGTTACGGTAATTCCGCTACATAGTGTCGGATAAGAAGGGTGGAGGAGCGATCCAACCGACTGCGGTGCCCAAACCGACAGCGGTGTCTCCCCCACAAAGAACACGATAGGGGGAGGCAAACCGTCCGCAGGGGCGGACCGATCCGCGCAGCAGGGTGCACAGCCCAGGCGCGGCCGGCGGAGCGGCAACTTCGCGTAAACACAGGTCTGCTCCGACAGCGCTGTCAACGTGCTGCATGCGAGTGCGGCCTGAAATGCGCCGCCCCTTCCCCGCCGATCCGGCAAGACGACCCGGCAGAACGATCCGCAAGGCCCCCGCCCGATGGCTCGGGCTTGGTGGCCTCCGCCTGCTGGTGGGATAGGCCGGATCGCTAACCGCCGGACCAGACTTCGACGATATCATGGTCACCGGACGATACGCCCCCCCATCCGCCATAGGCCGGCGGTGCAGGGGACGGACGGAAAGACCGGACCTGTTCCGCCGGCGCCCGATCAACGGCGCCCGGACAAGGGCCGGAGGGGGTAGCCGGGTGAAGTGCCCTGCGGCGGATCATCGGGGCCGCCGCCACCCGGCAGCAGGGCTGTAGTGCGTAAAGACGGCGCGGGCCAACCGCACCGCGTCAAGAACGAACAGTACGGGAAACGCAAGGAGAGCGATCGATATGCTGAAGAGGACGAATACGGGGCGTGTCGCGTCCCGGCTGGCGCTGGGCGTCAGCTCCGTTGCCCTTCTGACGGCCGCGGGCGCAGGTATCGCCCAGGCCCAGCAGGGCGTCATCGTCGCCGAACGGGCGACACAGCCGGTCGCCCAGGTGGCGCAGGCCCAGGCCGGTGCATCGGCCAATTCGGGCAACGACCCGCTCCCGCTGGAGGAGATCGTCGTCACCGGCTTCCGCAAGTCGCTGTTCGACAGCGTCGAGGCGAAGCGCTCGTCCAAGCAGATCGTCGAGGCGATCAGCGCCGAGGATATCGGCAAGCTGCCCGACAACTCCATCGCCGAGTCCCTGGCCCGTCTGCCCGGCCTGACCTCCCAGCGCCAGGATGGTCGTTCCCAGACGATCAGCGTCCGCGGTCTGGGCCCCGACTTCACGACCACGCTGCTGAACGGGCGTGAGCAGGTCAGCACCTCCAACAACCGCAGCGCCGAGTTCGACCAGTATCCGTCGGAACTGATCAACAATGTGCTGGTCTACAAGTCGGCCCAGGCCGGCCTGATCGGCCAGGGTTTGGCCGGTACGGTCGACCTGCGCACCATCCGCCCGCTGGAGCGGACGGAGCGGGTGATTGCCATGTCCGCCCGGGCGGAGATGACCTCCACCGACAAGCTGAACGCCGATTCCGACCGCTACGGCTATCGCCTGGCCGGCATCTATGTCGACAAGTTCGCGGATGACACGGTCGGTATCGCCATCGGTGTGGCGCACCTGGACCAGCCGACCCAGATCAAGGACGCCCGCATGTGGGGCTATCCGGCGATCGAGGCGGCGGCTGGCACGCCGCTGCGCGCGCTGAACGGCGCCCGTGTCGTCGGCGGCGCCGAGATTAAGGCCAACTCCCTGGCGCTGACCCGTACCGGCGTTACCGGAACCCTGCAGTACGAGCCGTCGGACAGCTTCAACACGACGCTCGACATCTTCTATTCCAAGTTCAAGGACGAGCAGATCCAGCGCGGTCTGGAGCTGCCCCTGTTCTGGAGTGCGGCACAGCTTCAGCCGACCGGCGCCACGCTGACCGACGGTTTCGTGAGCGGCGGCACCTACAATGACGTTAAGGCCGTGCTCCGCAGCGACCTGCGCGAGACGGAGGCCGATATTTTCTCCGCCGGCTGGAACGGGCAATACAAGAGTGGCGCCTGGACCCTGACGGCCGATGCGGCCTACAACACGATCGACCGCGAGTCCGACCGGACCGAGATCTATGCCGGTACCGGTCGCGCGGGCGTCGGCGCGACAGACACCATCGGCTTCACCAGCCTGTCCGATTTCGGCACCCAGTTCGCCCCGCGCCTGAACTACGCCGATCCGAACCTGGTCCGTCTGACCCAGCCCCAGGGCTGGGGCGGTGACGTGGTTCCGGGCGGCCAGGACGGCTATGTCAACCGCCCGACCGTGGGTGACGACCTCTGGTCCGTCCGCGGGGACGTGGACCGTGAGTTCGACGGCGGCTTCCTGACCAATGTGAAGTTCGCGGTGAACTACACGAACCGTCAGAAGGATTTCGCCCAGGACGAGTTCTACCTCCAGCTCCGGGCGAACCAGGCCGCGCCGAACAATGTCAGCGTCGCCATCCCCGCCAACCTGATCATCGATCCCACGGATCTGAGCTGGATCGGCCTCGGCAACACCATCGCCTTCGACTCCGCGGCGCTGCTGGACCAGGATTTCTACCGGTTCATTCCCTGCCCGCGCACCGACTGCATCATCAACCGCTGGGACCTGGAGGAGAAGGTCACGACGGCGATGCTGCGCGCCGATTTCGAAACGGATCTGGGCGGTTGGACCCTGTCGGGTGATGCCGGTGCCCAGGTGGTCCGCACCGACCAGAGCTCCACGGGTCCGCAGGCGGTTCCGGGCGGTACTGTCCGCCTGATCGAGAACGGCAAGAAGTACACGGACGTCCTGCCGGCCCTGAATCTGATCTTCACCCCGCCGAACGACGACCACAAGATCCGCCTGTCGCTGTCGCGCCAGATGGCCCGTGCCCGTCCGGACAGCCTGCGGGCGACCAGCACGGTCGGCTTCAGCACGGACGCCCTGGCCCCTGTCGCCGGTCAGCCCGGCGTGTTCACCAACGCCACCGGCCGGTCGCCCTGGGAAGTCAACGGCGGCAACCCGGAGCTGGAGCCGTGGATGGCCAATGCGGCCGACCTCGCCTACGAGTATTATTTCGCGGGCACCGGCTACATCTCCATCGCCGGCTTCTACAAGGATCTGCGTACCTACATCTACGACCAGAACACGCCGTTCGACTTCACGGGCTTCACGACCGGCGGCATCAACTATGTCGGTACCCGGATCGGCACCTATCGCCGCCCGGCCAATGGCGAGGGTGGTGAGCTGTACGGTGTGGAGGTCGCCATCTCCCTGCCGTTCGAGGTCTTCTCCGAGAGCCTGGAGGGTTTCGGCATCACCGGCAACGTCGGCATGACCGAAACCAACATCGCGCCGCAGGGCCCGGGCAGCAGCCAGCCGATCCCCGGCTTCTCCAAGTGGACGCCGCAGGGCACCTTCTACTATGACAAGGACGGCTTCTCCGCCCGCGTGTCGGTCAGCCACCGGTCCAAGTTCGTGGCCGAGGTGCGGGGCTTCGGCGAAGGCCGCGACTTCCGCCGCGGCAAGGCCGAGACCCTGGTCGATGCCCAGGTTTCCTACGAGTTCCAGGAAGGTTCGATGCTGGACGGCTTCTCCGTCCTGCTCCAGGGCTACAACCTGACCGACGAGCCGTTCGTCACCTATGACAACAACGATCCCCGTCAGGTCATCAACTATCAGGAGTTCGGCAGCCGCTACCTGCTGGGTGTGAGCTACCGCTTCTGATCCGCTGCGCTGATGAGCCCTCGCCGACTCTGTCGGCGGGGGCTTTTTCTTTTCAACGGGCCGGTCTGCTTGACCGTGACCGCCCTACCTCGTCATCCTCCTGATCGAACCCCGTCGTCTTGGCAGGACGCTCCGCCCATGCAGGACAAACCCATCCGCTCCCTGGTGATCGTCGGTGGCGGGACGGCCGGCTGGATGACGGCCGCCGCCCTGGTCAAGGTCTTTGGGGCCACCCATTCCATCCGGCTGGTGGAGTCGGAGGAGATCGGGACCGTTGGCGTAGGCGAGGCGACGATCCCCCCCATCTCCCTGTTCAACCGGGTGCTGGGGCTGGATGAGGATGATTTTCTGCGCAACACCCAGGGCACGATCAAGCTGGGGATCGAGTTCGTCGATTGGCTGCACCAGGGCCACAGCTACATCCATGCCTTCGGCTTTGTCGGGCGCCCGCTCGGTCTTTGCCACTTCCAACATTTCTGGACCCGCGGCCGGCAGTTGGGCATCGCCGACGACTGGGAAGCCTATACCCTGAACGCGGTGGCCGCCCGACTGGGCCGGTTCTCCCGCCAGCCCAAGCGCCTCACCCCGCTGGAGCCGATGGCCTGGGCCTTCCATTTCGATGCCGGTCTGTATGCCCGGTATCTGCGCCGCTATGCGGAACAACGGGGGGTGGTGCGGACGGAGGGGAAGATCCGCCGGGTCGTTCTGAACGCCCAGAACGGATATGTGGACGCGGTGGAAATGGAGAGCGGGGAGCGGATCGGCGGTGATCTGTTCCTGGATTGCTCCGGCTTCCGCGGCCTGCTGATCGAGCAGGCGCTGAACTCCGGGTTCGAGGACTGGTCCGACTTGCTCCCGTGCGACAGGGCCTTCGCCGTGCCCTGCGCCAGCGGCGGCGGCTTCACCCCCTATACCCGGTCCACCGCCCGGGCCGCCGGCTGGCAGTGGCGCATCCCGTTGCAACACCGAATCGGCAACGGCTATGTCTATTCCAGCCGCCACATCAGCGATGACGAGGCGGCGGCGACCCTGCTGGCCAATCTGGACGGAGAGGCGTTGGGCGACCCCCGCCCGCTGCGCTTCACCGCGGGGCGGCGCAAGAAATCCTGGAACCGCAATGTCCTGGCCATCGGTCTGGCCAGCGGCTTCCTGGAGCCGCTGGAATCCACCAGCATCCACCTGGTCCAGTCCTACATCTCCCGCCTGATGGTGCTGCTGCCCAACCAGTCCATCGACGCGGCGGAGATCGAGGAGTTCAACCGGCAGGCCGCCTGGGAATACGAGCACATCCGGGATTTCCTGATCCTGCATTACAAAGCGACGGAGCGGGATGACACGCCGTTCTGGCGCGAATGCCGGGCCCGTAGGATCCCGGAGGAACTGGCCCGTCGAATTCGTGTCTTCCAGGCCCATGGCCGGGTTTCCCGGGCCTATGAGGAACTGTTCACCGAGCAGAACTGGATGCAGGTGATGATGGGGCAGGGGATCCTGCCCCGGGGATATCACCCCCTGGCCGATCAGATGCCGGAATCCGACCTGCGCCTGTTCCTGGCGGAGGTGAAGGACATGGTCGCCCATGAGATCAAGGCCATGCCCAGCCATGCCGATTTCATCGCCGCCCATTGCAAGGCCGGGTCTGATGACATACTGACCCGCCGCTCCGCCTGACTGCGGGTGTGGGGTCCCGGCCGGGGAAAGCGGTCAGGGGGGCGGTATCGTGGGGCGGAAGCCGGGCGAGCCCGGATCGGCGAAGCTGGTGCGGGCGATAGTGGTCAGAGCCTCCCACGCCGGGGACAGGGCGCTGCGCGCCTCATCCCGGGTGGCTTTCAGGTGCCGCTTCACCCGGCGCAGGTCGCGCGCCATTTCCGCATTCCCGTCCGCCGCCAGGGCCTTCAGGGCGTCCAGGGCCTGATCCGCATCCGCCGCCTGTTTCAGGGTCCGGCGGAAGGTCTCCACCGCCCCGTGCAGTGGGCGGACACGGTCCGGCGGGAAGACGGCACGGCAGAAATCGAGCGCATAGCGCAGCCGTTGGGTCCGGCGCCACAGGGGGCGCCACTGCCGCGGCCAGTCCGCATCCTTGCCCGGACCCTCCGCCCCGTCCGCGGCGGGGCCCTTGCGCATGGCCCTGGCCACCCGCTGCAGCCGGTCGGCCAGAAGGGTGGGGGCAAGGTCGGTCATGGGCCTGGCGAAGACACCGGTGGCGCTCTCGGTCCCGTCCACCGCTTCCGCCAGCCAGTCACCCCCCTCCAGCCAGGCAGCGAAATCCAGCTGCCAGCCGGTCCAGGCCGGGCCCGCCAGATGCTCCAGCGCGGCGATCCGGGCCGTGCGTCGGGCGCCGGCCACCGCCGCGGCCAGATGGCGGGGCGCCCGGTCGTCATGCATCAGGGGGGCAAGCCAGCGGTCATGCACCCGCTCCCACAGCCGCGCCTCCTCCAGCGGGGCGCCCAGGCGGCGCAGCTCCGTCCGCAGGCCCATGGCCCGGGGGCCGCCGATCACGCCCTTGAACAGGCCGAAGGCCGCATCCAACCTGCGGATGGCAGCCGCCATCTCCCGCAGCGCCTCCGCATCCCCGCCGGCGGCCAGGGCCGGTTCATTGTCCAGCAGCTGGGTCAGGCCGTTGCGGGCGATGTGGCGGAATGCCTCCGCCACCGTGCTGACGGGGGACAGGCCCAGCGGCCGGGCGGGGCGGGACTCAGGCACCCGCCCGGTCAGCAGGCCGAAGCCCATATCCGCCTTGCTGCGGGTGGCAAGGCGCAGGGGCACCCGGGCATGGATGGCGCGGGCCAGATCGAACAGGTCGGCCAGACGCCCGTCCTTCAGCTCCAGCTCGATCTCCGCCACCGCGGCATGGGCGCTGCCGCCGCCGGGGTGCCTCGCGGTGATCCGCCCTTCATCCAAGGCCAGCTCGATCAGGGCACCGGTGGCGGTGCGCAGCGTGACGGCGGTGCGCTTGATGTCGGTGGTGAAGATGGGGGTCAGGGCGTCCACCACCTCCCCCGGGATGACGGTCGCCAGCTCACCCCGGCGCAAGGGCGCCAGGTCCGGCCCGTCGCCGGCGATCTCCCACTCCCATTCCTGGCGGACGGCCACGGCCGCGGCATCCCCGGCAGCACCCCCCATGGTCTTCACCGCCTGGATGCGCAGCACCCCCTCCCGCCGGATGCGCAGGGCAAGGCCCCGCCGGGCAAGGATCAGGCCGGGCGCGTCGTAATAGGTGGTGTGCTGGCGACAGGGGGAGGGCGGGGCCACCGCCCCCTCCCCCACCAGGGGAAGCCCGGCGATCCGGGCCAGATCGCCGGGGGCCACCAGCAGCTTCAGCTCCACCTCCCGGCCCTTGCCCGGCAGCCCGGTCCCGGGGCGGGCTGCGGGAATGGGGGCGGGTGCTGGGGTCGTGGCGGTCCGAGCCGGGTCGGACAAGGGTGTCGGCGGGGTTCCGGTCACGGGGGCTGTTCGCTTCGTCAACGGCACACCCCGGTGAGATAGCCCAGCCCCGGCCCGGCGTTAAGCCCCCATCTACGCCTGGGGTATCATTCCAGGTCGCGCGGGGTGACGAACTCGGCCAGGTGCCCTGTTGCCCGTTCCAGCCCGCCCCACGGCCCGTCAGGCAGATCGATGCGCAGGAAGGACCCTGTCGGCAGTTTGGCCTGCACCCTCGCCAGAAGGTCCCCCTCCCCGGTGGTGCAGAGGGTGGTCGCCAGATCCTGGAAATCGGGGTTGTGGCCGACCAGCATCACCGTGCCGATGCTGTCGTCCAGGGCCCGCAGGCGCTGCATCAGCACCGCCACCCCGCACAGGTAGATCCCGCCCTCCAGCGTCACCGCCGGGGCAGGGGACCAGGCGGCCAGCACCCGCTCCAGCGTCTGGCGCGCGCGGAGTGCCGTGGAGCACACCAGCAGGTCGAGCCGGGGCGGCCCACCCTTGCGCTCCCCCAGATATTTCGCCATGGTCGCCGCAGCCCGTGACCCGCGCGGGGCAAGGGGACGGTCGTGGTCCGCCAGGGCAGGGTCGTCCCAGGCGGATTTGGCGTGGCGCAACAGATAGAGAGTCTTCATGGCGACGCGGACAAGTGGTTCCGGAACAACAGGGCGGCGCCCCCCCACCCGGCGGACGGCCAACCCCGGCACAGCGAAGACCAAAACTGTCACGGACGCAACATATACTGCGCCGCCCGCCGCCGGACCGGCGGCCGCACCATCCGCCGACCAGCCCGCCGAGGTGATCGTGAGCGACGTTCTGGATACCGAGATCGATCAGATCGACAGCAGTTCCCCCAACCGTTTCATCAATCGGGAGCTGTCCTGGCTGGCCTTCAATCAGCGGGTCCTGGAGGAGGCGTACAACGTCAACCACCCGCTGCTGGAGCGGTTGCGCTTCCTATCCATCTCCGCCAGCAACCTGGATGAATTCTACACGGTCCGCGTCGCCGGGCTGAAGGCACAGGTGGCCGCCGGCGTGACCACGCCGTCGGACGACAACCTGACCCCGGCCCAGCAACTGGCCGCCATCAACGCCCGGGTCAACGACCTGATGCGCGACCAGCAGGCCTGCTGGCTGCTGCTGCGGCGGGAGCTGCGGGATGCCGGCATCGCCGTGATCGATCCGGAGGAACTGACCCCGGCGGAGCATGACTGGCTGGAATCCCGCTTCCTGGACGATGTGTTCCCGGTCCTGACCCCCATCGCGGTCGACCCGGCCCATCCGTTCCCCTTCATCGGCAATGGCGGCTTCGCGCTCGCCCTCCAGCTCTGGGATCCGGTCAAGCAGATCAACCTGGACGCCCTGGTCCTGCTGCCGCAGCAGTTGGAGCGGTTCGTACGCCTGCCCGGGTCGGAACTCCGTTTCGTCCTGATGGAACAATTGATCCTGATGTTCATCGACCGGCTGTTCCCTCCCTTCGTGCTGAAGGGCAGCGGGGTGTTCCGGGTGCTGCGCGACAGCGACATCGAGATCGAGGAGGAGTCGGAGGATCTGGTCCGCACCTTCGAGACGGCGCTGAAGCGGCGCAAGCGGGGTGTCGTCATCCGGCTGGCCACCAATGCCGGGATGAGTGTCGAACTCCGGGAATTCCTGCGCAACCAGCTCCACGTCTCCTACGATGACGTGTTCCTGCTGGACGGGCTGCTGGGCATGGCGGACACGCGGCATCTGATCGTGGACAACCGGCCCGATCTGCTGTTCCCGCCCTACAATGCCCGGTTCCCGGAGCGGATCCGCGATTTCGGCGGCGATTGCTTCGCCGCGATCCGGCAGAAGGACATCATCGTCCACCACCCGTTCGAAAGCTTCGACGTGGTGGTGCAGTTCCTGCGCCAGGCGGCGGCCGATCCCAATGTGCTGGCCATCAAGCAGACGCTCTACCGCACCTCCAAGAACTCCCCCATCGTCGCCGCCCTGATCGAAGCGGCGGAGCAGGGGAAGAGCGTGACGGCGCTGGTGGAGCTGAAGGCCCGGTTCGATGAGGAAGCCAATATCCGTTGGGCCCGCGACATGGAACGGGCGGGCGTGCAGGTGGTGTATGGCTTCGTCGATCTGAAGACCCACGCCAAGGTCTCCCTGGCCGTGCGGCGGGAAAGCAATGGCCTGCGTACCTATGTGCATTTCGGGACCGGCAACTACCACCCGATCACCGCCAAGGTCTATACCGACCTGTCCTTCTTCACCAGCGACCCGGCCTTGGGCCATGACGCGGCCCACATGTTCAACTACATGACCGGCTATGCGACGCCGAAGGCGTTGGAGAAGATCGCCATCGCCCCGATCACCCTGCGCCAGCGCCTGCTGGAACTGATCGATGCGGAGATCGCGCACGCCCATGCCGGCCGGCCGGCCCAGATCTGGGTGAAGCTGAATTCACTGGTCGATGCCCGCATGATCGACAAGCTGTATGAGGCATCGCGCCACGGGGTGCAGGTGGATCTGGTGATCCGCGGCATCTGCTGCCTGCGCCCGGGCATCAAGGGACTGTCGGAGAATATCCGGGTCAAGTCCATCGTCGGCCGGTTCCTGGAGCATGCGCGCATAATCTGCTTCGGTAGCGGCCATGGCCTGCCCCACCCGAAGGCGAAGGTCTATATCAGCTCCGCCGACTGGATGCCGCGCAACCTGGACCGCCGCATCGAAACCCTGGTGCCGATCGAAAACCCGACCGTCCACCAGCAGGTGCTGGACCAGATCATGGTCGCCAACCTGAAGGATGATACCCAAAGCTGGACCTTGGGGCCCGACGGGCGCTATCACCGTTTGGATCCCCAGGGCGATGGGTTTGGGGCGCATACCTATTTCATGACCAATCCCAGCCTGTCCGGGCGCGGCAGTGCCCTGACCGAGGCGCGGCTGCCGCCCAAACTGGTTCTGAAATCGGGGCGGTGATACCGTTGCCCCGGTTCGACCCGCTTCCGTAACGTTTCCGGCCGATCATGCCCTTGCCCCAGCACAGCCTGTTTCCCGACCATCCGCTGG
The DNA here is from genome assembly GCA_046045995.1 of Pseudomonadota bacterium. GTDB lineage: Bacteria > Pseudomonadota > Alphaproteobacteria > Azospirillales > Azospirillaceae > Indioceanicola. The sequence goes on along the minus strand of JBJOKR010000076.1, from coordinate 1,316 downwards.
AGGACCGTATCGCGGTCATCGACATCGGATCGAACTCCATCCGCTTGGTGGTCTATGACAGGCTGTCGCGGGCGCCCACGGCGGTCTTCAATGAAAAGATCCTGTGCGGTTTGGGCAAGACCCTGGAGAAGACGGGGCGGCTGAACCCGGACGGGGTGGCTCTGGCCCTGCAGAACCTGGCGCGGTTCAAGCACCTGGTGGAGGCGATGCATGTCGGCCGGGTGGATGTTCTAGCCACCGCCGCCGTGCGGGATGCGGAAGACGGCGCCTGGTTCGCTTCGGAAGTGAACCGACTGACCGGCTTCCATGTCACCGTCCTGTCCGGCAATGATGAGGCGCGGCTGGCCGCCATGGGCGTTCTGTCCGGCACGCCGGGGGCGGATGGCCTGGCTGGTGACCTGGGCGGGGGCAGCCTGGAACTGGTGACCCTGGACAAGGGCACAATCGGGCGGCAGACGACCACACCGCTGGGCCCGCTCCGCCTTCTGGAGGCGACGGAGGGGAGGATCGGGGCCGCCACCCGGATCATCGACCAGAACCTGGCGGCCTTGCCCTGGGTGAAGGAGGGGCGGGCCCGTGCCTTCTATCCCGTGGGGGGAAGCTGGCGGGCGCTCGCCAAGATGCATATGGAGCAGGAGGGGCACCCCCTGCACATCATCCACCACTATGCCGTGACGGGGGAGCAGGCGGCGACCTTCGCCGGATTGATCGCGCGGCAGAGCCGATCCTCCCTGGAGAAGGTGCCCGGCGTCTCCCGCCGCCGCCTGGACACCCTGCCTCTCGCCGCCCTGGTGCTGGAGCGGGTGGTGCGGGCGGTGCAGCCGGCCCGGGTCGTCTTCTCCGCCTTCGGGCTGCGCGAAGGTCACCTGTTCGACCTGCTGGGTGCCGAGCAGCGGCGGCAGGACCCGTTGATCGCGGCCTGTGTCGACGTGGCGGAACGGCTGGGCCGCTTCGGCGTGGCGGAAATGATCAGCCAGTGGACAGCACCCCTGTTCGCCGGGGAGGATGAGGCGGCGGCCCGGTTGCGGCAGGCGGCCTGCCTGCTGACCGATCTGGGCTGGTCCGAACATCCCGATTACCGGGCGGAGCATGCGTTCCTGCGGGTGCTGCGCATGCCCTTCGCCGGGGTGGATCATGCGGAGCGTGCCTTCCTGGCGACGACCAGCTTCGTGCGCTATGCCGGGACGCTCGACAGTGCCTCCCTCACCCCGGCGCGCGGCCTGCTGAAGGAAGGGCCGCTGCAGCGGGCCTACATCCTGGGGCTGGCCCTGCGGCTGGCCCAGACCCTGACCGGCGGGGCCATGCTGCTGCTTCAG
>JBJOKR010000075.1:0-20357 GCA_046045995.1 Pseudomonadota bacterium | reverse complement strand
CGCCTGTGAGCGCCGGGGGTTGTACCCGCGAGAACAGCGATTCCCATTGGTGCGTACTAGGCTGATCCGCCTAGGCTTTTGGCCCCTACCCCGTCCGCATCGGTTCCCTCCCTCACACGGGGGATCACATCCGGTTCGCACAGGTGCCGAAGCACACGCCGATCCCAGATCCGATCCCCGGATCACACACTCCCGGCCGGCCGCTAGAGACCCAGGCGGCCGGCCGGATTGTTCTGGAACAGCGACCCGCGCCTTATGTACCTTCGCAAGGTCTCCACCCGCTTGTGGCGGGTCTGCTGCATGATTTCCCATTCCGCGATGCCGGCCCCCGCCGCCGCGGTCACGAAACCGGCGCGCAGGGAATGCCCGGACACCGCCGCCACCTGGGCCGCGACCTCGGCCCGGGTCCAACCCGCCGCCCGGCCGGCCCTGGCGACGGCGCGTTTGACCACGTCGGCCACGGCCGCCGGGGACAGCCGGGCCGCCAGCACATTGCCGTGCATGTCGACTCGGCGAAACAGCGGCCCCGGGCCCAGCCGGCCGGCGACCATCCAGTGCCTGACCGCCTGTACCGGGCATGTGGCGGGCTGGGCGCCCTTGGGGATGCCGACCTGCTCGGACCGGGCCTGCTGGTCCTCCTTGGCGCGGCGCAGGGTCACCGTCAGGCCGGCCGCGGAGAAGGCGAGGTCGCCGACATCCAGCCCCGCCAGCTCGGAGCGGCGGAAGGCGCCGGCGAAGCCCAGCAGCAGGATGGTGCGGTCGCGCAGGCCGGCCGGGGTTCCCGGCAGGGCGGCGACGAGGCGGCGCAGGTCCTCGACGGAGAGGGGGGCCTTCTGGACGGGGGCGGTGCCGAGAGTGCGGAACAGGCGCTGCTTGGTTTCGGCGATCACCGGCGCGCGGGCGTCGAATGGTAGGCCGGCCTGCCGGTGCATGTAGCCGATGGCGCAGAGCCGGCGGTGCAAACTGGCCGGCCGCAGCGTGCGGCCGCGGGCGGCCAGGTAGCCCGCCACCGTCTCCGAATCCGCCGGCAGGGCCGAATGGCCCCGCCCCAGGCACCAGGACTTGAAATCTGCCCAGTCCGCGGCATAGGCCGTCCGGGTCGATTGCGCACGAGCCTGTCGCCGGAGATGCGAAATCTCGTCATTCAAGGCCATGATGCCCCCTCCCGACCTGCCGGGAAAGTCTAAGGCTTAGCGCCTGAAAACAGGCGGCGAAGGAGGCGAGGTGGCCAAGAACGAGGGGGTAGACGGCAGGTCCCGAGCTTGCTCCAAAGAGGGAAGGTTTTGCGGAAACACCCGAAAATGCAGGTAGGTCAACAGCTAACCTAGCTCTACGTGGTACCGGGATGCAGGTTAAGCCGCCCACTTCGCCGACAGCGCCTCAGCTTGGCGCAGGACGGTCTGAACGGCCGCGTCCTGGAGGTCGGGCGGATATCCGTACTTGCGCAGGATGCGCTTGACCAGGACCCGCATGCGGGCTCGGGCGCTTTCACGCTGGGACCAGTCAACGGTGACGCCGCCCTTGAGGCTCACGAGCAACTCGTGGGCGATCACCTTCAGATTATCGTCGCCGATGACCTGGACGGCGCTCTCATTCTCCGCCAGGGCGTCGTAGAAGGCGATCTCGTCCTGGGACAGGCCGGTCTCTTCGCCCCGGCGGCGCGCATCCCGGACGTCTTTCGCCAGGGCGATCAACTCCTGGAGGACCTCGACCGTGCTGATGGCATTCGTGTGGTAGCGGGCAATGGCCGCCTCGAGCCGCTCGGAGAAGCGCTTGGTCTCGACGACGTTGGTGCGGCTGCGGGACCGGATCTCATCGTTCAGCAGCTTGCGCAGCGCCTCCAGCGCCAGGTTCTTCTTCTCCATCTGCTGGACTTCGGCCAGGAACTCGTCCGAGAGAATGGAGATGTCCGGGGTGGTGAGGCCGGCGGCACCCAAGATGTCCACGATCTCCGTCGAGACCACCGCGCGGTCCAGGATCTGCTGGATGGCGAATTCGTAATTACGGCCGCCTGTTCCGCCCCCGCCGGCGGCCTTCACGATTGCGGCGCGGACGGTCTGGAAGAATCCGACCTCATCCCGCACCTCCCGGGCGAAATCGCTGGCCGAGGCAAGGGCGAAGGCCTTGGACAGAGCCAACACGGCGTCCTGGTACCGCCGGTTGGCCGCCTTCTTCGCCTCCGCCGTGGTCTCCTTCGCCGCCGCCTTGTTCTGCCTGTCGAGAACCCACTCCATCGCCGCGGCCAGTACGGACAGGCGCTCCGCTGGGGTGCCGTTCAGGCCGGAGAGATAGTCGAAGCCGTGGAACATGGTCTTCACGACGTCGTACTTTTCCATCAGCACGGCGACGGCTTCCGCCTCGTCGATGCCGGTCTTCTCCCGGTCGCCGGCGGAGAAGTCCCGCAGGGCCGCCTTCAGGTTCTGGGCGACGCCGATATAGTCCACCACCAGCCCGGCGGGCTTGTCCCGGAAGACCCGGTTGACCCGCGCGATGGCCTGCATCAGCCCGTGGCCGCGCATCGGCTTGTCGATATACATCGTATGCATGGACGGCGCGTCGAACCCGGTCAGCCACATGTCGCGGACGATGACCAGCTTCAGCGGATCGCCCGCGTCCTTCGCCCGCTTGGCCAGCAGGTCGCGGCGCGTCTTGGTCCCGATATGGGGCTGCCAGGGCTGCGGATCGGCGGCGGAGCCGGTCATCACGATTTTCACCGCGCCGGCATTGTCATCATCGCTGTGCCAGTCCGGGCGCAGGGCGATGATCTTGTCGTACAGCGCCACGCAGATCCGCCGGCTCATGCAGACGACCATGCCCTTGCCGTCCAGCGCGGCCGTCCGCGCCTCGAAATGGGCGACCAGATCCTCCGCGATCATGCCGAGCCGCTTGTCGGCGCCGACCAGCTTCTCCACCGTCGCCCATTTCTGCTTCAGGCGCTCCGCATCGGTGGTCTCCTCGTCCTCGGTCAGCTCCTCAAGCTCCGCATCGATCTTGGGCTTCTCCTCCTCCGGCAGGTCGATACGGGCAAGGCGGCTTTCGTAGTAGATCGGGACAGTCGCCCCATCCTCCACCGCGCGGCTGATGTCGTAAATGTCGATATAGTCGCCGAAGACAGTGCGGATGTTCACATCCGCATTCTCGATCGGCGTGCCGGTGAAGCCGATGAAGCTGGCATTGGGCAGCGCGTCGCGCAGGTACTTGGCAAGCCCGTAGACCTTCGCGCCGGTCTTCGTGTCGATCCGCGCCTTCAGCCCGTACTGGCTGCGGTGCGCCTCATCGGCGATGACGACGATGTTCCGCCGGTCGGACAGCATGGGGTAGCTGTCCTCCCCCGTTGCGGGCGCGAACTTCTGGATGGTCGTGAACACCACCCCGCCGGAGGCGCGGGTCAGCGCGTCCTGAAGGTCGGCCCGGCTTTCCGCCTGGACCGGCGTCTGGCGGATCAGGTCGCGGCACATGGCGAAGGTGCGGAAAAGCTGATCGTCCAGGTCATTGCGGTCGGTCACTACGACAATGGTCGGGTTCTCCATCACCGCGTGCTGGACCAGTTGCCCTGCGTAGAAGGCCATCAGCAGGCTTTTGCCGGACCCCTGCGTGTGCCAGATCACGCCGATCCGCTTGTCCCCGCGGGGATAGCCCGCCACACCGGGCAGGCCGAAGCCCTGCGGGTCCTCCGCCAACTCGGTCACCGGAACACCTGCCGTCTGGTTGAGCGCCAGGGCCCGCAGGGTGGAGATCATGGCCCGGCGCACAGCGTGGAACTGATGGTATCCGGCGATGATCTTGGCGATGCCGGAGTCCGTGTTCCCGAACACAGTGAAGTCCCGCAGCAGGGACAGGAACCGGTGCTTCTCGAAGACGCCCTTGATCAGGGTCGCCAGCTCCGGCTGCCCCTTCTCCAGTACCGTGGCGCCATCGGTCGTGCGCCAGGGCATGAAGCGCTCGAAATTCGCCGTCAGCGAGCCCACCCGCGCCGCCATCCCGTCGGAGATGACGAGCAGCGCGTTGGTGCGGAACAGCGCCGGGATCTGCGTCTTGTAGGTCTGGAGCTGGCTGTGCGCCGCGGCCAGGGTCGCCGTCTCCCCGCCCGGGGCCTTCAGCTCAATCACCGCCAGCGGCATACCGTTGACGAAGACCACCACATCGGCCCGGCGGTTGACCCCGTTCTGAACCACGGTGAACTGGCTGACAGCCAACCAGTCATTGGCGCCGATATCGTCAATATCCGATCCGATCAGGGCGGCGCGGTCACCGCGCAGGATGCCCTCCTCCGTGAAGTACTCGACCTCAACCCCCTCCACCATCAGCCGGTGGAGTCGCCGGTTCTCCTCCACCAGGCCCGGCCGGTCGCTTGCCATAACCCGGCGCAGCGCGTCGGCCCGCGCCTCCGCCGGCATGTGCGGGTTCAGCCGCGCGATCGCAGCCTCCAGCCGGCCGACCAGGATGGTGTCCGCCCAGGCCTCCCGCTCCGGTGCCTTCCCGTCCGGCCCGATCTCCGTGTCCTTGGCGGTGGCATAGCCGAGGTCGTGCAACTGGGCGAGGACCATCGATTCAATATCGGCTTCGGATAGGAAGGCCATGCTGCGTCATCTCGCGCGGAGGGGGAGGACAGAATAGGGGCAAGGGGGGCTGCAACCAAGCGGAGATGAGGCGGCTGGCCTGCATCATGGCTGCGGAGCGAGGCGGGAGCGTGACGTTTGTTGATCATCCATGCTCAACAAACCAGTTTGTCGATCATGAGCGCGGCTCTGATGATCAACAAACCGTCTTGCTGATCACTGGTGATCAGCAACCCGGTCAGGCGGCCGTCCCTCCGCCCGATCACTGCGTTTGTTGATCATCCGTGTCCAACAAGCCGGCTTGGTGATCACCGATGTGGGTTCGCTGATCAGCAAACGAGCTTGCCGATCAGCGATGACCATCAAAACGCATCGTGCCCTTCGGCGATGTTGAGCAGCTCCGGGAAGCACAGCACCGCGGCGCGACGGCCGCTTCCTGGGCGCAATTCCCGCAACAGGCCGTTGTCCCGGCAGATGCGCAGGATGCGCGTGGCGGTGGGTCCGGGGATGCCCGCCGCATCACGGAAGTCCGAGGCCTTGAAGATCGGCCGTTGGAACATCCAGTCCAGCGCCCGGACGGCGTATTGGGAATGGGTCTCCTCCGCGATCCAGTCCTTGCGGGTGTGGTAAAGGTGAAGGATCGCCTGCACCCGGCTCTGGTTTACCTCCGCCTGGGTGGTCAGCGCGCGCAGGAAGAAGCCGCACCAGCCGGTCCAGTCGCCGTCACGGGAAATGGCCAGAAGCCGGTCATAATATTCCTCCCGATGCTGCTCCAAATATTCGCTGAGATAGAAGTTCGGTCGGGCAAGCAGGCCGCGGCTGAACAGGAACAGCGGGATGATCAGGCGGCCTAGGCGGCCGTTGCCGTCCAGGAACGGGTGGATCGCCTCGAACTCCGCATGCACGATGGCAAGCTGGATCAGAACGTCCGGTGCCTCCCCGTGGAGATAGGCCTCCCACGCATTCATCGCCGCTGGCAGACGGTCGGCTCCGACCGGCACGAAGCGCGCCTGATCGACACTGCACCCCTGGGGGCCGATCCAGTTCGGGATGCGCCGGTACTCGCCAGGGTCCTTGGTGCGCCCCCGCACGCCTTGCATCAGGACCCGGTGGGTTTCCCGCAGCAGACGTTGGGACAGCGGTAATGTCTCCAACAACCGTGTCGCCTCCTTCAGGGCGGCCCGGTAGTTCAGCACCTCCCGGATATCGGCTTTCTTGGCCGTACTTTCATCGAGCGGTCCCCCTTCCGCCTCCAACTCCAGCACCTCCCCCATGGTGGCCTGGGTGCCCTCGATCCGGCTCGACAGCACAGCTTCCTGTACCGTCAGCGGGGAAAGCAGCACATTCGGGCTTTGGATGCCCTGAAGCAGACCGGCATAGCGGGCGATTGCCGCGTTGGCCGGCCCGATCAGGGGCAGCAACTGGGGCAAGTCCAACTCGGTCGGGGGAAACTTGCCGTCGTGGTAGAGGATCGCGGTCATGTGGGTCCGGCTGAGAACATGCTGGCATGATGAATACACGGACGGCCGATCACAATCTCCAACACTGCCGATAATCCGACCTGTGAAGCTGAATCACGCCACCGGCTCGACAGCTTCCTCCACTGGGTCCTCAGCCCTTGCCGCCTCCCGGCATGCATTCAGGGCGTATTTGTAACCCTCGCGGTCCACGCCGAAAAGGAGGCGGGAGGGCTCGATGGAGAGCGGGATTTCCTCTTCCCCGGGGAGGAGGATGGTCACCGCCAGGTAGCCGTCCTCCACGCCCTCGACACGGAACCCGGCGAACTGGTCGATCAGGTCGTTCGACATCTCGAACCGCTCATAGGGCTCGAAGGTGCGGAGCGGATCGGGCTCCCGCTCCAGATAGGCTTCATGCAGGAAAGTGACGATCGCGTCGGCCGCCAGCAGGGCGGAGCGGCGGTGATGGGCAGAGAGCTTGGCGATAAAGCCGTCCTTGCCATGGCTGACGGTACCAGCTGAGTTCCGGAGGAGTCGGATGCATTCAGTCAGATTGTTGTGCTGCTTGATCAGATCAGAAAAAGCCCGGTCACGAATCTCGCCCAGGCGCAACATGCGGGTGGCGATGCCGACGAGTTCACCAAGGGAAACATCCGCCTTCGTAGGCTTCTTCGGACTGACCGGGTCGTCCAGCTCCTCGATGATCAGGCGGCAGGCGCACTCGACGATGCCCTTGGCGGCATCGATGCAGGCGTCGTTGTCGTCTGCGAACTCCCGCTCCAGCGTCTCAAACGTCTGCTGGAGCATGGGGGCATGGGACCAGTGGGCGCAGAAGGCGCGGATGCCCGGACACCAATCGACGCTCATGTCACCTCCCCGACTATGCCTTCGGCATCTTTAACGCGAATCTCGCCGGAGACAAGTTTGGGGAGGAGGAGGTCGCGGAGGGTGGCGAGGGTGCGGGATTCTTCGGTGTTGGCTTTGATGGCGTCCACCAGCGGTCCGATTGCCTTGCTTAACTCGTTCCAGAGGACTTCGCGGGCTGGGATCGCCATAGCGTATCGGGCAATCTGGCCAACATCCGCGCGTTGGCGGCCGGACGTTCCGGTCATGCTTCTGATGGCATGACTCCGGAAGTCATCATCGCGGGCGATGAGGTAGCTGATGAATGGCGGTACCGGGGGGATGGAGCGCATCACGATGAATTCGGTCGAGCCCCAGCCCACTGCATCATTCGGCAGGTCCTGCACGAATGCAGTCTTCCCGTTCTCAAGGCAGGGGGTGATACGGGCCAGCAAAGTGTCCCCGTTCCGGAAGCGCGGTCCGGAGGTGTAGGCTCTGGGGACTGCCATATCAGCAGCAGGTCCGCGCGTAGGAAGGGCCGCCATGTCCAAGTAGGGGGCCGTGATATCTCTGGACAGTTGTTCTGACGGTCCAAATAGAATGAGGTCGGATACTGTTCCCGAGTGCCACCCCTCCGGCTTGCCGTCCTCGTCCAGGCGGTCGGGGAAGAGGGACCAGAGGTCGGGGGCGAGGTAGGGGGGGCGGCCCTCCATCTTGGCGCGGGTGGGGCCGAACTCGACGAACCAGTCCCGGAACAGCGCCCGCGCCATCGCCTCCAGCGTCTCATTCGTCCGCCGGTTCAGCTCGATCTTGTCGTCGAGGGCGCTGAGCAGTGCGGCAATTTTTAACTGTTCCGATTTGGGAGGAATCGGAAGCTCAAACTTTGGAACGTCAGCACACCTGAGGCTATCGAATACGGCTCCGACGTTAATGTATTTGTCGATCTGTTCCCACCATGACGGACCGGTGGTTAGCCAACGAAGATATTCCGGAGCAACATTTCCCTCATCCGCCCTTAACAGAACGAGATTTTGGCCTAGAGCAAAATCACATTGATCTCCAAATGTTGCTGTTACGCCCGGATTTGTTCTTCTGGAAAGAACGACATCATGAAGCTGCGGCCTAGCCTTCTTGGTCCACTCAACGAAATCTGATTCAGATATGCGGCGCGCACTGCCAAAATCAATGCGCCCATTCTTCATTTGAGGAATCGAAATGTAGGGATAGCCCTCATCAACCGCTGGGGGTGTAGCGTGGACACAATCGATCAGGGCAACGCCGGCCTCACGGAGCGTCATCGTCTTCCACCGCTCCATCGTCACAGCTCCACCACCCCCGCCAACCGCTCCCGGATCGCCGCCGTCAGCCGCTCCCCTTCCGCGAACTGCGCCTCCAGCTTGGCCTGTAGGGTCGCGAAGCGCTCCGCAAACGGCGTGTCGTCCTCCTCCGCCTCCGCAGCACCCACATAGCGGCCGGGGGTGAGGACGAAGCCGTGGCTTTCCACGCTGTCCTCCCCCCTTATGGGGACGGAGCGGCAGAAGCCGGGTTCGTCCTTATAGTCGCCGGCGTCCGGCTCCCCGCGCCAGGCGTGGTAGGTCCGGGCGATCCTGGCGATGTCGGCGTCCGACAGCTCCTTGCGGGTGCGGTCCACCATGTGGCCCAGCTTGCGGGCGTCGATGAACAGGATCTGGTGCCGGCGGTCGCGTAGCTTGGTGTCGCGGGCGATGCCGTTCGACCGGTCCTTGGCCAGGAACCAGAGGCAGGCGGGGATCTGGGTGGAGTAGAAGAGCTGGCCCGGCAGGGCCACCATGCAGTCCACCACGCCGGGGGCGGCTGGCCGGCCATCGGTGGCGGGCACGCCCTCCACCAGGGCGCGGCGGATCTCCCCCTCGCCCCCTTGCGTGGAGGACATGGAGCCGTTGGCCAGCACCACGCCGGCGACACCCGTCGGCGCCAGATGGTGCACGATGTGCTGCAGCCAGGCGAAGTTGGCGTTGCCCGCGGGCGGGACGCCATAGCGCCAGCGAGGATCCTCCGCCAGCCGCGCCCCGCCCCAGTCGGAGATGTTGAAGGGCGGGTTGGCCAGGATGAAGTCGGCCCGCAGATCGGGCAGGGCGTTGCGGTGGAAGCTGCCCTCACTGTTCCACTGGACGTCCGCATCGATGCCGCGGACGGCCAGGTTCATCTTGCACAGCCGCCAAGTGGTGTAGTTGCTTTCCTGCCCATAGACGGCGATGTCGCCGATGCGCCCGCCATGCTGCTCGACGAACTTCTCCGACTGCACGAACATGCCGCCGGACCCGCAGCAGGGGTCGTAGACCCGACCCTTGTACGGCTCCAGCATCTCCACCATCACCCGCACGACGGACCGGGGGGTGTAGAACTCACCCCCGCGCTTGCCCTCCGACCCGGCAAACTGGCCCAGGAAGTATTCATAGACGCGGCCCAGAAGGTCCCGCGCCTCCCCCTTGCCCTGGCCGAGCGCGATGGTGGAGATCAGGTCGATCAGCTCCCCCAGCATGACGGCGTTCAGCGCCGGCCGGCCGTATTCCTTGGGCAGCACGCCCTTCAGGCTGTCGTTCTTCTTCTCGATGGCCAGCATGGCTTCATCGATCAGCTGGCCGATCTTCGGGTTCTTGGCGTTGGCCTGAAGGTGGGACCAACGCGCCTCCTGCGGGACCCAGAAGACGTTGTCGGCGGCGTACTCGTCCGGATCTTCCGCCCCATCGGGATATTCCGCCAGCAGCGCCGCCCGCTTGGCCTCGAAGCTGTCGGAAATGTGCTTCAGGAAGATCAGGCCCAGGGCGACATGCTTGTAATCCGACGGCTCCATGTTGCCGCGCAGCTTGTCCGCCGTCTTGAACAACTCCGCCTCGAAGCCGAGATCGCCGCCGTTCGCGGGCTTCGGGGTCTTCACGGTCCTGTTCGGTGGTGCAGCCGGCTTGGTCCCAGCTTTTGCCTGCTGCGCCAAGTTGTCCCCGAAATCCGGAATCAGCTTGTCCATTTCCCGCGCGAACTCGCTGACGAAGCCGACCAGGGACACCGAGCCGCCGCGCCCGCGCCCTTTCTCGATCACCCCATCGGCAAGCAGTCTGGATTTCACAGCCTCGTAGGTCGCCTCGTCCCAGCCGAGCCGCTCGCGCAGCTTTCCGTTCCCGGTTGCCCCATCCAGGGCCTTCAGCGCATCCACATATGCGTCCAACTGCGCCTGATCCGCCATCCCGCTCCGCTCCCGATCCAAGCCCTTTGTGGGACACCCGTGGTGGAGTAGCCCGAATGGAAGCTGGGTTCAATGCTCACGAGGCATGATTTCAGTCGGCACAGTATGGCCATCAATCAAGTTGTTGCATCAGGATCGTTTACAGCCGGTGATCTGAGTGCGTAGGGTATGGCATAGCCGCCCGGAAGACCTAACTAGATGACCGATGATCTGATCAAGGTTCGCGCCAGCAATGCTGGCGATGAGTTCCACTTCCTGTGGTCGGCCCGCCGCCTGTTGCGCCTGTTGAATGCAGATGGCGACGCTGGCAGCCGCCTGGCTGCTGTAAAGATCGAAGGTGTCTCCCGGGCCGAGGGCACTTCTGTACAATCAGGCGAACTGGGTGTCGATACGGCCGAGTATTGGGGCAGCGAGAACGTCAGAGAATCCCGGCGGGTCGTCTACTACCAGCACAAGCACTCAACCACTCGCCCTGACCGGTCACTCGGGGCCGCCGATATCGGCGAGCCGTTGGGCTACTTTGCGAGGCGGTATTCGGACTTCGTGGCCGAGCTCGGCGCGGATGTTGTTGCTGGTAAATTTTCCTTTGTCCTGGTCACCAACAGGCCGATCTCAAGGAATGTGACGGCGGCCGTCACGGCGGCGCGTGCAGGTGTCCCGGAAAAGCTGAAGGGTCACCGTCGTAATGCCTATGACCGGCTGGCACGGGACACAAAGTTGACCGGCGCCGACCTCTGCGCCTTTCTGCGCTTGGTCGACCTGCCTGGTGGCGAGCCAGATCGGGCTTCGCAGGCGGAGTTGTTGGGAAGGGAACTGGCAGCCTTCATCCCGACACTTGATCCGGATGTCACCCTCCGCCTTGCGGAGTTAGTGCGCAAGGAGGCGTTGCCGGAGGCCCGCGATAACCCGCCGATCCGGCGTGACAAGCTTCTTGCCGTTCTGAACGTTACCGAAAGTGATCTGCTTCCGGCACCCGCGGACTTCCCACCCTGCGACCACCTCATTCCGCGCTCCCACGACCGAACGGTGGCGGATGCCATCATTGCGGCACAATGGCCAGTCGTGGTGGCCGCTTCTGGCGGCGTGGGCAAGACTGTTCTCGCCCAGGCCCTCGGTTCGCTGATGCCACCGGGATCGGTGACTGTGGTGTTTGACGGGTTCTGCAACGGTGCCTACCGCCGGCTGCGGCAGCCCCGACATCGGTCAAGGCAGGCCCTGACGCAAATCAGCAACGAGTTGGCAGTGCAGGGCCTGTGCGATCCGCTGCTGCCGTTGCAGGCAGAAGACCACGAGTATCTGCAAGCCTTCCGCATCCGACTGGAACAGGCCGCAGCCACGGTCCGGGCGCGGAGCGCCGAGGCGCTGATCGTCATTGTGCTGGATGCGGCCGACAACTCTGTCAGGGCGGCTCAGGATGCCCAGGATTCCGCGTTCGTGTGGGGCCTGCTTCAGGAACCGCCGCCGGATGGCTGCCGCATCGTCGCGTTCGCCCGCCCACATAGGGTGGACATGCTGAGGCCGCATCGCAATGCGGTGCGTGTTTCCTTCGACGGGTTCACGCCGGAGGACTCCGCCGCCCACCTGCGCCGACACCTGCACGATGCCGACGACGCGGCGGCCGCAGCGTTCCATCGGCTCACCAGTGGCAATCCGCGCGTGCAATCTTACTTCCTCGCCCGAAAGCCGGCGAACGGCGAAGAATTGATCGCCATGCTGGGGCCGTCCGGCCGAACAGTGAATGACATGATCTGCGAAGAGGTGGAACGCGCGCTGGGAGCCGTGCGTGACACCGTCGAGAATGCGGACATCGTGGACCGGTTCTGCTTCCTCCTGGGTCAGCTGCCGCCGCTGGTCCCGGTGGCCGTGCTGGCGCATGCGGCGGGCGTTCCAGAAAACGTCGTGCAGGACTTCGTCGCTGACCTACAGCATCCCCTGCTGATCCGGGACAACGCCGTTCAGTTCCGCGACGAGCCGGTGGAGGACTGGTTCCATGAACATTTTCCAGGAAACCCGTCGGATTACGCCCTGGCGGCCGATCGTCTCGAAGCACTGGCGCGCGGAGACGCCTATGCGGCCATAGCCCTGCCTCGTCTCTTGTATGAGGCCGGCAGGCGCGAAGGACTGTTGGCGTTGGCACTGAACGATGAGGGGCCATGTGGTACAGACCCTGTCACCCGGCGTGACATCGTGCGAATGCGCATCGCCTATGCTCTGCGCGCCGCCCTTCGAGACACCCGCAGGGCAGATGCCGCCAAGCTGTTCATCCGCGCAGCGGAGGAGGCCGCGACGCAATCCCGCCAGGCGCAGTTTATCCGGGCGAATGCAGATTTGTTCGCCGTAGTGATGCAGCCGCAGGACGTAGCCGACCTGCTGTTCCGTCAGCACCGCGAGCTGTGGAAAGGGTGGGGACTGGCGGATCGCGCGGCGATCTTCGCTCTCTCTGGTACGCTAAAGATGGAAGCGCTTGGTGCCGTGCAACAGGCGGCGCTTTGGATCGACGAAAAAGCAAAAGCTAAGGAGGTCGGCGATCAAGGTAAGTTCATTGACACGCTTGCCGCTCTGACCCATGCCGGGCTGATCGCCGCGGGGCCGGAAAAAGCCTTCATGAACAGCATGGGTTGGAACCACTGGGTCCGAATCAGACTAGGTCGCCATTTGGCTGAGCGACTGATCGATCATGGTCAGTTAAAATTGCTTCAGGGCCTGTGCGCCGCAGGCGGACCGGACCCTTACCTCCATCTTGGCGCCCTTGTCGCGTTGGACGAGGTGTCTCTCGGGCTCTCAACCGATGTGGCGCGAAGCCTCGGCTCACTACTGCGTGAAACGAACCCTCTGGAGCCGTTCGACACCTATCAATTTGACAAAGAAGCCGACACCATACGCCATGGCGCAGTGATTTTGGCTGAATGGCTCGCCGCTGCGGGCGAGGGCAATCTTGCTGGCACGCTACTGAACAAGTACCGCCCTGCACTGCGCGACCACGTTCCGACACCTTACGGGGAAGCGCCCGACCTTCGGCTTACCCAGCTACGTGCAACTTCTCTCATCGCTGCGCTTGATAGACGGGATTGCACCGTTGAGGATCTGAAGCCAGACAGCCTCAAGGAAAAGGACGCTGTTCGACAGCGTGGGGAGAGGATCCGCGAGTTCGATGAATTCTATGGCGCTTTGCTTCCACTGTTCGTGACCAGGGCTAAGGGGATCGTCGGTTTGCTCTCACGGCAGTCATTGGCTGAGGCACTTGCGGCAGAAGGCCTGAAAATCGGCCGAAACGACTACCATTACAGCAACTGGCGCCGTTCGGACGTTCTGAACATAACGCCACGATACTGGTTCGATTCCGCGTTGCGGTTGGGATTTGCCGATGAAGAACTCGTCCGCAGCTTGGACGGCTGGGTTGGTGCGCGGCAACTCACCGCAAAGTTTCCCGTTCTCATCCTGCTTGCCAGGACCGCCGGGCGGCACGATGCGACCCGTAGTGCGGCCTATCTGTTCGCGGATCGGGCCGACCTGCTGATCGCGTCTGGTCGCATAGGCGCCGCCGCAATGGCGGATTCCTATGCATCGTTGGCGCGCGCAGTGCTGGCAGTTCATGCGGATCTTGCTCGTGGGAATCTCGACGAAGCGACGCGAATTCTGGATCGCTTGGATTATGAAGCACGTGAGCGCCTCGAAACCATTTACATGCTTGCTTCCCGGCCAGGGGTGGAGAGCGCCGGTGCCAGTCCCACCGACGCCTACCGGGTCGCGCGGATAGCGGAGGCTGTGGAGGCCGTTGCCGATCACAAATTCCCCTGGCCTTCGGTCACGATCGCGCTGACCCGGCTTTGTCCATCCTCGGCTCTCGCCATCCTCAGTCGTTGGCGGGATCGGGGGCGGGTTCGCCTGGATGACACGCTGCCGTGTGTGACTCTGGATCTGGTCGATCGTCGTTTGATGGCACCCGGCGTTGCTGCTGCCTTAGAAGCGTTGGCGGTCCCCTGGGACGGGCAGGAAAGTCTTGAAACGCTGCTTGCTCATGCGCCGTCAGCTTCGGTGCGGAATGCCTTGTTCGTAACCCGCTGTCGGGATTCCCTGATTGAGAACGTCGGACGCCACGGGCTGGACGGCTTGATTTCGGCCGGTCGGAACCACGGCCTGAATACCAGCGATCTTGAAACCAGACTTACTATGCTAGGGGACGAAGAAGATCGGCCAGTCACCTTTGGTCGTCATGTTCGGGCCAACCGTGATGAACCACCACCGCCCGATTGGGAGGCGCTACTGGGTGGCAGATCGTGGAGCACCGCCGAGGACCTTGACGCGATCGTGGAGGCCGCCGAGTGCACCGAGGACCACCGCATTCGTGAACCCGTTTTCCTTGGAGAAATGAAGGGAAGAACCCCAAGACATGGTCAGGTCGCCTACGTTCGGGCGCTCGCTGGATCCCGACGGCTGTCGGCGGAACGGATCATCTGGGAACTGAAAAGCGTGTTGGAAAATTGGAGAGGCGCCGACGTTCGTGGGGCGGTCAGAGAGGCCGCCGAGCAGGTTCTGGAACAGCGGGCGCTACATTTGCTGACCGGCGAGTACAGCCTAGCGTACCGCATCACTAATCTGGAGCCGCTCGTCCAATGGCCGCGGGAGCGGATTGTCCGACGGCTCGCGGACGCCGCCGCAGATCATCTCGACGGGATCACGTCGAGCCATCTGCTGGTCCTGGCGGAGGAGATGGCGCGCTCGGAGCCTCCTGCCGAGATATTGGATACACTCCGATTTGCGTTGGATCGGTTCGAGATCATCCTGGAGGAAAAGGACGGCGATGGGCCGTGGAACACGTCACTTGCTCCCGATCCCGATGTCGAGAAAGCCGTGGCCGGGCTGCTGTGGGCGACGCTCGGCGCTCCGGAGATAGCCATTCGCTGGCGCGCCGCGCACGCCGTGCGCAGGCTCTGCGCATTCGGTGCCACCGGCGTGCTCGGGCATCTGGTAGACTGGATCGACCGGACCACTGCCGGCTTTTTCGTAGACCGCACACTGACGTTCTATCACCTTCACGCCCGACTATTTCTGCTGGTGGCGTTGGCCCGGGCAGCCATCGACTTTCCAGAGATCGTCGCCCCCTACATCCCAGCCATCGCCCACCACGCCATCGGCTCCGGTTGCTTGCCGCATTCCGTCATCCGGCTCTACGCCCGCGATGCCTGCCTCGCCGTGGAAGCGGCGCTGCCGGGTACGGTGAACCCCGTGGAGTTGGCGGAACTACGGCGAGTCGGGGTGAGCCGCCATCCCCCGGCCGCGAGTCCGCCTTGGCCGTATTCGTCCGACAACTGGCTTTCGCCGGGCGGGCCCGAGTGCGACTATTGGTTCGACTACGATCTGGCACGTTACGGGTTCAGCGCAGTCGGTAGTGCTTTCGGGCTGACCGCCAAGGACGTTGGTCCTCGCGTCGCCGGGTGGTGCAGGCGCCTTTCCACGGGCGGTGCCGGCCTCGACTGGCGAGAGGATCAGCGCCTGCGGCGTGGCGTGCTGCGGGGTGAGGACACACACACATCCAGAGGCAGCTACTCCAAAGCGGATGACCTGAACTTCTACTTGACCGTCCATGCTATGATGTGTGCGGCTGGCGAACTCCACGACACGGTACCGCTTGTTGTCAGGGACGGAGAACCCCATGAATGGTACCAATGGATCGAGGATCACCGACTTACCCGCTCCGACGGGCGTTGGATCGCCGATCGCCGCGACCCCCCGCCGCCGCGCCATTACCGGCCACGACCTCAGACCGAAACGGCAGAGACTTGGCTGGCCGACATCATCAAGAATGATTTCACAGACGCGCTCTTCGATGCGGAGCGGCGAGGCTGGATGGTGGTTTCAGGCCGCTGGACCGATCCGGCCGGGCATGGAGAAGAGACCATTACTGTATCGTCCGCATTGTCCGATCCTGCAACGTCGGGTGCTTTAGCCCGTGCGCTCCAATCGACTTCCGATCCGGACAACTTCGCCCTTCCCGAGATGCCTTCTGACAGAAGGCGCGCCGTTCCCCACCCGTTCCGGATGGTGGGCCTGACCACCAGCCGACACGCGCCGAGCGGTCTTGATCGGTACGATCCCTTTTCCGGCCGGATCCGCTACCCAGCGCCCGCACCTCGGCCGGCTCTTCGGCGCCTGCTCGACCTTACGCCCCATGATGATGACCGGGTTTGGCGATCTACTGCTCTGGGGGATGCGTTCCTCGCGCAGGTCTGGGGGCAATGGGATAAACGGGACAGTTACTCAGAACGTCATCAGGGGCAACGTCTTCTGGCAGCGCCGGTGGGGCTTGAAGAAATCCTTCGGCGTACCGGGCGACACATGGTCTTCTGGGTGAAAGTGCAGAGAAGCATTGAGAGGTACCGCCATGACCAGTCAGGTGGCCGCGACCGACATTCCGTCAGCAGAGCATTCGTCCTGCGAGCCGGCGGAGAGCTGTACGACGCAACCGGATCCTCTCATTGCCTTGGGTAAAGCCCTTGTTGACCTCCTCGAACAGGGTGGCCAGGAGGACATCACCGCTCATTGGATGGCCCACTATTTAGCCGAGCTGATGGAGCGTGCACGGACAGCAACAGGACCGGAGCGTCAGCATGCGCAAACGGAGGCCAAGACTCTGGTTCTGAACTTGTGGCGTCACCGGACATATCTCCCCGGACGTTACCCGCTGGCTAGCTTCGAGCCTGTGCTACGCACGCTTGATCGGCTCTCCGGAGGCGCTTCCTGGCACCGGTTAAGCTCCCCACCCATCCCTGACAGCGAAGCGCCTGGAGTGGTGCTGCAGTGGTTGAGACGGGCTGAAGCGATCAATGAGGCATCTAAGACGGCCATTCGATCCTGCTTACAGCGGGCTGTAACCGCCGCTGCTGAAAGCGAAGAAACGTGGTTGGATTTGCTCAATGACTTGCCCAAGCTAGATGACGATACGCCCGCGATCATCATCCGCATAATCGCGAGCGCAAACCACGACGACATTGAGGAGGAGATCAAGCAGGAAAAGTTGAGAGCGGCGCTGGATGCTCTGGACCTGCTTAGGCGGGAGCTCACATAAAGATGTGTATGGAAACAGATCTTGGTCATCAGCCGCTTCTGTCGAGGCCCGCCAATCGGAGCGGAACGGGGCCTTTATCGAGCTGGAAGCCGAAGGACGGTGCCGAGCGCTGGACGACCTCAGACACATAGTCATCGGTCAGGTGGCCGTAGTGGCGCTCCACCATGCGCGTGTCGCAGTGGCCCAGGTTCTTGGCGACGGCGATCAAGGGGGCTCCGGCCATGATGCTGAGGCTCGCCCAAGTGTGGCGGAGTTCATGGAAGGTGAAGGTTTCCGGGAGTCCCGCACGACGGACCGCTTCCTTGAATGGGCGGGCGTGCAGGTCCCGGCTCCAGGCGCCACCATCCGCACGGACCAGCAGGCGGTCGGTCGGCGGACGCCCGGCGACAAGTTGCTTGCAGAACTGGACGCCCTCCTGGTTCAGGCGGACATGGCGGGACTTGCCGGGCTTGCTGTCCTTAACGAAAAGCGTCCGCGCCGCCGCGTGGAAATCCCGCACCTCCAGCCGGCACAGCTCGCCGTAGCGGGCGCCGGTCAGCAGCGCCAACTGCACCAACTGGCGCAGGTCCGGCGGGCAGGTGTTCACCAGCCGGCGCGCCTGGTCGTGGTCAAGGAAGCCGAGCCGTTGCCGTTCCACGCCAAGGAATGGCTTCACCCGCGTCCAGACATCGTTGGTCGGGATCAGTCCGTCCTGCCAGGCCCGGGTCAGTGCCGCCTTCAGCGTGGTCAGATGCCGGTTGGCGCGCAGCCGGCGCTTGCGCCGCGCCTCCTCCGGGTCGGGATCCTCCTCGCGGTAGCGCTGCACCAAGCCGCCCTTGGTGCGGATACGCGGCGGCTCCTCCGCGATCTGCTCGTGCCAGTCGCGGATCATCGCCGTTGTCAGCAGGGCCGTGTCGACCTTTCCCAACCGGGGAATGATGTAGGCCTTGGCGTAGGTGTCGATGTGGGCGCCGGACTTCTTGTGGGCGCGGAGATACTTGAGATAGTCGGCCATGCAGTCGGCAACCGTGTAGGGGCCGACCTTCTTGCCGTGCATGGCAACAGCAATGGTGGTCTGGAACAGGTCGCGCGCCTTCGCCTGCGCCTGCTCGAAACTCAGGCAGGTCAGCCCGTCGGCGTCCAGCGCGTCGTCGGCCGGACCCAGGACCCGCTGCTGGTACTTTCCGTCTCGGTCGAGCCACCGAATGATCCAGCTGCCGCTGTCGCGACGCAGTGATTTCCGATATCCGACGTGGCACCCCTTCGTCAGCTTCGTCCAATACGGAGCCGGGCGAGGCGGGAGCTTGGCGCGGGCAGACCGGGAGTCCGTCCGCGCATCGCGTACGGTGCGCGCCATAAATTTCCTCTTGGTGTACGTCGTCGGCGTGCCGAGAATCTGCTTAGAAGGCGCTCCCGGACACAAAGAGACAATAGCACGCAACCATGCACTAAGTAATTGATTTTTCTATGTTCGTCAGTGTGCGCAGACGTATTAGACCGCCGTTCCCAAGCTTACGACGAGGGTTCGATTCCCTTCACCCGCTCCAGATTTCCGCCGCCTTTAGGGGCAGGCGTGACCCAAGGCGCCGGACGGATGTCGGCGCCTTTTTGATTCCCGGTGATCCTGAAATCAGGGGCCTGAAATCAGGGGCGGGCGACCCCGGCGCGCGCCTATCGCCCCATCCCAGGCACCAGTTCCGTCGGACGCTGCTGGCCCAGGTAGAGCCGACCCGGCAGGAGCCGGGCCGGGTTGGTGGCCGGGTCAGACGGCCGGGGCAGGCGGCCGTCAGCGCTTGCCGGGCTTTATCGCGTCGCGCACGGCATCCTTGGCGCCGCCGATCGCGTTTTGGACACGGCCTTCCGTCTTGTCGGCCTTGCCCTCCGTCTTCAACTTGGAATCGCCGAACAGGTCGCCCGCCTTTTCCTTGACGGTGCCCTTCATCGTCTTGGCCGAGCCCTCGCTGCGGTCCTTGTCCATGGTCTGCTCCTCCGGTGGTCCTGCGACACGCCCCCCGATCGGGGCATCCCCTCACAACAGACGAAGCCGCCCGGCATTCCGGGCCGCCCTGCGGTATGGCCGGCACGGTGGAACAAGCCTGTTGGCGGCGGGGTTGAGGCAGCCTGTCCCGGCACTCCCTTCCAGCAGTCAGCCCCAGCGGCGGGACCAACGATGGCGGGGCCAGAGGTGGCGGGGCCAACGGTGGCGGGGCCAGAGGTTTGGGCCGGAGACTTGGCCCGGGCGGTGGGGGTGATGGTGCCGGATGATTCTGTGATCGTGTTCGTGATCCTGGGCGGGACCTTGGCCCTGTTCATCTGGAACCGCTGGCGGTTCGATGTGGTGGCGATGGTGGCGCTGCTGGTGGCGGTGATCTTCGGCGTCGTCCCGGCGGAGGCGGCGTTCATCGGTTTCGCCGATCCGGCCGTGGTCACCGTGGCGGCGGTGCTGGTGTTGAGCAGCGCCATCCGCGGATCGGGCCTGCTGGATGCGGCCCTGCGCCGGCTTCTGCCCAGGCTGACCCATCCGGATCTCCAGGTCCTGGTCCTGGCCGGGATGGTGGCCGCCCTGTCGGCCTTCATGAACAATGTGGGCGCGCTGGCGGTGTTCCTGCCGGTGGCCCTGCGCCTGTGCGAGCGGACGGGGCGGCGGCCGTCGACGCTGCTGATGCCGCTCAGCTTCGCGTCCCTGCTGGGCGGGTTGATCACCCTGATCGGCACGCCGCCCAACCTCCTGATCTCCGCCGTGCGCAAGGACCTGCTGGGGGAGGGATTCGCCATGTTCGATTTCCTGCCGGTGGGGCTGCCTGTGACCCTGGCCGGGCTGGCGGTGGTGACGCTGGGCTGGCGCCTGATCCCCACCGACCGACGCGGATCCCGCCCGGCGGAGGACCGGTTCCGGATCGAGGATTACACGACCGAGCTGCGCCTGCCCACCACCAGCCCCTATGTCGGCCGCACCGTCGCCGACCTGGAGGAGGGGCAGGGCGATGTCACCGTGGCCCAGATCATCCGCGACCGGGTGCGGGAATACGTGCCCCACGGCCACTGGCGCCTGCTGACCGACGATATCCTGCTGCTGGAGGGGGACCCGACCATCGTCAAGCGGGTGGCGGACACGGCGGGAATGGTGCTGATGGGCGGGGCGGATATCCCGGCCGACCCATCCGGTGGCGGCTACGGGGTGGTGGAGGCGGTGGTGACCGACACCTCCCCCCTGGTCGGCTGCACCCTGGCGG
>JBJOKR010000074.1:0-20421 GCA_046045995.1 Pseudomonadota bacterium | reverse complement strand
GACATTTCCGGCCAGATAGGCATCCGCGTCGAAATACGGATTGGGGTCTAGTCCCCGGAACTGCCCTTCCAATAGGAAATGGGCGAAGGCGTTCTGGTAGTCACCGCGTGCCACCGCCTCCGCTACACCGGGATTGGTGCGCAGATACCAGGCCGGGTCGAAGAAGGCGGCTGGGGACCGGCCCTCCGCCGCGCCGAAGGACCAGAAATGCGCCTCCGCACTGCTGACGGCGCCCGACTGCACAGCCGCGGCGACATCCGGGTTGGCGGACAGGTAATGGGCGGCATCGAAGCGTACCGCTGTGGTCGGTTGGCCCCAGGCGCTGCTGTCCAGGACGCGATCGGTGGTGACCAGATACTCCACATTGCGCAGCTGGACCATGCCGCCATCGAACCGCACCTCGATCCAATCCGATCCCTCGACCCGGCTGAACCGCAGATCGGTGGAGCGGAGGCCGAGCATGACCGCGTCGAGCCCCGTGCCGCCATCGACCCGGTCGCCGGCCCCCACCTGGGTGACGGTATCGTTACCGCCGCCGGCAAGAACGAAATCGGCCCAACCGGTCAACCGTACCTTCTCTGCCGCCGATGTTCCGATGATGTCAGGAACGGTTTGCGATGCGAGCTGATCCCGGTAGAGGCCAAACGTCACATAAGCCATGCCACCGGAGACGCCGATGCCGATCGAGTCCCAATTGGCCGCGAGAATGTTTCCCTGGGCACCCGGGTTTGCGGTCCAGGCATTCAGGACATCCGCCAGAACAAACCCGGCCAGAGACCCCTGTGCGTTCTCCGACAATCCGTTGGACGGCAATGACAGACCAAGACCCTGGGCAACGGCGACCACGCCGCTGGCGAAGCTGCGACCGTCGCTCCAATGGTGCAGGGTCGGTACCGACCGGGCGGCGACGGGCTGGGCCTGCCACGTGGCATAACCCACGAAGGTTTCAAAATCATAGGCATGCTGCCCGGCCAGGACGGTCAGATCCATGGTCGGCTTCAGCGGGGACAGGCCGGCGGAAACGCGCAGGTCGTTCAGCGCGTGGTAAAGCTCCAACTCCGCCACGGTCAGGAAGTTGCTGCCGGGGAAGACGGTCTGGGCTGCCTGGAAGACGGTTGTCTGCGACATGGCTCACGCACCTCCGGGACCAAGGCTGTCGCCGGACGGTGGCTGGCCGATCACTGTCAGCGTGGACGCGAGACGGAGCAGGGCGGGATCGAAGAAGATCGCGCTCGACGTGGACGAGACGGTTCCCGTCTCCACAACAACGGAGTCCACGCCCCTCTCGAAGCCGACAATGGTCAGCGACACGTCCTTGCGGTCGCCGGTCATCTGGATGAAGAAGGTATCCGCCTTGTCCGTCGCCTGAAGCGGCGTTCCGGCAGCGGCAAGATTGACCAGGTGCAGCGCCTCACCCATGCCCGAAGCGATGGCCGGCACCTTGGTGGTCGGTTCGGCCAGCATGCGATCCATGCCGGCACGCAGATCGATATGGTCTATCACAGGGGCCGTGGCGAGCGTCGGCCCCTGGTTGCCGGATTCTTCCGGAAGCTGTCCCCGCATCGTCCACACGGCGAGCGCATCTGCGGCGACATCGTCACCGTCATCGGATCTGGCTGGAGACCGTGCCTCCTGCACCATCTGGGCATCGGCCGACCGGTCGGCCTTCTTGACGGTTGCGGTGACGGCCACCGCCGTGTCGGGCAGGTCCATACGCAGGTCGGCGATGGTGGAAACATCCCCCAGCGACAGGTCGCCACCCTCCTGCGCCCCGGACGCCATGGCCGGCGACCGGATCGCATCCAGGATCACATCGGTGGAAAGGACGGCCATGACGGCGGAAACGACGCGCAGGAAGCCGCCGAAGGCATCATCGGCGCCCCCCTCCTCCTCAGCCTCGACCCCGGATGTGGCGAGAACCGACCCCGCCTCGGCCATCATGGAGTCGATGGCGTCGCGCAGACGGGCAGCCTGCCAGCTGTCCCCGTCCAGCACGATGACCACATGCATGCCGTCCACCCGGGCGATATGGATCAGCGCCTCACCGGAAGTAACATCTTCCAGCGCGAACCACGGATCGCCCTCATCCGACAGGCCGGAGGAGGGTTCGAGCACCAGACCCTGGCGGCCGAACTGATCGACGACGCGATAGATCTCCGCCAGATCCTGGCTGGCCCAAGGGCCCTTTGCAGGCGCCCGTCCAGGGAACTGGAAGATGCTGGCGGTGGTCATGCGCCCCCCCCGCCCTGTGCGTCACGATCGAAAAGGATGGTGTAGATGACCGGCTCCAGGATGGAGAGATACTCCTTGGCGGCGATGCGGGGATCGACGCCGATCACACGGGCCCAGTCGGCCAGCTTGCCGTCGGGCAGGTGGCCGCGCCCCTGTTCGATGGCGCTGAGCAGGGTCGGGCTTCGCAAGCCGAGACCGTCGGCGACATGCCGCGTGGTCAGGCCCGCTGCCATCCGGCGGGCCCGCATGGCGCGCCCCCAGGCGGCCCGCCGTTCCCGCACGATCTGAACGCGGGCCTGGATCGGACCGTGGATCGGGGCATGACCGTCCAGGCGACCACCCCGGGCCTTGGCTGCATCCGCTATGGAGACGATGTCGCCCACGGTCTGATCCGCCCTCAACGTCCGGAAGATGCTTGCTTGGTGCCCTCGGCGCCGCCGTCGGTGGCAGCACCGTCATCCTCGAACAGAATCGTGTAAGTGATGGGATCGTAGAACTGCATCAAGGTCCGAACCAGGTCCCGCGGGGTCATCTGCAGCGCGTTGGCCCAGCCGACATAGCTGTCGGGCGGGATGCGACCCCGTCCGGCCTCGATCATCGAGACCATGGTGTAATAATCCAGGCCGACGGCATCCGCCAGCGCCCGCTGGGTCAGGCCCACTTCGACACGGCGGTTTTTGATCCAAGCCCCCGCCTGACGACGGAGCGCCTTGACCTCTTCGCCGCCACCATGTTGCGGATGCGTGTACATTGAAACCCGGCGTGAATGAACCCGTTGCCGGAAGATAAGCGACTCTTTCACATAACGCCACTTTATAATGGGCAAACCCTCCCCGGAATCGCCCGGGTATCCGGCAGACGTGCCAAATTGGACACAGAAGAAGAGGGCCGACCCGCTTCCCCGCGGGAATCACTCGGGCAAGGCGGTCGGGGCGGCGAACAGCGCCTCCAATGCTGCGGTCAGGTGGTCGACCTCATCAGCCGCCGTCGGATCGAAGGTGGACAGCACCCGGATTGTTTCCGGGTCCAGACGGGGGAATGCGCGAAGCAACCCCTGCTCCTCCCCCCGCCCTGACCGGACGAGGAGACGGAACCGCAGGGATCGGGTCACCAGATAGGCCAGCAGGGCCAGGAATCCCGACCGGTCCGGCATGAAATAGGTGGGGCATTCCACATAGGCATTGTCCAGGACCATGCCAGTCCAGGTCTCCGCCGGGAGAACCAGGGCATTGGCTGGCAGACCGCAGTCCACAAGCGCGCGGGACAGGTCGATCGGGTTTCCCTGGATGCGCCAGACGGCGCGCGCGTCCCTGAAATCCAACGCCTCTCCCCTCGGCGCCTCCGGCGCCCTTGCGGTCAAACCTCCTTGAACGCCTTGAAGAAGCTGTCGGTCAAGGGCCGCGTCAGGTATTCGAACAGGGTCCGCTCGCCCGCCTTGATCAACACCTCTGCCGGCATTCCGGGGATCAGGGTGATGTGGGCGATCTTCTCCATCTCCTCCGGTGGCACCTGCACGCGGGCGATGTAGTAGCTATGGCCCTGCTGATCGACCGTGATGTCGGCCCCGACGCGGATGACCTTGCCGAACAGCATGGGCGTCTGGCTGTGGGGAAGGCCGGAGAAGCGCACCTCCGATTCCATTCCCACCGTGACCGCATCGACATCCATGGGGCTGACCATCACCTCCACGGTCAGGTCGTCATGGGTCGGCACGACTTCCATCAGGAGCTGGCCCGCATTGATGACGCCGCCGACGGTATGGACCCGGGAGCCGACGATGATACCGGCGGTCGGAGCCCGCACCTCCCGGCGCCGCAGCACGTCCGTGGCGCTGGTCAGGCGGTCCTGCAGGTCGTAGACGCGCACCTGCACCTCCTGGAGCTGCTGTGCCACCTCTTCTTCGAAGGACTTGCGGAGCTGGACGATCTGCAACCGCGCCTCCCCGATCGCCACGCCTGCCCGCGCGCTCTCCGCCTCCAGGGCGCCGCGCTCCCCGGTGAGCTCGGCCCGCCGACGCTCGAGTTCCAGCAGCCGGGTACGGGAGGCGTATCCCTTCTCGAACAGCTGGGCCAACCCCTCGATCTCGGTATTGATCAGACGGACCTGCTCGTCATTGGCGTCCATCTGGGCGCGCAGGCCGGTGATCTGCTTTTCCAGCTGGGCGATCCGCTGCTCCAGGATGGAGAGCTGGCCGGACAGCGCCACCCGGCGCGATGTGAAGACCTGTTCCTCCGACGCGCGGATGCTGGCCCGGCGGTTGTTCTCGTCGGGTTCCATCAGGTCGGCCGGGAAGGTGATGGCGGGCATATCGTCCCGCTCCGCCATCAGACGCGACAATTGGGCATTGAACATCAGGTATTGGGCATAAAGGATGTCCCGCTGGGCCTGGGGGTTCACCTCATCCAGGCGGATCAGGACCTGCCCCTCCTCCACCATGTCGCCGTCGCGGACCAGGATCTCGGTGACGATGCCACCTTCCAGATGCTGGATGGCCTTGCGATTGCCGTCGACGACGACGCTCCCGGGCGCGATCACGCCCTTGGCAAGCGGGGCCAGGGCCGACCAGCCGAACAGAAGGCCGAAGCTGATCAGAATGACCGCAAGACCGAAGCGGACAGCCCCACCCTCATCGGTCGGAAGGCGAGCCGCCTGGGGGCCGGGAGGAAGGAGGGTGGTCGGCAACTGGGTCATGGGATCACCGATGATGCGATCGTGGAAGCGACCGGGGGCAAGGAAGGGGGCGGGGACAGGGGCTGTGACGGCGGCGCCGGATCAGGCGCCGGTCCCAGCAGAGGGGGCCAGCTGGGTGGGCCCGGCGACCTGGGTCACGGCCGTAGCTGCTGCCGGCTTGGGCACGGCCCGGGTAAGCTTGGACAGCACATCCTGGCGCGGCCCGAACATGTCGACCATCCCGTCCTTCAGGACCAGGATCTTGTCCACATGGTTCATGACGCTCGGCCGGTGGGAAATCAGGATCACCGTCGCACCCTGGGTCTTCAACTTGGACAGGGCCTGGACCAGCGCCGTCTCCCCGTCGGAATCCAGGTTGGAATTGGGCTCATCCAGCACGACGAAGGACGGATCGCCATAGACCGCCCGGGCGAGGCCCAGGCGCTGGCGCTGGCCACCCGACAGCGCGATGCCGCCGGGGCCGATCACCGTGTCATAGCCATCGGGCAGGCGCAGGATCATTTCATGCACGCCGGCAAGCTGGGCGGCCTTGATCACCGCCTCGGACTCCACCTTGCCAAAGCGGGCGATGTTGTCTTTGATCGACCCGTCGAAGATCTCGACGTCCTGGGGCAGGTAGCCGATATACGGCCCCAGATTCTCATGGTTCCAGGAATAGACATCGGCGCCATCCAGCCGGACGGACCCGGACTGCGGGGCCCAGACACCGACCAGCAGGCGCGCCAGGGTGGACTTGCCCGCGGCACTGGGCCCGACGATGGCCACGGCCTCACCCGCTTCAAGAGCGAAGCTGACACCCTTGATCGTGGGTACCGTGCCGCCCGGCGGCACGGCGACGACGCGCTCCACGGCAACGACGCCGGTGGGCGGCGGCAGCTCCATCGCCTCCTTGTCATCGTCGAAGGACTTCAGAAGATCATCCAGCCGCGCGTAGGCACCGCGGGCCGCGACGAACTGGCGCCAGGCACCGATCGCCTGTTCCACCGGTGCCAGGCCCCGGCCCATGATGATGGATGCGGCGATCATCTCACCGGGGGTGATCTCCTGCCGGATGGCGAGCCAGGCCCCGACGCCGAGGATGGCAGACTGCACGAACAGGCGCACGAACTTGGTCATGCCGTTGATCGTGCCCGCGCTGTCCGACGCCTGGGCCTGAAGCATCAGGGCCTTGTCCTGGCTAGTACGCCAGCGCCGCTGAATGCCCTGGAACATGCCCATGGCGGCCAGCACCTCGCTGTTCTTCAGGCTGGCCTCGGCAAAGGAATTGGCGCGGATGGCATAGTTGTTCGCCTCCGACAGGGGCTTTTTCGTCACGATCTCCGTCACCAGGGCCAGGACGAAAAGCACGATCGCACCTGCAAGGGCGACAAGGCCCAGCAGCGGGTGCATCATGAAGACGATGCCGATGAAGATCGGCGCCCACGGCGCATCGAAGAACGCGAAGGGCCCCTGCGAGGTCAGGAACTGCCGCACCATGTCCAGATCGCGCAGTGACTGGGCGCGGTTGGCGGCCGGCGCCTTCAGGTTCAGCTTGAAGATGGCGGAGAAGACCTTGGCCCCCAGAGCCTCCTCCATCTTGCCGCTGACGCGCACAAGGATGCGGGAGCGCACGATCTCCAACATGGCCATGACCACCATCATGGCACCGATGATCAAGCTGATATAGAGCAGCGTATCCTCGCTGCGGGCGGTCAGCACCCGGTCGTAGACCTGCAACATGTAGATGGGGGAAGTCAGCATCAGCAGATTAACGATCATGCTGAAGAATCCGACGAACAGGAACGCGCGGGAGGAGCGCATCAACGCCTGCCGAAGCTGCGACCCGGCATTCCCGGACCGCCGGACTTGAACCATCTTCATCTACGTCGCCTTTATCGAGGAAACGGAACGGGTGACCCCTGCCGGGGGCACACCCACGATCCCGAAGCGTCCCTTATACCACTTGCGTTGCACCGCGACAACGGATGCTCCCCCTCGGGTGGGTCGCATCTGGTTTGACGGGAGAGAGCCTGCGCGGGGAAGGTTAACAGAGTCTTGCCGACGGCCGCTGGCGGGTCTGCGCTTTGGAGGGGGCCCTCCCCGATCAGCTGAGGCTGGCGCCGGTAAGGACGACCCGTTCCCGCTGCTCGATCCAGGCGAATTCGGTGAAATCCCATTCCGCGGCCCGTGTCTTCTCATAGGCGGCCCAGAGCAGCTGGTGGGCGATGTCCCGCGGCATGGAAAGCGTGGCCTGGCCGCCATCGGCCCCGGCAAGCAGCAGGATCAGCCGACCATCCCGGGCGGACAGATCGACCCGGGCCAGCAGGGCGGAGGGCTGGGCGACATCCTGACGCAGAGCCCCCGCGGCCTCGGCCGTACCTTCCCCCGGGTCCGGCCGGTTGGCCAGTGCCCTTGTCAGGGCACCCACATGTTCGAACAGAAGAACATCGTTTCGATGGCGTTCCGATGCCCGGGCCGCGGTATCGCTGGTACGCAGGAGGAGATCCACCAGGGCCTTCAGGAACAGGCGGGCAAGGCGGCGGGTCAGGGCGAGGCACAGGGTTTCCGTCGGGCCCCGGGCGGTCAGGATCAGCCGATCCTCCACCGGTTCATACCGCAGGTCCAGATGCTCCGCCTGCATGGGCGCCGCCCCTTCACCAGTTGAAATCAATGGTGTCGCTTTCCGGCAACTGGAAGGTCGGTTCGGGCACCGGGGGGGCGGCCGCGGTCAGTTTTATATGCAGATGAAAAAGTTCTGCCAGAGAGGCGAGATTGGCCATGGAATACAGCTGGCCATATGCCACTGCCAACCCGCCGGCTGCCTGGACTTCTCCCAAAGCATCGCCCCGGATCAATTGGAGAGAACTTTCCTTGATCCGCAAGAGACCATCAATCTGGCGCTGGTCACCGTCGATGCCTGCAAGCGTCAACGGCCAGGGTTCGAGAAGACCATGTTTGGCCAAAGCGGCCACAGCCATGATCGTCGAGTTACGGTTGGCTTCCACCTGCGTCAAGAAATTCAAAACCTGCTGGACGGATTCCGCAGGTCGTCCATCTTCACCAAACAAAGGTCCCGCATCACCGTCTTCCGCAAGAAGGCCACTCGATTCGTCAATACACAAAATCATACCGTCATCGCTGCGCGCGAGACGGAAAGGATATCCTCGGAGATAGGCTGGAACATAGCCACCCGCCCATTTACCGTCAGGCAGGACGAAAAGATTCTGACCGTTGCTGAGACCTGTCAGTGCTACCAAGACGAACAAATTATCCTGTTCCACAAATGCAATCGGTAGCCGAGTAGCCGCCTTTGGCAATTCAGCAGCCACCAAGGGAACTACTGCTTCACATCGCGCAAACGCATAACTCTGGAAGCGGCGCAGATGCAATCGGCCATGTAAGGCCCGTGACAGCGGGACAAATGTCATCTTGTCACCTCAACAACCCCAAGCGCATGAAGGAGAGGCATCGTTGTCGATCGGAAATTCTCAAACAGAACTCTAATTTCAGATAAGTTTTCCTCTTCTGTAGTCAGGCGAACCCCGGCTCGCAAGACACATTGTCCCTGGCTTTTCAGAGCGGCCCAAACAAATTGTACAGGATCCAACTGGGGCTTACGACCTGCAAGCAAAAACAGCTGAGAAATCTGGTCGACCGGGACGCCGCCCCCTGTCACAGGGGATGCAAGGAACGCGAATTCGCTAGAAGATCGGGCCTGGTTAAGGATCACTTCATTAAATCGAAGCGCATTCTTAGGATATGCGTTGACTTTGGTCTCAGAGAGACAAGGATGCATGTGTCCCATACCGACCAGAACAGTTATAGCCTGCATCACACGGGCCCACCCCAGCGCCGACATCGCAGATGCATTCATGACATCGCCGAGCGCCGCCGGGCCACTGCTGAATGCATCGATGACCGGGCGATAGACATCTTCCTGCAATGTCGCTTCGCCGATCGGACCATTCACTTTGAACGGGATCATCGCCGCTGAGGATGTGAGAGCGAACATGCACTCTGCCCAGACATCACGAAGCTCGGTCAAAGAAAAACGCGTAGCACCTCTAGCGAAGACGTCCCGCCTGAATTGTTGATTTGTGAGAAAATCTCGGAGTGTCTCCCGATGGCTGACGCATTCCACCTCAGAAAGTAATTTTAGATGATCGATCGATAAGTTAACAGGATCCACGCCCTCAAGTAAATGGGCCGGTGCGATCCAGGTCAGTTTGGCCTCGGCCAAGTCGTCCGCGACATCTGCGTGGTAGAAGCAGCTCCAATCTGCATTGAAATATTCATGCGCAAGATAAGTTTTTGGTTGCGCCTTGATCTTCTCAAGGCGTTGCTTCACGCTTGGCATGGACCCAAAATATCCTCCGGGCAGACTGGCTACCCGCTCTGCCGCTGCCAGGGCTGCATCCACACGGCGCAGGCTAGAGCCGCTTGACTGATCACTGAAATCAACAAAAAGACGACGGAGAGGCATTGCTGCCGCCCAGCCGGGCAACGCATTATAAGATATGAAAACGAGCCCTCCCACTTTCAGCTTTTCTCGGATAAAATTGATGATACGCTGTCGATTCTGTTGACTGATCCAGCTATAGACCCCGTGCAGCGCAATGATGTCGAACTGGGGAAGATCTGTGCGCCGCCCGAACGATTCAAACGAATCGTCGAAGAAAGCCACGTTCATCGTCCCGGCAGCCTTAGATAAGTTACATGCGCCGACGATATGGGCCGGGTTGAAGTCCGTCGCATAGAACTGAATGGACGGATTGGCCGCGGCCAGGAGGTTTGTACTGAATCCCTGACCGCACCCAAGCTCACAATAGCTGATGGGGGAGTTGACATTGGGGGCACGATAACCCTTAGCCAATGCCGCGAAAGAAAGCATGGTCGGCGTCAGTTCCCTGTAGAAGCCGTGGGTATAGCTGACATCTGTCACATATCCGGCAGTCCAAGTGCTCATCCGCAACTTCCTTCTAGCATCACCCCGATACGACTTTCCCCTAAATCATGTCTGTTCCACCATGGATATCTGTCGGGGAAGACAGACATTGCTCAGATCATAACGGGCGATGATGGTCCGGCGCGCAGCCGCACGCAATTCATTGAAACGATGCGGTTGCGCAAGTACCGCCGCCACCCGGTCAGCCAACCCGTCGGCATCGAAAAAGTCTACCAGAAAGCCATTGCGGCCATCCTCAATTACCTCCTCGACAGGAGGTGTCCGACTGCCGACGACCAGAGCACCACAGCTCATCGCCTCCAACATCGACCAACTGAGGACAAATGGGTAAGTTAGGTAGACATGGCAGGCAGATATCTGCATAAGTGCCCGGAAAGCGTCGTAGCCGATGTTTCCCAGGAAACGGATGCGCGACAAGTCAATCCTGTCCTTTACCTCATCCAGATAGATTTCCTTCCATGTGCGATTGTTCGGGGCTGCAGCCCCGTAGGAGACGCCATTCCCGCCGACGATCAGGATCAGCGCGTTCGGGCACAAGGCCTGAAGGCGCGGCAGCGCCCGCATGAAGACATGATAGCCCCGGTAGGGCTCAAGATTCCGGTTCACGAATGTGACGATCTCATCCCCTCGAACAAAAGGGGCTCTTCCCTGTTCCAGGGTGAGTCGGACATCAGGGTTCGGCACCATGTCGTTGGTATCAATCCCATCATGTACGACCTGGATCTTTGGCCAGTACAATGACGGGAAGCTGGACCGCTGCCATTCAGTCGGGCTGTAGGCCGCATCCATGCTTTCAAGATTGAGAAGCCCGTTGGCGTTCTTGGCCCGAGTCCGGGCTGCATCCTGCCAGCTTGCGACCGGGAACTCAGGGTCAAATCCGACATCCGTCCCTTGGGCAGCATAATAGAATTCGAGGAAATGCAGTTGTCTTGCACGTGGCCAGATGTCACGCAGGAACAGCATTTCCCCCCAGCCGGGATGCCCGACGATGACGTCTGGGGTGTATCCGCCGACCCGAAGCCCTTCAGCGGCGGCCCCACACCCTTCCGCGCGGATGAGCTTGGTTTCGAAATCAGGAGCCCAGCGGTGGATACCCGGCGATGTTCCACGGGTAACCGCATAGGGCACGACCGTGACGCCCGATACATCCGCAGCGCCGATCCGCAACGCCGTTACCTCATGCCCCCGGGCCGACAGGGCCGGTGCCAAGGATTTGAACTGTCCCGGGAAGTTTTGATGAACAAAGAGAATCCGCATGGCCTCATCCAATGCCTTTTGACAGGCGGACCAGACCCATCTTCGCCAGGACCGCCACGACCATCACGCAGCGAGGCAACGCAATCCCGGATTCGACAGTGAGATCCTGGATCGCCCGACCGTCCACGCGGCCTGCAAGGCCTCGGATAATGGATTCGACCTCCGACGCCAAGGGGATGATCCGGTCGGCGTAGCGGAACAGCGCGTGCTGGGACAGACTGTCGAACACCGTCTGCGGCTCGGCGTGGTTACCCGGGAAGACAAGGGTCTGCGGTAGAACCTGTTCCGTCGGATAATGTCCGAAGGCAGCAAACGGGTCCGGACGAGCGGGGGCCGAACGGGGGGCGGATGTCTGCGGCAACGCTGTGGATTGGCGGATCCGTTCCAACTCCCACCACAACATTCGATACCGCCGCCAGATAATCGCCCAATCAAAGGCCTCCCTGGCATGGTGGCGACCGGCCGCCCCCATTCGCAGGCGCAGGTCGCGGTCGGTCACAAGGGCGGTCAGACGATCCGCAAGGGCCGCCCCGTCCACCGACACAGCTTGGCAGGTTTCCCCGCAATACATATCATAGGTCACCATGTCTGCTTCATGGCTACGGGCGAAGACCTCCCCCAGGTCCGCAGGCGGCATCCATGTCGGGATCCGGAAGCCGTCGATCCCATCGCGAACCGTATCGCGATATCCGTCCCAATCGGTAACAACAACCGGAAGACCCGCTGCCTTGGCCTCCAGCGGTGTGAGACCGAAGGTTTCCTGGATGTTGTCCGACAGACTAATGAACAGATCGGCAGACGCCCAGCAGCGACGGCGCGTCGCCGGATCCCGCCCATCTGCGAACAAGCCCCGAACCTCGCGCCCAAACTGCGCAAGCCCATCCTTGAAGGCACCTTCGATATGGCTGTTGGCAAACCACCCGCATTGCAGCAGCGTGACAGCCTTGCCGCTGCGTCGCACAGCCTCCGCAAGCCCAGCATACATCGCGTGAGGATGGGCCTTCGCATGGAAGGATAGGCGACCGACGAACAGGGCCACCACCTCCCCCTCGGCGATGCCGAGGGACTTCCGCGCCGCTTCGCGTTCGCCAGCGTGAAAATCGAAATCGGCGCAATGGACGCCCAAGGGAATGATTGGCAACTGCGGCAGCGTCAAGGTAATCGATGACCCGAAGCGCCAGCGCAGATAATCGCGTTGACGCTCCAGGAGCAGGCGGACCGTGCTCCCGACCGCGGTGGAGGTACAGATCAGCGCATCCCACGGCATCACCGGCGCTGCCAGCATGCTCGTGATATGGTCCATGGCCGCATGGGATGCAGTAGTATGCGTGACCCCGGTGATCGAGTAGGCGCCTGGTCCAGTCCGTAGGCGCATGTTGGCCGCGCGCGCCAGATTGGGATCCGGCAGATAGATGCCACCGACATGGGCCAGAAGATCCGGCCTGTCCGCCGGGACCCACCGGGTGGATGCAGCTGCATCAAGGCCCTGTACCAGCCGAGTGAAAACATCCGCGCCGCGCTGGCTGACAGTAACGGCTGTCAACGGCTGGTCGCCCCGTCCCTCCACGGCGGCCCGAAGGAAGGCGTTGCCGGCAGCCTGGCGCCCCATCAGGTGGGGTGTATCCAGAGCGTATCCATCGGGGTGAAACTGGATGGCGGGAACTGGCTGCGACATGAAAAATCCACCCTGTGTCAGGCACCCGCCCTGATTAGATCCACATATCAGTGCCGCTGCTGCCGCAAATTCATACTACAGATCCGGTCAGCGGCGATAGCGATCCAGATACGACATCTCTGCGATCCGGCCTCTCCAATCCTCATCGGCGGCGCCGATCTCGGGCAGTGACCAAACCGGCGTGCGATCAGCCGGGACGGCAACGATGTTCATATCCCCGCGCCAGGCGTTGAGATGCACCGGGCTCCGCTTGGCATTCCGTGCCGTGACGAAGGGAACGTAAAGCCAATAGCACCGGTAGCCCAGGTCGCGCATCAGGGTTACCGCCTGGGTCGTGTTGGGACCGGGCTTTCCCTCGAACACGACGGTCGGCCGCTGCCCAGCCAATAGGTCCCGAGCACCCATAAGCACGTCGAGATCGAAGCCTTCCACATCGATCTTTATCAGGCCGACCCCGGTCAGGCCTAGCCGGTCCAAGGGAACCATGAGGACCGGAACTGTTCCAGCGGTGACCGTGTCCAGTCCGACCGCACCGAAATTGGCGTCGGCACCCAGTCCCATCGCCGGAAAATTCACGACGGAGAACGCAGCGCCCACGGCCCAAGGAAACACCTCCACATTGGTCAGGCGGTTTCCGGTGGCATTGGCTGCAAGCAGGCCATGGATGGGAAGATTCGGTTCAAATGCCAAAACGCGAAGGCTGGGAAACCGCGCAGCGATCGGGAGACAGACGGAGCCGAGATTGGCCCCCACATCGATGACGACTCCCGCCGGATCCAATCCCAGCGTCTCGACGATGAATTCCAATTCGACCCGGGAGAATTCCCCCGCATCGCGAAGGGACTGGCCGACGGCCCGGTCCCCTGCCGGGAACCAGAAGGTCAGACCATAGGCAGAGGTACAGTCGAGCATCGGATCCCCCCCAAAAAAAGAGCCGGCCCCCTTTTAGGGGCCGGCTCCGTAACGTCTGTGGCGCTGGCTCAGCCGACGAGCAGAGCGTTGGCAGTGGTGCTGGTGCCGTCCGTGATCAGGCTGACGGCAGTGACGCCGACCAGTTCGACCAGGGTGTAGCCGCCGGTGCCGCCCGCGTTGTCGCCCGTCTGGGTGTAGACGAAGGTACGCGCGGAGCCGATGTTGGCCGTGAAGCCCACAGAAGTACCGCCGTTACCCAGATCGTTAAGGGTCAGGTACTGGACGACCGCGGCGAGGCTTGCCTCCGTCGTGACCGACACAAGCGAGCCCGCATCGTAGGTGTTGTTGTCATCGAACGTGATGATGCCGTCCGTGATGGCGTGCGAGGCGATGGCCGCGGCGCTGACTGTCAGCGTGCTGTCGGTACCATTGGTACCCGCAGCGTTCGCCGCCACCGTACCGACGACATCCAGCAGGTCCTTGCTGGCGGCCGTGGTGCCGACGTTGAAGCCGGTGATGGTGTCATAACCGCTGATCGTGCCGTTGTTGCCCGTACCACCGATGGAGACCGAGGTCCCGCCAGCGGCCATGATGACCGTATCCCGCACCGTGGACGTGGTCAGGGTGATCGAGTCGGCACCGGCACCGCCGTTGATGGTGTGCGCGGCGTTGTGGCCGATGGTGATCGTATCCGCACCGGAACCACCGACCACGGAGAACAGGATGTCCCCGGCAACCACGGTGTTGGCCGCAGTGCCCGCCGGTGCCAGCTTGATCGCGTAGTCGAGAGAGGTCAGCAGGTTGTCGTTGTTGTTGTTGATGTACAGCGTGCTGGACGCGGTGTCGTAGATCACCTGACCACGCTCACCGGACAGGGCGTTCTGCGCCGCCGTCAGACCGCTGGCCGCCGTCAGGATCTGAGTGTTGACCACCACCGAGGCGACGGAGGAGCTGTAGTTCAGATCCACCTGCAGCTTGTCGGTGCCGCTCACCCAGTCGGTGATGTCGTCGATGGTCGTGCCAGAGGACTGGCTGACCCCGGTGTAGACAAAGGTGTCCGTACCGGTACCGCCGGAGATCACATCCGCACCGTCACCGCCGCGGATGGTGTCGTTACCCTGGCCACCGCTGACGGTGTCGTTGCCGGACGTACCGATGATGCTGTCCGTACCGTTGCCGGCGACAACGCTGACGTTGCGGCTGGTGGTGGTGCCGGCAGAGGCATCAAGGGTCAGGTTGTTGGCGTTCGACGAGGTATCGATCAGCAGGGTGCTGTTGGCGTTGATGACCGTGTTGGCACCCAGGGTGATGGAGACGTTGTGACCGGTACCGGAGGTGACGATGCGCTCGACATTCGTCACACCGTTCAGCACAGCCGTCGCGGCGGCTGTCACGTTCAGCTGGATCGTGTCCGTACCCGAACCACCGTTCACCGTATCAGTCGCCTCGAGACCGGTGGTCGTCGAGAAGATGAAGGTGTCGTTGCCAGCACCACCGTTCAGGGTGTCGTTCACACCCGTCGCGGTGTTGCCGGTGACAGTCACGGAATTGCCGGCGCTGAGCGAACCCGCCGTCACCGTCAGGGCACCAGCCGACCCGTCGGCATCGGTGACCCGCAGGTTGGTCACACCGTTGGCGGTGAAGACCTGATCGGTCAGGGTGATCGTATTGGCCGCGTTGCCGCCGATGCTGATGGTTTCAACGCTGTTCAGACCCAGCAGGTCCGTGGCGTTGATCGTCCGGGCATCGTTGCCGGTGAAGGACAGCGTGTCGTTGCCTGCACCGCCCAGCACCGTTTCCGGAGCGACCAGGCCCAGGAATTCCGCCGTCGCCGTCACGACGAAGGTGTCGTCGCCGTTGCCGCCGGACAGGCTGTCCACGCCCGCACCGCCGGTGATGGAGTCGACGCCGTCGTTACCGGTGATGGTGTCGTTGCCCGACCCGCCGACCAGCGTGTCGTTCGCCGCACCGCCGGTGATGCTGACACGGCCCGTCTCACCGCTGGCCGTCGTGAAGGACAGCTTACCGGTGGTCAGGGTCGAACCATCGACCGTGAAGGTCCCGGAATTGGAAATGTTCGCATCCACCGTGGTGACCGTGTAGTCGGCCGTGGCGGTCGTGAACTCCATCCGCTCGAAGTTCGTGAAGCCGGCATTGATCGTGGCCGAACCGGTGGCCGCGATCCGCAGGGTGTCGGTGCCGCCGCCGCCGTTGACGGTGGCCGCATCGTCCAGACCCGCAGCGTTGATCGTCACCGTGTCGTTGCCGGCGCCGAGGACGATGTTGTCACCGGCCAGATCGGCACCGGCATTGTTACGGATCACCGTCACGCTGTTGGCCGCCGTCAGACCGCCCGCGGAAACGGCGGTGTCCGCGGTCGTCGCCGTGCCGTAGTCCAGCGTCAGGCTGGTGGTGGCATTGGCGGTGAACACGGCGTCGGTCAGGGTGATGGAGGTGGCATCCGACACCGACAGGAACTGCACCGTCTCAACGGCCCGCAGACCCAGCAGATCCGCCGCGGCAACCGTGAAGCTGCCCGCCGCGAACTGCAGGGTGTCGGTACCGGCGCCGCCGTCGATGGTTTCGACATTGGTCAGACCGATCAGTTCCGCAGACGTGGTGACAACGAAGATATCGTTGCCTTCACCGCCCGACAGGCTGTCCGTGCCAGCGCCGCCGGTGATGGTGTCAACACCAGCACCGCCGACGATCGTGTCATTGCCGGCCGCACCCTGGATGCTGTCGTTACCGGCATTGCCGACGATGCTGTCAGCGGCTGAACCGCCGATCAGGGTATCGTTCGCAGAACCGCCCTGGATCGTGGATGCAGAAGTGCCCAGGTTGTTGGACATGATCAGCGCGCCGGTCATGGTCGACGCGTTGATGGAGGTGATCTTCTCCGTGCCCGTCTGCATGGTGCCGAGGGTCAGATCACGGGAGCCCTGCACGTTCAGCGTCGTCAGCGACGTGGCCGTGAAGTTGCCGGTATTGCTGGCAGCGGAACCGCCGGCAACGACCGTCAGGGTCTCATAGTCGTTCAGCGTGGTCTGGCCAGTGACGGTCACACCGTTGAAGGTGACGGTCGTGGCGTCGGCGGCGGTGTTGGTGGCCAGAGTGGCGATCACGCCCTCGGTCCCGGTCACGTCGATGTTGGTGACAGCGGCCGTGACGTTGGAGAAGGTGATCTGGTCGGCGGCTGCCGCAGCGGAGGCAACCAGACGGGTGACCGTGTTCTTGCCGGTCAGGGCGGACAGGTCATAGGCAGCGGCGTTGTTGGTCGTCGCCTCGATGACCTCGAAGCCGCTCACGTTGGTGGCGTTCGCGGTGGATACCGGAGCGTCGATCTTCAGCGTGTCGTTTCCGGTGCCGCCCGTGATGGTGTCGGCGGAGGTCAGGTTGCTCGTCGTCACGGTGATGACATCGTTGCCGGCGCCGCCGGCCACGCTGTAGGCAACCGCCGCACCGGCCGTCATCGTCAGCGCGCCGGTGAAGGTGGCGGCATTGACGGTGGTGACGGTGGCAGCCTGGGTCAGCGTCAGAGCGGCAGAGCCATCGACGTTGATCCGGGTGAGCTGGGCACCATTGACGGTCAGCGTGTTCGCCGCCGTGGCGGAGGTCAGGTTGATCGTCTCGATCGCATCGGCCGTGAACGTACCGGACGCATTGGAAGCACGCAGAGCGATGGCATCGGCCGTGCCGCTGGCGCCGGCGCTGAATGCCAAGGAGAGATCGGCGCTGCCGTTCGACATTTCGGCATTGACCAGCTTGGTCAGGCCAATGAAGCGGGTGTCGCCATTGGCGCTGGAAGCAGACAGACCAACGGTGGTCAGGCCGCTGTCAGCCAGCGACATGTCGAAGCGGTTGGACCAAGTGACGCCGTTCGGGTCGTTGGTGACCTGAGTCGTGTTGGTCTGGAAGTTGGAGACGAGGACCCGCTCCACGCCCGTCAGCGTGAAGGCCGTCGCGCTGGTTCCGGCGTTCGCTGCGCTGCCGCTGACAGAGATAGCGAGTGTGTCGGTGCCTGCGCCGCCGTTGACAACGTCACCAGCCTGCAGGGTGGTGCCGCTCTCGTTGTTGCCGGCCACAACACCGTTGACGGTGTCGTTGCCCCCGCCGCCGACCAGCGCGTCACCCGACGTGGTAAGGGACAGCGTCTGCGGCTGATTCTGGCTGTTGTCGGTGATGATGGCCGTGCGGGTCGCGACCTGGACGAGCGTGTTCGAGTCGAGCAGGCGGACGCGGAACCCTTCAAGGGCCTCAACCGACGCATCGACCGTCGGGGTGACGGTGAAGGCGATGCTGGTGGCACCGGCCGGGATGACCACGGTGCCGGAGGCGACGGCGAAGTCGGCCGACGTGGCTGCTTCGACCGTACCGTTGTTGGTGTCGCCGGCGATCGTGTAGGTGAAGCTGCGGTCGGTGGTGGTGGCATAGTTCGCCACGACCGTGAACTGCAGGCCGGAACCTTCGGCGACCGTGCTGGTCGTCGTGGTCAGCTCGAACGACTGGGCAGCGAGCGTGCCCGGACGGCCTTCGAACTGGCCGAAGGTGTAGTAATGGGTGCGCAGGGCGGCGTCGGTGGTGATGCCGGCGCGGGCCAGGTCCGTGTTGGCGGCGGCGTAGGTCGCCGGGTCGAAGCGACCGGACGCGGCGCGGCCCTCGGAGATGCCGAAGTCACGGAAGTGGGCTGCGAGGGCGCCCGGCTCGGTGATGCCGGCGGTGGCCAGGTCCGGGTTCCGGGCCGCGTAGGTCACCGGATCGAAGACGTTGGCGTTCAGGAAGTTGCGCGGCTCGCGGTTGCCGAACTCATAGAAGTGGCGGGTGAGCTGCGCATCTGTCGTCAGGCCGGCAGCTTCCAGGTCCGGATTGCTGCTGCGGTAGACGGCGACGTTGAAGTACGGGGAGGCGTTGCGACCCTCGGCCTGGCCGAACAGGGTGAAGTGCTGCTGGCCCGAGGTGAAGGCGCCGGACTGGACCGCGGTGCGGACGTCCGGATTGGCGTTCAGGTAGAACGTCTCATTAAAAAGGAGGTTGCTGGGACGCATTACAGTCTCCGTGAGTTGACTTCTGTTCGCCTGACGACGCCCGGGGCGCGCGCTGCTGACTACTGGGGGACCTAGGATACTTGTCGCGGGCCGTGGGACGGCCCACGGAGAAGGTGACCATGGAATGGATCGCGCCCTTTGGAAGGGGGCGATGAGTATGGCTTAGCCCTGCGATACGAATGTGATCCCCACTTGGTACAGCTACGCCGCTCCTGTCGCCGTTCTTGCGTAGTAGCTTCTTATGCGAGCACCCCAACAGGCGCAACAGGGATTTTATCGAGGCAGGTCGCCGACTCCGGCACGGGTTAAGCAACTTACTAACTAGTGGGTTCCTTTGGTGAACCGCGTTCGCAGCGTTATGCCATAAGTTATTGATTTAATTTATGTTCTGGCGGGGTCGGTAGGGGTGTTGCAGAATAACCACGGTTTCCCGCTTGTTTGCGGAATTTTTCGGACCATGGGCCCGCCTCCCCCTCTGCCACGCCTGCGGCCCGCCGAATTCCCTGTCGTCGAATCAAGAATGCCGCGACGCGGGGATTGTCCGCCGATCCGGCCCCGCCGTCAGATGCGGAGCAGGAGACCCAGGGTCCGGACCAGGCTGGTGCGGTAGAGGCCATGCCGCAGGATGGCCCAGCGGCGCACACCGGGGGACAGGCGGCGCAGGCGGACGAAAGCCGCCAGGGCCTGGGCATCAATCGGCGCCAGGGACGACCCGAACCGCTGCTGGAAGGCCGCGGCCTGGGCCTGGACCCCGCCGTACCAGCCATTGAAGACATGCTGGTCGCCCCGCAAACGAAGGCTGGCCAGCTTGGTCCGGATCGCGGCCCAGGGGCTGTACGGGGCGGCACCGACGCTGTTGGCGCCATGCTGGCGGTAGCCGATCAGGGCCGGCTCCATCGGCACGACCGTTCCCAGCCCGGCACAGACCAGGGCCAGCCACCAGTCATGCATCATCGCCGCATCCGGAACGGGGGCCGAGTGCTGGATCGCCGACCGATTCACCCCCATGGCGCAGCCGGTCACCACATTGTCCAGAAGCAGGTACCGGAACGCCGTGCCCCGCCGGACATCCATGCGGCGGTAGCGCCGGAAACTGTCGGCGATCAGCGCCCCTTGCGCATCGATCAGGGACAGGTCGCAGAAGGCCAGGACCGGCCGGGAGCCGCCGACACGGGATTCGCCCGCCTGGAGGGCCTGCAGGGTCAGGGCCACCTTCTCCGGCGCCCAGACATCGTCCTGATCGGCGAAGAGGACATGATCGGCGCCGGAATGCGCCATCAGCCGGGAGAAGGCCGCCTTTGCGCTGCCGCTTGGGTGGTCGGCGGGCAGCAGGTGCACCCGGTGATCCCGCGCCACCCAATCGGCCAGGATCGCCTGCGTACCGTCTGTCGATCCGTCATCCCGGACCAGCACACGGAAGGACCGCTCGGTCTGCGCCTCCAACGAGGCGATAAGGGCCGGCAGGAATCGGGCCCCGTTCCAGGTCGCCAGCAGGATTTCCGTGGTCATGCCCCCCTCCCCCGCCGAGGGAAGAACCGACCCAGCAGGCGAAGCAGCGCCGGGTCCATGCGGCAGCCCAGCGCGACGAAGCAGAGCCCGGCCACGCCCGCCGCCGCCACCGCCGCCCAACCCTCCAGGGCCAGTGTCGCAATCCAGAACGCCGC
>JBJOKR010000073.1:0-20518 GCA_046045995.1 Pseudomonadota bacterium | reverse complement strand
CCCCGGGAATATGTTCGTGAATGCCGCGGGCGACCTGGTGGCCGTGGATTTCGGCATCATGGGACGTCTCGACCGCCAGACCCGGATCTATCTGGCCGATATGCTGATCGGCTTCCTGAACCGCGACTACCATCTGGTCGCCAAGGTTCATTTCGATGCCGGTTTTGTTCCCGCCGACCAGGACCGCAACCTGTTCATGCAGGCATGCCGCGCCGTGGGCGAACCGGTCCACAACAAGCCCCTGCATGAGATCTCCGTTGGGCGGCTGCTGGCCCAGCTCTTTGCGGTAACGGAACAGTTCCAGATGGAAACCCAGCCGCAATTGCTGCTGCTGCAGAAATCCATGCTGACGGCGGAGGGGGTGGGCCGCGCCCTCAACCCCCGCATCAATATGTGGGAGCTGGCAAGGCCGCTGATCGAACAGTGGATGCTGGAGAATCGGGGACCGGAAGCGCGGGTGGCCGAGACGGCGGGCGCCCTGTCCACCATCCTGGCCCGACTGCCCGCCTTCCTGGCGGATGCGGAACGGGTGGGGGCCATGGTGGCCGATGGCGGCCTGCGCCTGCACCCCGATACCCTGCGGGCGCTCAGTGCGGGCAATGAGCGGCGCCTTGCCGCCCGCACCCGCCCACTCTGGGCGGTGATCCTGCTACTGGCCCTGGCTCTGGCGGCTGTGTTGGTCCTGGACTGAGACGACCATTGGTGTTGCGGGAACGGACCTGACGACAGGCGGGGGACCCTATCCCAAGGCCACCTGCGGCCCGTCCCAGCCGGCGGGGGACAGGGTGAAGATCTCCGGCCCGGACAGGGTCAGGCCGATCATGTGTTCGAACTGGGCGGACCAGGACCGGTCCCAGGTCTGGGCGGTCCAGCCGTCGCCCAGGACGCGGACGGCGGCGCGCCCGGCATTCAGCATGGGTTCCACGGTAAAGACCATGCCTGCCTCCAGCCGCACGCCGGTGCCGGGCTGGCCGAAATTCAGCACCTCCGGCGCATCGTGGAAGACCTGGCCGATGCCGTGGCCGCAGAATTCCCGCACCACGGTGAACCGCTCCCGCCGGGCGACCGATTCGATGGCATGGCCCACATCGCCCATGCGGTTGCCGGGGCGCGAGGCCGCCACCCCCGCCATCATCGCCTCATAGGCGGCATGGACCAGGCGCAGCGCCTCGCGCGTCGGCTCGCCGACGAAGAAGGTGCGGCTGCTGTCCCCGTGCCAGCCATCCACCAGGGGGGTGACATCCACATTGACGATATCGCCCGGCATCAGCCGCACCCGGTCCGACGGGATGCCGTGGGTGACG
This sequence comes from Pseudomonadota bacterium, assembly GCA_046045995.1. GTDB lineage: Bacteria > Pseudomonadota > Alphaproteobacteria > Azospirillales > Azospirillaceae > Indioceanicola. Next base: position 19,214 of record JBJOKR010000073.1, on the reverse strand, counting down.
ATGTGGTTGTGGCTGATGCAGCTGGCGTGGCGGTAGCCGTGATAGCCGATCGTGGCGGGCACGGCCCCGTGGTCCCGCATGAAGATCTCGCATTCCCGGTCCAACTCGGCCGTGGTCATGCCCGGGCGGATCACCCGGCGGGCATGATCCAGGGTCGCCGCCGCCAGGCGCCCGGCCCGGCGCAGACCCTCGAACCCGTCGGGCCCGTGCAGGCGAATCGGTCTGCCGGTGGCGTCCGTCTCACGGGCATACCGCTCAGGTGCGGGCTGGACATGCTGCTTCACGACCGATCCGTTCGTCGCGGGACTCGCCGCTGGTATAGGTCCGCCCGAGCCCCCTGTCAGCAGCTTCCCGCCCCGCCGTCCGGTGGGCGGACGTTCGGATCCGCCGGGGAGGGGGATGTTGCACTGCGGCAATTGCGCGCGGCGTCCGGGCGGGGTCAAGTTGCTCCGGCCCGGACGCTCCGGCTCAGGCGATGATGTCCTCCGCCTCACCGCCCGCCCCGGCCCGGGCGCTGGCCTGGCTCCGCGCTTCCGCACCGCGGGCCGGCAGCGGCCCCTTGCCCCGCCAGACCCCCAGGCATTCCGCCGATGTCGTGCCCCGCCCGATCTCGTACCAACCCTTCCGGTCGTTGAAAAGCAGGCGGTAGATGCCGCGCTGGTCCCGCTCGAAGCGGAAGACCGGCCGGTCCAGGTTGGGAAAGCGCACCACCAGTTCATCATGATCCCGCCGGCTCGCCCGGCTGACCGTGCCCCAGAGCCCTCGCTCCAGCTTCGGCAGGGCGATGGCGTTCCATTCATCCAGATCGGCGGGGGTGAAACGCGCGGGGCAGAAGGCGATGACGGTCATGATCGGCACCGGTGGCGGCAGGAAACAGGGTGGGCAGGGACAGACTGCCGGGCGGGTAATTAAGAACGGCTTAAGCCGAACGGCCGGGATGCGCGTCCTCTGCCAGTTGCGCCGCCGAAATCTCTGTGTTATGTGACCGCTCGCTTGGCGCCAGGGGCCTTCCCCTGGTTTGCCTTCCTATTGCTAAAGCCCTGAAATCCATCAGGTCTACGGATCAAACCGAGGTTTCCCAGTGGCGACCGAAGGGACAGGCGTATCCGGACTGGCGCAGCGCTATGCGACTGCCCTGTTCGAACTCGCAGACGAACAGCAGGGTCTGGACCAGACGGCCAAGGACCTGACGCTCCTGAAGCAGTTGCTGGCGGAGAGTGCCGATCTTCGGCGCCTTGTCGGCAGCCCGATGATATCCCGTGGTGATCAGGCCCGCGCCATGGACGCGGTCCTGAAGGCCGCGGGAATCGGTGGGCTGGTCCGTCAGTTCATAGGGCTGGTGGCTCAGAACCGCCGGCTTTTCGCGCTGCGGAGCATGATCAATGGCTTCCTGGCCGAACTGGCCAAGCGCCGGGGCGAGCAGACGGCCCTGGTCGTCGCCGCCCAGCCGCTGTCCGATGCGCAGCTTGCGCAGGTGACGGACGCGCTGAAGACGGCGATGGGCTCCAAGGTAAGCGTCGACGTGCGGATTGATCCCGCGCTGATCGGCGGAATGATTGTCAAGGTCGGGTCGCGCATGATCGACGCCTCCGTGCGCACGAAGCTGACCAAGCTGAAACTCGCCATGAAAGGGGTTGGATAATGGAAATCCGCGCGGCTGAGATTTCCGCGATCCTCAAGCAGCAGATCGCGAACTTCGGCACCGAGGCCGACGTGGCCGAGGTCGGCACCGTCCTGTCCGTCGGTGACGGTGTGGCCCGCGTCTATGGTCTGGACAAGGTCCAGGCCGGCGAGATGGTCGAGTTCCCGGGTGGCGTGAAGGGCATGGCCCTGAACCTCGAGACCGACAATGTCGGTGTCGTGATCTTCGGTTCCGACCGCGACATCAAGGAAGGCGACACGGTCAAGCGGACCGGCGCCATCGTCGAGGTGCCGGTGGGCCGCGGCCTGCTGGGCCGCGTGGTGGACGCGCTGGGCAACCCGATCGACGGCAAGGGCCCGATCGTCGACGTGACGATGAGCCGCGTTGAGGTCAAGGCCCCCGGCATCATCCCGCGCAAGTCCGTGCATGAGCCGATGCAGACCGGCCTGAAGGCGATCGACGCCCTGGTCCCGGTCGGCCGTGGACAGCGGGAACTGATCATCGGTGACCGCCAGACCGGCAAGACCGCCATCGCCATCGACACCTTCATCAATCAGAAGACGGTGAACGCGGGCACGGACGAGTCCAAGAAGCTCTACTGCATCTATGTGGCCGTCGGCCAGAAGCGCTCCACGGTCGCCCAGATCGTGAAGCAGCTGGAGGAGTCGGGCGCGATGGAATACACCATCGTCGTCGCAGCCACCGCGTCGGAGCCGGCGCCGCTGCAGTTCCTGGCGCCCTATACGGGCTGCGCCATGGGTGAGTTCTTCCGCGACAACGGCATGCATGCCGTGATCGTGTATGACGATCTGTCCAAGCAGGCCGTCGCCTATCGCCAGATGTCCCTGCTGCTCCGCCGTCCGCCGGGCCGCGAGGCCTACCCGGGCGACGTGTTCTACCTGCACTCCCGCCTGCTGGAGCGCGCGGCCAAGATGTCCGACGCCCATGGCGCCGGCTCCCTGACCGCCCTGCCGGTCATCGAGACCCAGGCGGGTGACGTGTCGGCCTACATCCCGACCAACGTCATCTCCATCACCGACGGGCAGATCTTCCTGGAGACGAGCCTGTTCTTCCGCGGCATCCGCCCCGCCATCAATGTCGGCCTGTCGGTCAGCCGCGTCGGCTCCGCCGCCCAGATCAAGGCGATGAAGCAGGTCGCCGGCACCATCAAGCTGGAACTGGCCCAGTACCGCGAGATGGCCGCCTTCGCCCAGTTCGCCTCCGACCTGGACGCCACGACCCAGCGCCTGCTGAACCGCGGTGCCCGTCTGACGGAACTGCTGAAGCAGCCGCAGTACACCCCGCTCCCGGTCGAGGAGCAGGTGGTGTCGATCTTCGCCGGCGTGCGCGGTTATCTGGACAAGATCCGTGTCGAGGATGTGAACCGCTTCGAGGCCCGTTTCCTGGATGAGGTCCGCTCCAAGGCGGCCGGCATCCTGGAGGCGATCCGCACCGAGAAGGCGATCAGCAAGGACACCGAGGAGAAGCTGAAGAGCGTCCTCGAGGGGTTCGTGAAGACCTTCGCCTGATCCTGTCGCCGCCCTCCCGGTGGCCAATAAGAGTGCGAGTCCGGCATGCCGAGCTTGAAGGACATTCGAAACCGGATCGGAAGCGTGAAATCCACGCAGAAGATCACCTCCGCCATGAAGCTGGTCGCGGCGAGCAAGCTCCGCCGCGCCCAGGAGCAGGCGGAGGCAGGGCGCCCCTATGCCGACCGCATGGGCCGGATGCTGGCCTCCCTGGCGGCGGGTCTGTCGGGTGAGACCGGGGGCCCGAAGCTGATGGTGGGGACCGGGTCCGACCGGGTCCACCTGCTGGTGGTCATGACCTCCGACCGCGGTCTGTGCGGCGGCTTCAATGGCACCATCGTGCGTGAGGCCAAGCGGCAGATCGCCCGCCTCCAGGCGGAAGGCAAGGAGGTCAAGCTCCTCTGCGTCGGCCGCAAGGGCCGTGACCTGCTGCGCCGGGACTATGCCAAGCTGATCGTCCACTCCTACGAGGAGCTGGCCAAGAAGCGGCTGGCTTTTGCCGATGCGGACAAGGTGGCGACGAAGGTGTTGGAACTGTTCGACGCCGGCGCCTACGATGTCTGCTCGATCATCTACAACAAGTTCAAGTCGGCCATCACCCAGGTGGTGACCGTGCAGCAGGTCGTTCCGTTCAAGCCGCAAGTCGCCCTTGCGGTGGACACCGGTGAAGCCAAGGCGCTCTACGAGTTCGAGCCGAACGAGGAGAAGATCCTGGCCGACCTGTTGCCGCGCAACCTCTCCATCCAGGTCTATTCGGCCCTGCTGGAAAGTGCGGCATCCGAACAGGGTGCGCGCATGACCGCGATGGACAACGCCACGCGCAATGCCGGCGACATGATCAAGAAGCTGACGCTCGTCTACAACCGTACCCGCCAGGCCTCGATCACGAAGGAATTGATCGAGATCATCTCCGGCGCGGAAGCGGTCTGATCCGAGCCGACGCACACGACGCTTAAACTGAACGAACACACGACGTTAGGTTCCGAGGGAGCTTACCCCATGGCTACGATGACCCAGACGAGCAACGCGGTCGGCCGCATCACGCAGGTGCTGGGCGCCGTCGTGGACGTGCAGTTCGACGCCGAGCTGCCGCCCATCCTGAATGCGCTGCACACCCAGAACGAGGGCAAGACCCTTGTGCTCGAGGTGGCCCAGCACCTCGGCGAGAACACCGTCCGCGCCATCGCCATGGACACGACGGACGGCATGGTCCGCGGTGCCGAGGTGAGGGATACCGGCGCCCCCATCACCGTGCCGGTTGGCCCGGCCACGCTGGGCCGCATCCTGAACGTCATCGGTGAGCCGATCGACGAGCGCGGCGATGTGGGTATGGAGCATCTGTACCCGATCCACCGTTCGGCCCCGGAATTCGCCGAGCAGTCGACCGATGCCCAGATCCTGGTCACGGGCATCAAGGTCATCGATCTGCTGGCCCCCTATCTGAAGGGTGGCAAGATCGGCCTGTTCGGCGGTGCGGGCGTGGGCAAGACCGTCACCATCATGGAGCTTATCAACAACGTCGCCAAGGCCCATGGCGGTGTGTCGGTCTTCGCCGGTGTGGGTGAGCGTACCCGCGAGGGCAACGACCTGTACCATGAGATGATGGAATCGGGCGTCATCAAGACCGACGGCCCGGGCTCCAAGGTGGCGCTGGTCTACGGCCAGATGAACGAGCCGCCGGGTGCGCGTGCCCGCGTCGGCCTGACCGGTCTGACCATCGCGGAATACTTCCGCGACGAGGAAGGCCAGGACGTGCTGTTCTTCGTGGACAACATCTTCCGCTTCACCCAGGCGGGTGCCGAGGTGTCGGCGCTGCTGGGCCGCATCCCGTCGGCAGTGGGTTACCAGCCCACCCTGGCCACGGACATGGGCGCCCTGCAGGAGCGCATCACGTCGACCAAGAAGGGTTCGATCACGTCCGTTCAGGCCATTTACGTGCCCGCCGACGACCTGACCGACCCGGCCCCGGCCACGTCCTTCGCCCACCTGGACGCCACCACCGTGCTGTCCCGCGCCATCGCCGAGCAGGCGATCTTCCCGGCCGTGGACCCGCTGGACTCCACCTCCCGCGCGCTCGACCCGCGCATCGTGGGTGAGGAGCACTACAACGTCGCCCGCTCCGTGCAGAAGGTGCTCCAGCAGTACAAGGCGTTGCAGGACATCATCGCCATCCTGGGGATGGACGAACTGTCGGAAGAGGACAAGCTGGTCGTGGCCCGCGCCCGCAAGATCCAGCGCTTCCTGTCCCAGCCCTTCCACGTGGCGGAGGTCTTCACCGGCACACCGGGCGTGCTGGTGAGCCTGGAAGACTCGATCAAGGGCTTCAAGGGCATCGTCAATGGCGACTACGACCACCTGCCGGAAGCCGCCTTCTACATGGTCGGCAACATCGACCAGGCTGTCGAGAAGGCCCGCAAGATGGCCGCCGAGGCGGCGTAATCGGTACCCCTCCCCCCCACCAAGGGGGGGAGGGATCGTCCGGCGGTGCCGGGCCGGGTGAGGGGGTGGCTCCGCCCCCCTGCATGTTCGCAAAGGGTTTTGAGCCATGTCCGACAAGGTTGAATTCGAGCTGGTATCGCCGGAGAAGCTCCTGGTGTCCCAGCCGGTCGAGATGGTGGTGGTGCCGGGGGCCGACGGCCTGTTCGGTGTGCTGCCGGGCCATGCCCCGATGATCGTCACGGTGAAGCCGGGCGTCATCGACGTCTATGCCGCCAACCAGACCGATGTCTCCCGCCAGATCTTCGTCGCTGGCGGATTCGCCGAGGTGACAGAGAAGCGGGTGACCGTACTGGCGCAGGAGGCGATGGAGCTGGATGCCGTGAAGGCGCTGGATGCCGCAGTCCTGCAGAAGACGTTGGTCGACCTGCGTGAAGACCTGGGCGAGGCGAAGACCGAGACCGAACGCAAGACGGTGAAGGCGCGGATCGCTGCGACTGCCACCAAGCTGGAACTGGTGACGGGTCAGCCGGTCGCGCACTGATCCCGGTGCGTCGGAGCCGGATGTTTCAGGATTCCGCCTGGCAGCTGGGCGCTATTGTTGCAGTTTCACGACAGTCCCGGTATAGCGGACATGACGGAAACGGGACGGCGGCCCTGTTGTAAGCCGGCCCTGCCATACCGATCTTCACGGTGCGTGAAGGGGCGGGCGCTCCGCAAGGGTCGCCCGCCCGCTTCCTTCCCGGCCGGCCCGACAACGACGTGGTTTGACGATGGCGTATACGCACTGGACTGTTGAGGGGCTTCCCTGGGACCGCCTGGACCTGTCCCTCGTCGATACCGACGTTTTGAAGGTGTGCAAGGCGGCAGCGCTGGTCGAATACAACGGCCATGATTATGCCGATCTGCTGTGCAACATCTTCCACGATGATGCGGATTTCCAGCGCGTCGCCCGTGATTGGGCGGTGGAGGAGGTCCAGCACGGCGAAGCCCTCGGCCGCTGGGCGGAGGCGGTGGACCCGTCCTGGAACTTCCAGGAGTCGGTGGCCCGGTTCCGCGATGGTTACCGGCTGGACACTACGGCCAGCCAGTCGGCCCGCGGCAATCGGTCGGGCGAGCTGGTTGCCCGCTGCATCGTCGAAACCGGCACGTCCAGTTACTACACCGCGCTGGGGGAGGCGACGGAGGAGCCGGTGTTGAAGGAGATCTGCCGCCGCATCGCGGCCGATGAACTCCGCCACTACAAGCTTTTCTACGACCACCTGAAGCGCTATCTGGATATGGAAGGGTTGGGCCGCTTCGGTCGTCTGCGCGTCGCCCTGTCCCGCATCAATGAGACGGAAGACGACGAACTCGCCTTCGCTTACCACGCCGCCAACAACGGGGATGCGCCGTATGTGCGGGAGGAATCGTTCCGCGATTACTGCGGCCGGGCCTACAGCTATTACCGCCCGCACCACCTGGACCGCATGGTCGCCATGGTCTTCAAGGCCTCCGGCCTGAAACCCCAGGGCTGGCTGCACGACATGGCCGCCAAGTTCGCCTATAGCCGCATGCGCAAGAAGGCGGAGATGTACCGCATCGCCGCGTAATTCGGGGGTTCGGGCCCGGGTGTGTCGGATTACGCTTGCTGCGTAGGTCACTGCGAGGGCGAAGCCCGAAGGGTGACATTCCTTTGCCCTGGGCCGGTGCGCGCGGTGTCGCCCCTCGCTTCGCTCGCAGCGACCTACGGCCCGCAGCGACCTATGGAATGATTTTTCAGGACAGGTGGTCCTTGAACTCGGCGACGACGGCTTCGTAGATTGCGCGTTTGAAGGGGACGATGCGGGCGATCAGGTCGTCCACGGCGACCCATTGCCAGGCATCGAATTCCGGGTGGTCGGTGTTCAGGTCGATGTCGCCGTCCCGTCCCAGGAAGCGGCAGAGAAGCCATTTCTGCTCCTGCCCGCGGTACTTGCCGCCCCAGACCTTGCCCAGCAAGTGGGGCGGCAGGTCGTAGCGGTGCCAGCCAGCGGTTTCCGCCACCATTTCCGCCTTGTCGGTGCCGATCTCCTCCAGCAGCTCGCGCAGGGCGGCGTCGCGGGGGCTTTCGCCCTTGTCGATCCCGCCCTGGGGCATCTGCCAGGCATCGGGCGTGTCCTTGCGCCGGCCGACGAAGACCCGCCCCTCCCCGTTCAACAGCATGATGCCGACACAGGGGCGGTAGGGCAGGCGGGCGGGATCGATCTTCATGGCGGCCTTCAGGGCGGCGGGGTCGGATACGGGCGATGGAACACCCGCACCCTACACCACCGCCCCCGCCCGATGCACCTGCCGTCGCTTCCTGTTTACTCCGCCGCCTGGGCCACAGCCGGGGTGGGGGGCGTGCGCCAGCGGGCGAGCAGGCGGGCTTCCTCCGCCTTGGCCTTCTCCAGGTGGGCTTCCTTCACATGGCCGAAGCCACGGATCTTCTCTGGGATGGATGCGATCTCCACCGCCAGGGAATGGTTGGCGGGGGTCAGGCCGGCAACCAGGTCGGCAACCACGGCGCGGTAATCCTGGATCAGGCGGCGCTCCATCACCCGTTCCGGGTTGCGGCCGAAGATGTCCAGCTTCGTGCCGCGCAGGCCCTTCAGTTTGGCCAGCAGCCGGAAGCCCAGGAGCATGGCGGGGCCGAATTCCTGCTTCTTCAGGTGGCCGGTCACCGGATCGCGCGGAGCCGTGGCCGGCGGGGCCAGGTGGAACTTCAGCTTCCAATCCCCTTCGAACTGCGCCTTCACCTGATCCAGGAAGCGGCTGTCGGTGTAGAGCCGCGCCACCTCATACTCATCCTTGTAGGCCATCAGCTTGAACAGGTAGCGGGCCACGGCGCGGGTCAGCTCCTCCCGCCCGGGGGTCTTCGCCGCCTCGGCCGCACGCACCTGGGCGACCATGTCGCTGTAGGCCTGGGCATAGGCGGCGTTCTGGTAGCCGGTCAGATGCTCCACCCGGCGGGCCACCATCTCCTCCACCGTTTCCGACAGGCGACGGTGGGCGTACAGGTCGCCCTCGCCCGTCTGCTTGGGGAAGGCGGCGTCCAGCACGGCGGGCAGGTCCAGCGCGGCCCGGCGGCCCCAGCGGAAGGCATCGGTGTTCATCCGCACCGCCGCCCCGTTCATCTCGATCGCCTTCTCGATGGCGGTGGAGGAGATGGGAATCAGCCCCTGCTGGAAGGCATGGCCCAGCATGAACAGGTTGGTGGCGATGCTGTCGCCGCACAGCGCCGTGGCGATCTTCGTCGCGTCCAGCGCCCTCACCTGCTCCGCCCCGCCGGCCGCCTTTGCGATGGTGGTCACAAGGTTGTCCGCCCCGATCTTCGCATCCGGGTTGGTGACGAAGGCGGCGGTCACCGTCTCCGCCGTGTTCACCACCGCGCGGGTATGGCCGCCGCGCAGCTTGGACAGGCTGTCGGCATTGGCCGCCACCACCACGTCGCAGGCCAGAAGCAGGTCCGCGCCGCCGGCGACGATGCGGTTGGCGTGGATGTCGGCCGGGCTGTCGGCGATGCGCAGGTGGCTGGTCACAGCCCCGCCCTTCTGGGCCAGGCCCGCCATGTCCATGGCGGTGAAGCCGCGGCCTTCCAGATGGGTGGCCATGCCGACGATGGCGCCGATGGTGACCACGCCCGTGCCGCCGATGCCGGTGACCAGGATGTTCCAGGGCTTGTCCAGGGTCGGGATCACCGGTTCCGGCAGGTCCATCTCCGCCGCGGCACTGCCCGCTTTTGCCGGCTTCGGCTTCTTCAAGGAACCGCCTTCCACCGTCACGAAGCTGGGGCAGAATCCCTTCAGGCAGCTGAAATCCTTGTTGCAGGACGATTGGTCGATCTGGCGCTTGCGCCCCAACTCCGTCTCCACGGGGGTCACGGACAGGCAGTTGGACTGGGTGGAGCAGTCGCCGCAGCCCTCGCAGACCAGTTCGTTGATGACCACGCGCTTGGCCGGGTCGGGGAACTTGCCGCGCTTGCGGCGGCGGCGCTTCTCCGCGGCACAGGTCTGCTCATAGATCAGGACGGACACGCCCTTGATCTCCCGCAGGTCGCGCTGCACCTGGTCCAGCTCATCCCGATGGAAGACCTTGGTGCCGTGGGGCAGCCCGGCGCCCAGCCCATACTTCTCCGGCCCGTCGGAGACGACGACGATCTTCGCCACCCCCTCCGCATCCAGTTGCTGGGCGATGTCATGGACGGACAGGGTGCCATCCACCGGCTGGCCGCCGGTCATGGCGACCGCGTCGTTGTACAGGATCTTGTAGGTGATGTTCACCTTGGCGCTGACCGCGGCGCGGACGGCCAGGATGCCGCTGTGGAAATACGTGCCGTCGCCAAGATTGGCGAAGACGTGTTCATCCTCCACGAACGGGCTCTGGCCGATCCAGTGCACGCCCTCCCCGCCCATCTGGCTGAACACATCGGTGTTCCGGCCCATCCAGGTGACCATGTAATGGCAGCCGATGCCGGCCAGCCCGCGGCTCCCCTCCGGCAGCTTGGTGGAGGTGTTGTGCGGGCAGCCGGAGCAGTAGAAGGGCGCGCGGATCACGGTCGCCGCCGCCGTCGTCCGGCGCAGCTGGGCGTTGATCGCATCCAGCCGCCGCTCCAGGTGGCTGTTGGGGCCGTATTTCAACAGTCGCTCGGCGATGGTGCGGGCGATGTCGATGGGCGACAGCTCCGCCTTGGCGGTGAAAAGGGGCTTGCCCTCCTCATCCGTCTTGCCGACGACATAGGGGCGGCGGTCCCAGTTGTAGAGCTGGTCCTTGATCTGCGCCTCCAGGACGGAGCGCTTCTCCTCCACCACGATCAGCTGCTCGGTCGGCTCGGCGAAGGCGCGGATGCCCACCGGCTCCAGCGGCCAGGCCATGGCCACCTTGTAGATGCCAAGGCCCAGGTCCTTCGCCATCTCCTCCGTCATCTCCAGCTCATCCATGGCCTGGCGCACATCCAGGTAGGACTTGCCGATGGTGACGATGCCCAGGCGCGGGCGCTCATGGCCGAAGACGACACGGTCGATCCGGTTGGCGCGGGCGAAGGCCTGGGCCGCCGCCAGCTTCCAGTCGATCATCCGCGCTTCCTGGATCAGCGGCGTGTCGTGCAGACGGATGTTCAGGCCGCCCGGCGGCAACTCGAAATCCGTCGGCATGACGATGTCCAGGCCCATCGGGTCGATGTTCACGATGGCCGTGGTGTCGATCGTGTCGGCCACGGTGGTGAAGCCGACCCAGGTTCCGGCATAGCGCGACAGGGCCCAGCCGATCAGGCCCAGGTCCAGGAATTCCTGAACGCCCGCCGGGTTGATCACCGGCATGAAGGCATGCATGAACGCATGGTCGGACTGGTGCGGCAGGGTGGAGGATTTGCAGGCGTGGTCGTCACCGGCGAAGGCCAGGACCCCGCCATGACGCGAGGTGCCGGCGAAGTTCGCATGCTTGATCGCGTCGATGGAGCGGTCCACACCCGGGCCCTTGCCGTACCAGATGCCGAAGACACCATCGACCCTTGCCCCGCCCCACAGGTTCACCTGCTGGCTGCCCCAGACGGCGGTGGCCCCCAGCTCCTCATTCACGCCGGGCTGGAAATGGATGTTGCCGTTCTTCATGAACCGACGCGCCTGCCAAAGCGCCTGGTCATAGGCGCCCAGCGGCGATCCGCGGTAGCCGGAGATGAAGCCCCCGGTGTTCAGCCCCGCCGCCATGTCCCGCTGCCGCTGCAGCATGGGCAGGCGTACCAGCGCCTGGGTCCCGGTCATGAAGACCCGGCCCTTCTCCAGGGCGTATTTGTCGTCCAGCGACACCGTCGCCAGCGCCCGTGCCTGCATCGCCATCCGCGTCCTCCCCCTGCCGACCCGTCGCCGGTCGCGCCCTTGTCCAGCCCCCTGGGGATGCGGGGCCTGTCCCGGCCCATCTCCACCCCGATGAAGACCCCGATGCTAGACCAGAAAATAGGTCAATGCTACTGACATATTTTCTGTCCGAAGCACCGCAGCATCGGACTCGGATCGTACCGATTCCTTCCGGTGTGGGTCGGGATGTTGCTGCCGCAGTGCGGTGGTGCGCTGCGGCATGGAAAGGGGCCGGATTCGGGGCCTGTCCAGGGCGGGCGGGCGGGTGTAGCCTATCCCTCAGCATGGGATGCATCCTCTGGCGGGACAGGGAATGATGATCCGCCGGGGGGGGGCAGTTTCCAGGTTGCGTCGAACGGCCAAGGGCCGGATGTCGGGGTATCGCCATCGGGGTATCGCCATGCATGATGTGTTCAGTCAGGACGACCTGACCAACGATGCCCAGCACCGGGCGCTGATCCACTGGCTGACGGCGGCGACCATGGACCCGGCCGTGCCGGCGGATGTCTTCGATCCGGACCGGGTTCCGGCCGGAATGCTTGACAGCGCCGTTCTGCTTGTCCTGGCGGGACGTTCCATCCGGGATGCATTGATCGCTCGTGCCTCCGACGGGATAGTGGCGGGGCTGGGCCGGGACCCCACGGGCCTTACCCTGGCCCGGCTCATGCCACCGTCCTATCTGGCCGATCTGATCCCCGCCTATGCCCTGTGCGCCGGGGCGTTCCGCCCCCTTTCCAGCCTGGATGAGGTGACGTATGAGGACGGGGATCACCTCCTTGTCCGGCGCCTTATCCTGCCGTTGGACCGCCAGCCTCCCTCCGCGGATTTCGCCGCCGGCAGTCTGCTGATGATCTTCGGCCCCGCCGACAGCAGCGACCAGGGCAGGCGCAGCGATGGCACCTTCAAGACCATGGTCGCCGTCCGGTCCCTGGGCCTGTCGCTGTTCAGGGACCGGTCGGACCGGCGCAGCAACGCTGCCTGAGGGGGCGGCGGACCGCGGTTACGGCCGCCGGTCCTGGGGCCTGTCCCCCGCCGCGGCTGTGCCAGGACGACGGCAGTCGAACAGGATGGTGTGGCGGCCGACGAAGACCTGGATCAGGCGCAGATCGGCCGTATTGACCAGGGTCGCGGCCGGGCGCCCGCTGCGGGTGGCCATGTCCAGCGCCCGGCGGATGCAAAGGCTGAAGGAATCCGGCTCCCCCGCCCGGGCCGGTGGTGGTGCCGGTGCCGCTGCCGTCCCCTCCTGCGCCGCCGCCCCGCCCGGCAGGGGGGGAGTGACCAGCAGCAGGGCCGTCATCAGGATCCGCCCCGACACCACCGCATCCGTCTCCCGAACCGCATTCATGCTGTCGGCACGATAGCATGGTGGCCGTGGCGGGGAAGCGGCCTGGGATCGTTGGAACTGGGTCCAGCCACAGGGGCGCGGATGGGGGCAATCCCCCTCCCGTTTTCCCCGACGCTTCGGTTGCGGCCCCTGCGGGGTGCGGTGGTCGACTGTCCAGGCTGTCCGATTCCGGACAGGGAGCCCAGACTTCCTGTTTCAGCGACGGTGCTGAAATCGTCATGTCCGCCGCAACGATGGCTGTAGCCGCCATCCTTTCGCCTTTTTTGCCACAAGCCCTGGTCACAAAGGACGACGAGTCTCTGCAATACCCCGGAAACACAAGGGAATTACCATGTCCACGCGGACTGGCACGGGTCCTGCTTGAAGCGGACCGGGGAACGGCGCACCCTCCGGCCAAAGCCGGTCTGGGACGCCTGACGGAAACGACCTGTTCGCGCAGGAGAGGGGCATGGATTCCTTGAGCACCGCGGTCACCACCGGACCGACGGAAACGACCGGCGCCGACGCCGGTACCTTCACACAAGTACCCCCGCGGACCCGGGCCGCGGCCCTGGGCGGGGCCGTCATCAGCGGCCTGAAGCGCTGGCGCCGGCTGACCGTGCCGGTGGGTATCCTTCTGACCGCCGTCGCTGGCTGCGCCGTGCTGAACGCGACGGCGCCGGAGGTGCAGCGGGAGGCCAAGCCCGAACGGAGCTGGGCGGTGGACGTGGTCGCCACCCGCCGGGCCGACCACCAGCCCCGGATCCAGGCGCTGGGAACGGTCGCCGCCGGCCGCTCCGTCGATCTGCGCCCGCTTGTGGCCGGAACGGTGGAGCAGGTGGCGCCGGTCCTGAACGACGGCGGTGTCGTCCGCGCAGGCGAACTGCTTATGACCATCGAGCCCCTGGATTACGAGCTTCAGGTGGCGGAGACCCGCGCCCTGCTGGATGAGGCGCGCGCGCGGCTGGATGAGTTCCGCGCCAATGTCATCGCCGAGTCCCAGCAGCTGGAACTGCGCCGGCGTGAGCTGACCCGGAACGAGGAGCTGTTCCGCCGCGGCGCCGTCGCCGCCCCGCGGCTGGAGCAGAGCCAACTGGCCGTGCAGCAGATGGAACAGGGCTTCACCGCATCCGAAGCGCGGGTGCGTCAGCAGCAGGCGGTGGTGGACCGGCTGACCGCAGCCCTGACCAAGGCCGAAACCGATCTCCAGCGCACCCGCCTGGTGGCACCGTTCGACGGTTTCATCGGGTCTGTCGCGGTGGAGGAGGGGATGCGCGTCGGCCCGGGCGACCGGGTGGCCGTGCTGTCCGGTGCCGCCGGGCTTGAGGTGCTGGTCACCCTGCCGACGGAGACCTATGGCCGGCTGGCCGCCGACAGCCAGGGCCTGATCGGCCGCCCGGCGGAGGTGGTATGGGCCCTGGGCAGCAGCCAGTTCAGCTATCCCGCCCATGTGGAACGGGTGATCGACCGGATCGACACGCGCACCGGCGGTGTTGGCATCTTTGTCCGGCTGGACGGCAATTTCCTGGCCGAGGCCCTGCGCCCCGGTGCCTTCGTCAGTGTGAACCTGCCCGACCGGGTCTATGCCGGCGTGGTCCAGCTCCCCCCCACCGCGCTGCACGGCGACGACCGTGTCTATGTGGTGAATGGAGAGGAACGGCTGGAGGCGCGGATCGTGGAGGTTCTGTCCCGCGACGGCGGCAGCGTCTATATCGGCGCCGGTCTGACCGACGGGGACAAGGTGGTCACCACCCGCTTCCAGGAGATCGCGGGGGGCGTGAAGGTGGCCATCCGTGGCACCGGCACCTCCGAGAACGAGCCCGCGGCCCAGTCGGCCGAGGCCCCGCCGGCTGCCGGGCCCGGTGAGGCCGGCGCAACCGCTGGCGATGACACCCAGACCGGGAAGGAGGACGGGCAATGAACCCCTCCGGCATCATCCGCAGTTTCGTCCGTCACCGGGTCGCCGCCAACATCGTCATGTTCTTGATGCTGATCGGCGGCATCTGGGGCCTGATGAAGCTGGAGGTCCAGATCGATCCCGATTTCGAGGTGCCCGGCCTCAGCGTCATCGTGCCCTGGCCCGGAGCCTCGGCCGATGACGTGGACCGCGGCATCGTCGAGGCGCTGGAGCGGGAGATCCGCTTCCTGGACGGGGTGGACGAGGTCACCGGCCGGTCGCGCGAGGGCATCGGCGAGCTGTTCATCGAATTCGAGAACGATACCGACATGGCGAAGGCGGTCGCCGATGTTGAGCAGGCGGTGGCCAATGTCACCACCCTGCCCGAGGGTGCCGAGGAACCGATCATCAGCCGCTTCGTCATCACCGACCAGATCATGGAGGTGGTGCTGTCCGGCCCGGTGCCGGAGGCGGCCCTGCGCAGCCATGCCAAGCGCCTGCGGTCGGAGCTGATGAACCGGGGCGTGGACCGGGTCGACATGCAGGGTCTGCGCGACAGCGAGATCTGGGTGGAGATCCCGGCGGCGGAGCTGGACCGGCTGGACATCACCCTGTCGGAGGTGGCCCGGCGCATCGGCCAGTCCTCCACCGACGTGCCATCCGGCTCGCTCACCGGCGGGGTGGAGAAGCAGCTCCGCACCCTGGGCCAGCAGGAGGATGCGGCCGGTGTCGGCAGCCTGACCCTGCGGGTGGATGAGAACGGCAACCGCCTGACCCTGGATCAGATCGGCTCCGTCCGGGAGGAGTTCCAGGACGGCGCTTCCACCAACCGGCGCAACGGCCACCCGGCCATCAAGCTGACCCTGCGCAAGGCCATGACCGGCGACCTGCTGGCCATCACCCGCACGGTCGACCAGTACCTGGAGACCTTCAAGTCCCAGGTGCCGCCAAATGTGACGGTGGAGGTGTTCAACCGCGAAACATCCTATCTGGAACAGCGGATCGACATGCTGGTGGACAACGCCCTGGGCGGGATGGTCCTGGTCTTCGCGGTCCTGTACTGCTTCCTTCGCCCGCGGGTGACGTTCTGGATCGTGGTGGACGTCCTCACCTCCCTTGCGGTCACCTTCGCCATCATGCTGTGGCTGGGACAGAGCATCAACATGATGAGCCTGTTCGCCCTGATCATGATGGTCGGCATCATCTGCGATGATGCCATCGTCGTGGCCGAGCACGCCCAGACCCTGCGTGAACGGGGCTGGGACCCGTCCCGCGCGGTGGAAACGGCGGCGCGGCGCATGTTCTGGCCGGTGACGGCGGCGGCCGTCACCACCGTGGCCGCCTTCGCCCCGATGCTGATGATGCAGGGGCCGACGGGCGATTTCGTCGAACCTCTGCCGATGATCGCCATCGCCGTCATCATCGCCAGCCTGATTGGCTGCTTCGTCACCCTGCCCAGCCATATCCGCCATGCCCTGGAACGGGACACGGGCCGGTCGCACCCGCTGCGCACCCGGTTCGAGGCCGGGTTCCTGCGGTTCCGGGACGGGCGTTTCCGCAAGGTCGTGCAGTGGGCGGTGGACAACCGGTACAGCACCATCGCCATGGCTGTCGGCGCCATGATCATCGCCATCGGGCTTCAGAGCGGCGGGCGGGTGAACTTCAACTTCTCGCCCCAGCCGGAAGGCCAGGCGATGGCGCTCAACGTCTTTTTCTCCCCCGGCACGCCGCGCGACGTGGTCGCCCAGCAGCTGGACGAGGCGGAGGCCGCGATCTACCGGGTGGAGCAGAAGCTGGGCTACCAGCGGGGCGGGCTGGTGACCATGACCCTGGGCCAGGTGGGCGCCACGGTGGAAAGCCGCGTCGTCTCCCAGGTGGGTGACTACATGGGCGGGATGGAGGTGGAGGTGACCCCCGCCGACACCCGCGACGACCGCCTGCCGGATATCCTGAAGCTGTGGGAGGCGGAAACCCGCCTGCTGCCCGGCATCGACCAGGTGGTGTTCGAGGAGGAGCGCATCGGCTTCGGCGGCAGCGGCGTTGGCTGGCGTCTCCAGCACGATGATCCCTATGTGCTGAAGCAGGCCTCCTACGAGCTGCAGGAGTTGCTGCGCGGCTATGCCGGTGTCAGCGGCATCCAGGACAACCTGCCCACCGGCAAGGACGAGCTGGTCATCCGCGTCACCCCGCGGGGGGAGGCCCTGGGCTTCACCAATGAGATGGTCGGCCGCCAGCTGCGCGATGCCCTGGACGGGGCCATCGCCAAGCGCTTCGCCCGCGGCGACGAGGAGGTGACCCTGCGGGTCCGCCTGCCCGCCGCCGACCAGTCGGAGGAGGCGTTGCGGAACCTGCGCCTGCGCGCCCCCGGGGGAGGGGAGGTGCCGCTGGCCGATGTGGTGGAACTGACGGAGCGTCCGGGTCTGGCCCGTATCCTGCGGGTGGACGGGCTGCGCACCATCTCCGTCTTCGCCGAGGTGGACACCAATGTCGCCAATCCCGGGGAGATCCGGGAGCAGGTGGAGAAGGAGCAGCTGCCCCGCATCCTGGAGAAGTACGGGATCTCCCGCGATCTGGATGATGGCGCCCAGCAGGAAGCGGATTTCTGGATGGACTTCACGGTCGGCATCATCGTCGCCATGGTTTCCATCTATCTGGTCCTGGCCTGGATCATGGGCAGCTTCGCCCGGCCCATCGCGGTGATGATGGTGATCCCCTTCTCGGTCGCCGGTGTGGTGGTCGGCCACCTGGTGATGGGGGCGGACATGACGATGATGAGCTATATCAGCATCATGGGCATGGCCGGCATCCTGGTGAACGACAGCATCCAGGTCGTCACCAGCATCGATGAACGCCATGCGGGGGGCGAGCCGCTGCACAATGCCGTCGTCGACGGATCGGTGGAACGGCTGCGCCAAGTCACGCTCACCTCGCTCACCACCATCTTCGGCCTGCTGCCACTGCTGCTGGAAACCCAGCTCCAGGCGCAGTTCATGATCCCGATGGCCATCACCTTCGTCTTCGGCATCGGCACGGCCACCCTGCTGGTGCTGATCCTGATGCCCGCCATGCTGCTGGCGGTGGAGGATGCGCGCCACGGGATGGTCTGGTCCTGGCTGCGAGTGAAGCGGGGCGGGCGCTGGCTGACCGCCGACCCCTCCGCCAAGCCCACCCTGCCGCGCAAGGCGCCGCAGCGCCTGGGCGGGGAAGCGGACTGACGGCAGGGGTGGGGCGCCGAAAACCCCTCTAACTCAGGGGGAGAGGAGGCTCTCCGCCACCGGGCTTTGACCATCACGCCCCGTCCGGGCTATCACCCGGGCGGGGCGTTTTGCATCGGGAAGGCGGATGATGGCGGGGCAGGGGCGGCCGGGCAAGCCCGGAACGGGCAAGGGGCAGGGCCCCGGGGCCGGCGGAGGGCAGCGCCCGGGCGAGGGCGGGGTACGGAAGGCGGCCGCACCGCGTCGAACGGGCGGGGATCGTCCCCCTGGTCCTGAGCGGTCGGGACCGGAGCGGTCGGGTCCCGAACGGTCTGGGGCCAAGCCATTCCGGATCGCCGGGCTGTCGGCGGTGCAGGCCCTGTTCGCCGCCGATGCCGAGCGGGTGGAGCGGCTGTATTTCGATGCCCGCACGGCCCCGCTGCTGGGTGGGGCCTGCGCCCTTCTTGCGGCGCGTCGCCGTCCCTACCGGCTGGTGGAGGGGGCGGAGCTGGAGAAGATCCTGGGATCGCCCCTGCATGGCGGTGTCGTGGCCGTGGCCCCGGCCCGGCCGGTCCGGCCCCTGGACCTGGAGGCGGCCCGGCTCTGGGCCCGGGAGGGGGCGCCGCTGTTGCTAATGGATGGGGTGTCCAACCCCAATAATCTGGGCGCCATCGTGCGGACGGCTGCCTTCTTCGGCCTGACCCGCATCGTCCTGTCCGACCATCCGGGCCAGGCGCTGCCGTCGGAATCCGCCTACCGGGTGGCGGAGGGCGGGTTCGAGCATGTGGACCTGTACCGCGCCGCCCCCTTTGCCCCCGCCGTCGCCCGGCTTGGCAGCTGGTACCGCACCCTGGCCACGGCGCTGGGCGACCACCGCCCCCTGACCCACCTGCACGGCCGTACCGGCAACGGGACCGCTGCCCCGCCCGTGGCGGTGGTGCTGGGGAATGAGGAGCACGGCCTGCCGCCGGAAACCCTGCGCGCCTGCCGGGAGGTGGCGACGATCCCCGGCAGCGGCGCCGTCCAATCCCTGAACGTCGCCGCCACCGCCGCCATCCTGATCCACGCGATGACGCGGGGGGAGTGAGGGCGCGGTGCTTTTGGTGTTGGACACCAAGGTCACCAAGATCACCAAGGGACCTGTGGGGCGGGCGGTGCAGTAACGGTTCTACCGCTCTGGTTTGAAAAGCTTTTTCACCATGGGGTCACGGGGTGCACGGGGTCTCACGGGGGCTTGGTGCCCGTGGTGACCTTGGTGTCCAACCCCGCGCGAAGCGCAATCGTCCTGAATGCCTGCGGCGCGGGACCGCGATGGGGGGGAAAGGGCGCAGCCCCCACGC